>REEK01000085.1 GCA_007695115.1 Sphaerobacteraceae bacterium
GACGAAGAACTGCCCCGGAACTATCAGGAATCTGCCTGATTCAACTCCGGAATAATAAGAACCGACTAGCGCGTGGACATCTGGTCCACGCGCATTTTTTTGCTGGTCGCACTAGTCGATCTGACGTACAGAGTAAAGTGGAGCGCCCGTTCACACCAGCGCAGGGGGACGTCTGGTGGCGGGCTACTCCACGTCAGGGGGGTGAGGGGCGACCTGGGTTAGTTGTCTATCCTGGTGCGCTGTTCCTGCCAGCGCCGTATGTCCTGGAGATGTTCGGCATAGTGTCCGGATGTATCGCCTTCGATCTTAACGTCGGTGAGTGCTGGCGATCTCTCAAGCGTTGTAATCAGTTCGGCATGTGTCTTGTGAAGCAAAGACCAACGCATGTCGATTGAACGATTCCGTTTCTTCTCCACGTCTGCTTCGTTGAACTCATCGACCGAGTCGTAATTCAGTCCGGCGGCTATCCACCAGGGCCGGTCGTCTCCCTTTTCGGCGTGTTCTAGTATGCGGATGGCGTTGCCGTCCCACGTCTCGATGTGATTCAGCAGATCCGCGATGGACCAGATGCCGATCACGTCAGGTTCCAGCAACGCCGCTTCATCGAAAGTCTCCAGAGTTTGAATCAACTCGGTCCAGTTTTGCTCAACCGAATCGATTATGCGTTGCCGTTCGGCCTGTTCGATTGTCATGCTGTTCGCCTCGTTCAGGTTTCAGTTACCGTGGCCACGTCTTGCTCATGGAACACCGTGCTAATCCGGATTGTGAGAGGCGGGGTGCATGCTGTTTCTGATCACGGTACGATGACACCACAACGATGTCGTTTGTGTTCAAAGGCGAGTGAGAATTTACAGGGCAGGGGGCCGAGGCCGTGGCAGGAAAGATTGTGATCAAGGGCGGACTGGTGGCAACAGAGTCAGATCTGTTTCGCGCCGATGTCGTCATCGAAAACGAGCGAGTGATTGCGTTGACGTCCGACGCATCGGATGCTGATGCTGACGAGGTAATCGACGCAACCGATCATCTGGTTGTCCCCGGTGGAATCGATGCGCATACGCATTTCACTGAGCCCGACCCGAAAGAGATCGAAGGGTTCTACTACGGCAGCATGGGCGCGGTGGCCGGTGGGATCACCACGGTCGTCGAGATGCCGCAGGCTACGCCGAACTCGAGCGAAGCGGAACACATCGTCGAGAAGATCAGACTGGGTGAGGAGAGATCGCTGGTCGATTTCGCCCTCTGGGGTGCCGCGATCAACCAGGATCTGGAGTCGATCGAAGAGATGATCGATGCGGGCATCGTCGCGGTCAAAGCGTTCATGGCCAGTTCCGATCCCAAGTTCCAACGAATCACCGACGCCAGTATGTACGATGTCTTCGCACTGCTCGCTGATACGGACATCCCGTTCGGGATCCATGCCGAGAACAATGATTTGCTCCAGGATGGCATTCAAACGTTGCAGGAACTCGGGGAGAATGACCCACTGGCGCATGCGGACTCCAGGCCCCCGATCGTCGAGGCCGAAGCGATCAACCGGGTTGTCTTCTTTGCGGAGGAGACTGGAGGACGGGCCTACATCTGTCACACCAGTACGATCAGCGGTCTGGAAATCGTAAGGAACGCCAAGGAACGGGGTGTCCGCATCGAAGCGGAAACCTGCCCGCAGTATCTTGCGCTGGACACCGATGATCTTGTTCGACTCGGCCCATATGGTCGATGCGCACCAGCCATCCGCGATCGCGACGAGGTCGAAGGGCTCTGGACCTATCTCCAGGATGGAACGATGGACACGATCGCCTCAGACCATTGCGGATACACCATCGAGGAGAAGGAACCGGGCAAGGAGAACATCTGGAACGCGCCGCTCGGGCTCTCCGGCATTCAGACGATGCTCCCGGCGATGCTCGATGAGTTCCTGAACAAGCGTGACCTCGATCCATCGGACTTCGTCCGGATGACGAGCACCAACCCGGCCAAGATATTCGGATCCTATCCGCGGAAGGGAACGCTTCGCCCGGGTTCGGACGCGGATATTGCGATCTACGACCTGAATGCACCGTGGACGGTGCGAGGCACCGACATGCTCCACAAGAACAAGTGGACACCATTCGAGGGCAAGCAGATCAATGTCCGGGTGGTGCGCACCATGGTGCGGGGCACGACGATGTATGAGTTCAATGGCGAGCACGTTGTCCGTGGTGAAGCCGGTCATGGCCGGTTCATCAATCGAGAGTATGGGGAAGGAGCCTAGAGCGTGACGTTCACACTCAAGAACGGGATGATCTACGACGGAACGGGAGCGCAGCCAGTCCAGGGGAATGTCGTCATCGAGGGGGACAGGATCGTCGCGGTTGGCCCCGACGCTCAAGAATCCGGCACGGTGATCGATGTTGAGGGACGGGCTGTCGCTCCCGGATTCATCGACATGCACAGCCATTGTGACCTGGTGAACATGTCTGATCCGCAGCTAGCTCCGAAGCTTATGCAGGGCGTTACCCTGGAGTTGCTGGGGCAGGATGGGCTGTCGGAAGCGCCGATCAAAGAGTCCGATGTCCCACTCTGGCGACGGCATCTTTCGGGCCTGAATGGTGACCCGGAGCTGCCCTGGGACTGGCGCTCATTTGGCGAATACCTCGATCGGTGTGAAGGCGCAGCCACTAACGTTGCCGCGATGGTTGGCCACGGTACGGTCCGTCTGCATGCGATGGGGATGGACAATCGGGCGCCGACTGACAAAGAACTCGAGCGAATGGGTCAGCTGGTGGATGAGTCGATTCGCCAGGGAGCTATCGGTTTCTCTACCGGACTGATCTATTCACCGTGTGTCTATAGCGACACCGAGGAGATGATCAGTATCGGGGAGATCGTAGCCAGTCACGGCTCGTTCATGGTGTATCACATGCGCTATGAGGGTGAGGAAATTCTCAAGGGGATGGAAGAAGTCTTCCGGATCGCCAGGGAGAGTGGTGCTGCCTGCCACATCTCGCACTTCAAAGCGCGTGGTAAGCAGGCGTTTGGCCTGTCCGGGGACATGATTGACGCGGTTGAGCGAGCTCGAGGGCAGGGACTGGACATCACCGCAGACCAGTATCCGTATACAGCCGGCAGCACAATGCTGGCTGCGCTGTTGCCGCCGTGGGCCCATGCAGAGGGGATCGATCAGCTCAATCACTGGCTGCGCGATTCTCGCGTCAAGGACGCGATGCGGCGGGACATGATGGAAGGCCGCGAGGACTGGGAATCGAACGTCATCGCCACCGGCTATGACAACATCCGGATCTCCGGTGTCAAGACTGACGAGAATGCCTGGTGCGTGGGCAAGTCACTGGAAGAGATCGCTGAACAGTGGGGAATCGAGCCATTCGAGGCGACCATCCGCCTGTTGCTCGATGAAGACCACGAAGTATCGATGATTCTCTTCGCCATGGATGAGGACGATGTCCGGAATCTGATCGTGCAGCCATGGCTGATGCACTGCTCTGACGGGTTAATGGGTGGAACACCGCATCCTCGCACCTATGGCACCTTCCCGCGTGTGTTGGGTCATTATTCCCGGGATGAGGGCCTGATGCCGCTGGAGTCTGCGGTTCACAAGATGACCGGCCTCTCCGCCTGGCGACTCGGCCTGCCGGATCGTGGCGTTCTGAAGGCGGGTAACTTCGCCGATGTGACGGTCTTTGATCCGAACACGGTCATCGATCGGGCGACCTACGACAATCCGACGGTACATCCAGACGGGATCGAACAGGTGATCGTCAACGGGGTGCATGCGGTGCGCGATGGGAAGGCAACCGGGGAGTTTGCCGGCCGTGTCCTTCGTCGTCAGGATCGCGCGCCAGGAACGCGTTAGCTAGAGCAGGTTTCATTTTTGCTGTCGGTAGCTGGGCAGCTCCGTCTGCCCCGGATCCACCGAAGCGTTCGCCGGGTATGCGGTTGCTGTTCAGGGCCACACGGAGGTGGCCGACTACCGGTCGTCAACTCTAGTGAGAACCGCTCTAGCGATCTACGCGAGCGATAGAAAAGTCAGAAGCCCCGACCAGAAATGGTCGGGGCTTCTGCTGCGTTTCGGTTTCGGCGAATCGAGGCTCTAGTCCCGGCTCATTCCGGTGACCAGAAGGATCCAGTAGATCAGCTGCATGAATGCCGCCAGGAATCCAGCAATGTAGGTCAGCGCCGCAGCGTTGAGCACTTGCTGATTCTGACTCTGCTCTTCCTGAGTCATGATCATGCCGTTGCTGGTGAGCATCGCCATCGCACGGCTGCTGGCGTTGAACTCGACTGGCAGTGTGACCAGCGCGAACAGCGTACCAGCTGCGAAGAACAGAACGCCCAGCCAGGCGAACGCGGTGATCTGCAGGAAGATACCGCCGAGGATCATGATCCAGCCAAGGTTCGAACCGAGTGTTGCGGCCGGAACCAGCAACGATCGAACCTGCAGCGGAACGTAACCCTGAGCGTGCTGGAGTGCGTGTCCAGCCTCATGTGCCGCGATGCCGAGTGCGGCGACTGAATAACCACTGTAGACCGGGGTCGAGAGCCGTAGCGCCCGTGCCCGTGGATCGTAGTGGTCGGACAGTTCACCTTCGACATGCTCTACCGGCACATCGTACAGGCCGTTCTCATCGAGGATCTGCCGGGCCGCGTGGGCGCCGGAAATTCCTCGCTGGTTCATGACCTGACTGTACTTGCCAAACGTGTTCTTCACCCGCCACTGTGCAAACAGCATGAGCAGAATTGGCGGAATGATGAACAATAGAAAAATCGGATCGAAGATCATTGCAGGTTACCTCCGGGTGTCGGTCAGGCCAACTCCACGTCTTACTCGTTGCTTCCGTCCTGAGTGTGTCAGGACGATGGTGTGCGACCTGGTCTTGCGAGAGACAGATCGACTGTTGTCCAGCCGCCCGTCAATCGACTATAAGTCAATACACACACTTGTTATAGTATGCCCGAAGGCGGGTTCGGGTTCAACGTGATTCAGCCATTGGGGGATTTGTGAGCGACCATCTCGTCAACGATCTGCTGGGCCAGATCGAACAGCAGATGCGGTCCGTTGTCGATGCTGCGGAACGCGATGCCGATGGCCTCTTTGGCCCTGACGATCTCCACCTCTACAACGTGGTTCGCTATCATCTTGGCTGGGTCGATGAGCGCTTCATTCCGGTACAGTCAGATCCCGGAAAGCGGATTCGCCCGGTGTTCTGCATGCTTTCGACGGCGGCAGCGGGCGGAGACCCGCGCGCTGCCCTGCCTGTTTCGGCCGGAATTGAACTTCTGCACAATTTCACGTTGATGCATGATGATATTCAGGATCGAAGTGAACTCCGACGTGGTCGCCCGACGATCTGGCGTCGATGGGGCGAGGCGCAGGCGATCAATGCAGGTGATGCCACGTTTGCGTTGAGCCAGCTGGCTGTCTTCGAGTCGGCGAAAGCTGGACTGGATCCTCTCACGATTGCCGATCTGGCGGTGAAGTTCAACTCGATGACGCTGAAGATCGTCGAAGGGCAGGTGCTGGATCTCGGATTCGAGAAGCGGTCCGATGTCCGTCCGGGGGAATATCTGCAGATGATCTCCGGAAAGACCGCCGCAATCGTCGCCTACGCCAGCTGGGCCGGGGCACGGATTGCCGGGTCTGATGCCTCCTCCGCGAACTGGTGGAAGGAACTTGGCCGGCTGCTCGGGCTCGGATTCCAGATTCGCGACGATTATCTCGGTATCTGGGGCGATGAAGCCAGCACCGGAAAGCAACCCGGAGACGATATTCGTGGTCGCAAGCAGTCGATTCCCATTATTCTGCTGCAGCAGGAACTCAATGATCGGGAACGTTCAGAGCTCCGGGACATCTATGCGAGAGATTCAGTCGATGAGGCCGATGTCTGCCGGGTTACGGCGATGCTCGACCAGTATGAGATCGCCGGGAAGATGCAGGCGATGACCGAGGACTATCACGCACGCGGGCTGTTGATCCTGGATCAGATTGCCGAGCCTGGTGCCGCTCGAGATGCGATGGCCGGTCTGGCCGAGCAACTGGTAGATCGTTCTCGATAGCACGCTGCCGGCCCAACGACGTTATCCGGGCATAGTCCAGTGCGTCTCATGACGGAGCAGGTAGCGGTCTGGGGCATCACAGGATACGTCAGGGTTGCCGGTGCCGCGGTAGAGCCTGAAGATCGCGATCTCCGGTGGAGCCATCAAGCGCACACCGAACGATGTGGTTCCAAGGCCGTTTCCGACGTAGAGAATCGATCCCCGCACGCGAAAGAACCCCTGCCGATAGGGCGAAATTGGCAGTCCCTTGATCACATCGAGCCACCAGAAGACGTCGAGTGGGCCGGTTCGTTTGAACGGTGAGAACGCAACTTGCGCCCCATGCGTATGGCCGCTGAGGATGAGATCTGCGCTGGCGATCGGGAGGTAGTCGGCCACCAGTCCGGCATGGACCAGCATGATCGTCGGATGATGATCGTTTGTCAGACCGCTCGTTGCCCGACCAACATCTGCCCGGCCAGTGTATGGATCGTCCAGGCCGACAATTCTGACAACTCCTCGCCCGGTTTCGACGTCAGCGCTGGCGTTTCGCAGCATCTGAATGCCGCAATCGGCGAGGTGCTTCATGACCTTCTCGCTGTTTGCTTCATCCGTATAGTAGTCGTGGTTGCCGGGAATCCCGACCGTTGGCGCGATCGCCGGAAAACGTGACCAGTCTGGCTCCTGATCCTCTCGTGTGCCATTGTCATAGAAGTCCCCGCCCAGCAGGATCAGATCAGGCTGCAGGCGGTGAAGCACACTGAGCACGCGATTGATGCTTCCGATCGGATCCCCGGGACCTCCAACGTGCAAATCGCTCATGAAGGCGATTGTCACGCCGTCCAGCGTCTCAGGCATGGTGGGGAGTGCCATGTCGATTTCCCGGACCAGGAGGGTTCGAGGTTCAACGTAGGACGCATACGATAGCGCACCAATCGCCAGCCCGGCTCCGGCGAGTGCCATCTTCCAGGGGGAGAATCTTCGATTGTGGTCTGAGCCTTTAGCGTTTCGTTTCATGCCGCAGAGTATACTCGGAGCAGACAGAAATGCCGCAACGGGCGGCCACGCGAGGTGCCGACTAATTGCCTTTGCTGGTGACCATTTCCAGGAGACTGCATGATAACCCATGCGATGGAAGACTATCTCAAAATCATCTTCAAGCTGGAAGAAGAAGGCTCCAGCGTCACCACACAATCAATCGCTGAACGCTTGCAGGTCCAGAGCCCGTCTGTCACCAATATGGTCAAGCGTCTGGCTGATCTCAATCTGGTGGAACATCGTCCCTATAAGGGCGTGATGTTGACCGTTCTGGGACGCAAGGCTGCGCTGGAGGTGATCCGACATCATCGCTTGCTGGAGCTCTACCTTGCTGAAGCACTCGGCTACTCCTGGGACGAGGTTCACGAAGAGGCAGATCGGTTGGAACACAGTATTTCCGAGGAATTCGAGGCCCGGATAGACAGGGCACTCGGGTTTCCCAGCGTCGATCCACATGGGGAGCCGATTCCAACGGCTGAGGGAGAGATCGCGGCAGCGGTCGGCCTTCGCCTGAGCGAGCTTCCAGAGGGTTCTCACGCGGTTGTGGAGCTGGTCAGCGATACCGATCCCGAGAAACTGCGGTATCTTGGGGATCTCGGTCTGTACCCGGCTGCTGATCTGACGATGGTGGAGCACCTGCCATTCGATGGCCCGGTGAAGATACTCGTGCAGGAAACCGAGCATGTCATCGGCCGCCGGCTTGCCGACACGATTATGGTCCGAACCCGAAATGCCAGTGGCGCCTGAGACGATGCCTGTGGCTCGACGCAATGAGAGGTGACGCGCTCAGTGCCGCGATATCGATGGATCGAACCAGCCAGTCCCCAGACCAATGAACTCTCATCCTTCGGCCTGATTGGCGCCATTCTCACCACCCGTGGAGTGGAATCCCGACTCGACGCCGAGCGATTACTCAGCCACCATCAGGACCTCATCCCGGACCCATCTACCCTGCCTGATATCGATCGGGCAGCCGGATTGATTCGCCAGGCTATTGATGCTGGAGAACGCATCGCAGTTTTTGGTGACTATGACGTGGACGGTGTCACCTCGACAGCTTTGCTGGTTCGATCGCTGAGAGATCTCGGGGCTGATGCCCGCGCCTATCTTCCCCATCGGGAGCGTGATGGCTACGGGTTGAATATCGGGGCGATCGATCGGGCCGCCGCGGATGGTTGCAGCCTGTTGATCGCGGTCGACTGCGGCACCAGTGATCGGGAGCAATTGAGTCACGCGAGGTCTCGCGGCCTCAAGACGGTGGTGATCGATCACCATCATGTTCCCTCTCTGGATATGCCCTGTGATGCCTTCGTCTCCGCGAAGCGCCCGGACTCTCAACATCCATTCGCCGAATATTGTGCCTGCGGGGTCGCCTGGCAGGTGCTGAGATATCTGAACGATGGGGCAATGCTCGATCGATACCTTCCGCTCGTGGCGCTGGGGACCGTGGCGGACGTGGTTCACCTGAGTGGCCCCAACCGGGCAATCGTCCAGCGAGGTCTGCAGCTCTTCGAGTCGCAGGCCAGCCCCGGTTTGCAGGCACTGGCGAATGCTGCTGGCGTGAAGACCGGTGAGATAAAGAGTCACCATCTCGGGTTTCTGCTGGGTCCGCGAATCAACGCCGCAGGGCGGATCGACGACCCGTGGACCGCGCTGAACCTGCTGCTGACCGAATCTGCCGATGAGGCGGACGAGCTTGCTCACGCCCTGAACGATCTCAACCGGCAGAGGCAGATGCTCCTCGACGAATGTATCGCCGAAGCTCGACTGGTCGTCGAATCGGACGGGCAGTCAGAGCGGCCCGTACTCGTGGTGCGATCGCCAGACTGGCGGATCGGCCTGGTTGGTCTGGTGGCCAGTCGACTGACCGAGCAGTTCGGACGTCCGGTTATCGCGCTGGAGCAGAGTTCGCCGCTAAGCCGGGGTTCTGCCCGGAGCATCGATGAGTTCAACGTAGTTGAAGCGCTACACGGCTGCAGTGATCTGCTCGAGCGGTTTGGGGGGCATGCCAAAGCCGCTGGCCTGACAATCGAGACCAACCGCATCGGTGATTTCACCGATCGAATCAACGAGATCTTCACGCGCGAGGTCGGGCCTCAGCCACCTCTGCCATCGCTGAGTCTGGATGCCGAGCTGGACCCGGCACTGGTCTCGCTCGATCTCGTGTCGGAGCTCGATGCGCTGGAGCCATGCGGGCACGGCAATCCTGCACCTCGATTCCTGCTGCGCGATCTGCTGGTCTTCGATGCAAAGCGAAGTCGCGATCAGGCTCATCTACTATTCAACGTTCAGTCCCGGGACGGGATTAACCTGCGAGCGGTCTCCTTCAGTGGTGGTGATCGCCTGGTTGAGCTGGATAAGTGCGCTTCGGTCGATCTCGCGGTGTCCTTGCGCCCGAATACCTTTCGGGGAAGGACGTCAGTAACGCTGGAAGTGATCGACTTCCGACCATCCGGCCAGGCGTCACTCGCTCTGTAGCTCTGCGATATTCAGCATTGCGCTCTATACTTGCTGACTGAACTGATCGAACCTGCATCTGGGGGGAGCCGGAAGTCAGCGTGCAGTCTGAAGATCATCGTACAGCTGATGTGATGACCGTCCGGCAGCTCGCCGACCGTCTTGGTGTGCCTCCCCGGCGTATCCGGTACTACGTCCAACAGAACCTGCTTCCACCGCCGGTCGGCCGCGGAAGAGCCTCATACTACACGAGCGAACATTATCGACTTCTGCAGCAGATCCTGACACTTCGTGAGGTGAATCTCAGTCTGGACGAGATCCGGGTTCGGCTGGAGGAGACGCGCCCGTCGGCCGTTGCACCGGCTCCAGCGGCACCGATCTCGCGCAGCTGGCGACGGTGGGAAGTGGTTCCTGGTGTCGAGCTTCATGCTCGCGATGATCTGGACCCGCACACGCTGGCAACCGTCGATGTGATGATCGGCGCGTTACGCCAGGTCCTCGAACGGGGTGAAGCAATAAATGATTCAACAGTGGAGCGAGATGAATGAGCGCAAACGGCGCAGGAGCTCACGACCAGCCACAAACCCCGAAATTGATGCTGGAGCGCGTTGTCCAGACGCTCAGCGACGCCGGATTCTATGCCTATCCGCATATCGATGATCAGAACCGGTGGTCGGTATCGATCGATACCGATGAGGGGCACGTCGATGTCCGGCTGGGCGGTGGCGTCTACGTCCTTGAAGCCTGGGATACGTCTCCGGGGCTCTTCTGGGAAGAACAGAACGAGCGACGCTTTCATGCACTGGAGCGCCGGGCCCGGATCGTGATGCCAGCCATCGCCCGTGGTCTGGTGGGTGATGGTGAAGAGCTCTGGTGGGATGAACAGGAACACGGAGTCGGGGCGCGTGTTTCGACGAGGGTTCCTTACGAAGACATCCTCCACATCCCGAAATATGCGATGCAGCTGCTCAATATGCTGAACGACTTGCTGGGCGAAGCCGAGCGGCGACTTCTCGACTAGACGATTCATGGGTACGTCGACACAATGGACTCGAGGCGAATTACCGGGCGGGAGCTCAAGATGGTTGAACAGTGGCGATCATTTCTGGACGTAGCGCAGGGGAAGACGGCCGGCGATCTGGTGATCCGGAACGCCAGAGTCGTCAACGTCGCCAGCAACGAGATCGAAGACGTCGATGTGGTCATCCACGACGGGCGAATTGCCGGAGTTGGTGACTATCCTGAGGCTACGGCAGAGTTCGACGCGGCCGGCGCATACCTCGCCCCCTCGTTCATCGACGGTCATGTTCACGTGGAGAGTTCACTGCTCTGGATGGATCAGTTCGCGAAAGCGGTCGTACCGTGCGGTACGGGCGCTATCGTCACCGATCCTCACGAGGTCGCCAACGTTGCCGGACTGGACGGAATCAAGGCGCTGATGGCGGCATCCGAGAACTTGCCGGTGTCGTTGTTTTTCACGATCCCATCCTGTGTTCCGGCCAGTCCGTTCGAGACTGCCGGTGCCGAGATGACGACTGAGGCAATTGCCGAGGGACTGGGTCTGCCGCGGGTAGTCGGACTCGGTGAGATGATGAATTTCCCAGGGGTGCTGGGCGGTGATGAGTCGATTTTCGATCGGCTTCAGCTCGAGGCGCCGAGGCGAGACGGTCATGCACCGGGCGTTCGCGGCAAGCTGATCAATGCCTATGCCGGATCCGGTATGACATCGGACCATGAGTCGACCGAACTCGAAGAGGCCCGGGAGAAGTTGCGCC
>REEK01000178.1 GCA_007695115.1 Sphaerobacteraceae bacterium
CCGAGGCACCGGTCCGCCGACGGACGAGATCTTTCGACTTCGCTCAAGATAACGTAAGGAGAGGGCTCAAGATAACGTGAGGGGGAAGGCTCAAGATGACGTGAGAGGTGCTCGGGATGGCAGGTGGTCCGGTGTACCGTAGCGGTGTATTCCCGAACGGATGAAATTCGATGTAGGGGCTGGCGCCCCTGCCAGCCCGGGTCGACAGGGTCGTCGACCCCTACATAGGGGTTTGTCTGGCCCCGGGGCTGAGGGCCATGCCCCGCCACATCGTCCTGACATCGCGCAAGCGGACTGGGTTAGGATCATTCATAACGTTTACGTTCAACTCTGTTCGGGATTGATGCATCGTGCGCACGTTGCTCGCTACGCTGATTTCACTCTCATTGCTGGTCTGGCTATCGGTGATCGCGATGGCCGCCGACGGTGCCGGGACGGTTCGCCTGGGTATCGAAGCGGTCGATTCTGACCTGCAGTATTTCGACATCTCGCTCGAGCCGGGCGAATCGAGAGAGCTGACGGTTCGGTTCTCCAACCACGGAGAAATCGGCACCGGGGCATCGGTGTTCGCGGCGAACGTCTACTCGCTTCACGGTGGTGGGATGGGCATGGGCGATATCGATGCTCCCCGAACCGGCGCAACGGAGTGGCTCGATCTGGAATCCACCGAACTTGAACTGGAGCCGGACGAATCGGTGGAGCAAGCCTTCACGGTGGCCGTGCCCGAGGATACCGACCCGGGCGATTACATCACCGCCGTGGTGATTCAGAACACTGACCCGATCGGTGTTGGAGACGACGACGAGCGGTTCGATCAGACGGTGCGACAGGGTATCGCGGTGGCGATCGATGTCCCTGGAGATCGAGAACCGGCGATGGAGTTCGGCGAGGTGCGCCACTCGGTCAGCGGCGGAAGCTCGGTGATCGAAGTTGAGCTGGACAACACCGGGAACACGAATCTCCGCCCGGCCGGGAATTTTGTGCTGCAGGACGCGGCCGGTGATGAACTGGCCTCGACTCCGATCGGTCTGGACACGATTTACGCCGGCACCGGTACCGTGATCGAGGTGACCCTCACCGATGAGCTCCCCCCGGGCGACTACTTCATCGATGTGGCTGTCGAAGACGAAGAGACCGGTGCCAGCGCATCTGCCGAGGACCTGTCGTTCAATGTTGCCGCCCCGGAAGCGACTCCTGAACCGGATGACGGGCTCCCCGGGGCAGTAGAATCCGTGGATGACAGACTCGCCGGGGATCCGGTGCTGATCGCAGTGATCGTCGGAATCACGGCTATCATCGGAATCATTTTGTTCACAGCGATCGTGCTGATCGGTCGCTCCCGGCGATCGACAACCCCTTCATCGGTGTCAGCGCCAGTCGAACCAGCGTCGACCTCGTCTCCCGCATCCACTCCACCGGAAAAACCACGCAAGGCGCGGTCAACGATCCGCCAGCTCTCGCCATCTCGACGAAAACACTCTCCCGATTCCGAATAATTCGTGCTATCATAGGGTGTACGGACACCTTGATGATTGCCAATTCTATGCTTCGAGGGATGGTCAATCGTGCGCTGGCTCGGCACAACACTCCTGATTCTGCTGACCTTTCTGATCGGCGTCCCGGCGCTGGCAGATCAGAACGGCTCTGCATCGTTTGGTTTGGAGCATGTCGAGACCGGGCTGACGCATATCGATCTCACTCTGGAACCCGGTGAATCCGAAGAGCTGACGCTGCGGCACTTCGTGCGCGACGACGCCGGGGTCGATGTCACCGTCTTCCCGTCCAATGTCTATACCGTTCGTGGCGGTGGGATGGGTGTCAACGACATCGACCAGGCCCGAACCGGGGCGACCACCTGGCTCGATCTCCAGACCACCGATTTCAACCTGACGCCAGATGAGCCGATCGAGCAATCGATCACGATCACGGTGCCGGAAGACGCCGATCCTGGTGAGTACATCACTGCGATCGTTTCGGCGAAAGCCGACACTGAGGTGGGTTCCGATCGTCCGCGGCAGGTCGTTCCCGTATACATAGAAGTTCCCGGAGAGCGCAATCCGGACATGGAGCTGGAAAGCGTCCAGCATCATGTGGCCGAGGGACAGTCGGTGGTCGCGTTGACGCTGGCGAATAGCGGGAACGTGCATCTCCGACCTGAGGGTTCGTTCGCCATCCGCTCGCTTTCGGGGACGACGCTGGCCGATACCGCAATCGGGCTCGATACGGTCTATGCCAGAACATCGACCCGCATAGAGATCACCTTTACCGAAGAGTTACCCGCCGGTGAATACCTGATTGCCATCGATCTGCGCGATGACATTACCGGTGCGAGCGCTGCCGCAGATGATCTCTCGGTCATCGTTGGTGGTGGCGAGCCGGCATCTGAGGAGACACCTGAACCGACGGAGGCCGCGGAACCGGACGACGACCCGGAGAATGGCGGCATCGTCGGCGGGATCCGCCTGCCCGAACTGCCCTCGGGTGGCACTCCCGGGATGGAAGGCCTGATACTCGGCGGGCTTGGACTCTTCTCGATTATGGTCCTGGTGGCAACCCTGATCGTTCTGCGGAGCCAACGCGCGCCGGAGACTGTGCGCGAGTCGATGCCCGTGGACGACCGTCGCCCGACTATGTTTGAGCCGCAGAAGTCGCAGGAACCGCCGGCTCGATCCAGCCATCGACCTCGCCCAATCCGGCAGCTAATTCCCCCTGGACGAACCCAGTAGCGCCGCCTCTCCGCCGATAATTCCGGAAATCAAGGGGTCAGTCTAGTTGCGCATCGCGCAGGATTTCCGTAACCTCAGAGCAATTCAACGTGCTGGCCCGGAGGGGCCGCACCGACTCACCTGGATGAGAGGGTCACCTTGGTTTCATCGTCAGATCGTCAGCCTCTGTTGATCGGAAAGAAGCCGGACTGGTTCAAAGTCCGTCGGGAACACGGCAAGAACTACGTCGAACTGAAACAGATCATGCGCTCGAAAGGGCTGCATACCGTCTGTGAAGAGGCTCGCTGCCCGAATATCTACGAGTGCTGGAACAAGCGCACAGCAACGTTCATGATTCTTGGAGATCGTTGCAGCCGGGCGTGCCGGTTCTGCAGTGTTGCCTGGGGTCGCCCCAATACCGTTGATGAGACCGAGCCAGCCAAGGTTGCCCACGCCGTGGAGCAGATGGGGCTGAAGTTCGCCGTGGTCACCTCGGTGAACCGGGACGAGCTGCCGGATGGTGGCGCCTGGATCTTCGCGGAGACGATTCGTGAGATTCGCGAACGATTGCCAGATTGCGGCATCGAAGTGCTGACGCCTGATTTCATGGGCAACTGGGATGCACTGCAGACGGTACTGGATGCCGCTCCGGATGTGCTGAACCACAACATCGAGACGGTTCCGCGCCTGTTCCGCCCGGTGCAGCCATGGAGCAACTACCAGCGCAGTCTCGATTTCTTCGAAGAGGCACGCAAGCGGGATTCAGACATGATCACCAAGTCCGGCCTGATGGTCGGCCTGGGCGAGGACAAGGATGAAGTCGTCGAGGTCATGAAGGAGATGCGCGAGCGTGACGTCGATATCCTGACGCTGGGTCAGTATCTGCCGCCGTCGAAGCGTCATTACCCGCTGCATCGGTACTATGCGCCGGAAGAGTTCGAGGAACTCAAGGAGATCGGCGAGGGCATGGGATTCGGACACGTCGAGTCCGGCCCGATGGTTCGCTCCTCGTACCATGCCGGTGACCAGGTCGCCGAACTGCGTCGAATGCGTGCGCAGAAGTCCGGCCGCCTGCAGGCCTGATCGATCTTCGGTCCTTCGCCGCAACCGAAAACTCTCCCCCTCTCCCAACTTTGGGAGAGGGGCCGGGGGTGAGGGCCAATCAACCCGGGACATTTCTGACCTATGAATCATCAACTCTCCGTCGTCCGCACCGGTCAGCTGGACTACCTCGAAGCCTGGGATCTGCAAAAGCGTATGGCGCGGGCCAGACGCGCTGACCTCATCCCGAACACCGTGTTGCTTACCGAACACCCACCGACCTACACCATCGGCCGGCGCGGATCGCGCTCGAATCTGCTGATCGATCAGCTTGCCCTGGAGCAAGCCGGCGCCACCTGTTACGAAGTCGATCGTGGTGGAGACATCACCTTTCACGGCCCCGGCCAGCTGGTGGTCTATCTGATCATCGATCTGGGGCGGGCCGAGCGCGGATTGCGACGCTTCGTGGGCAATCTGGAGGCGACCGTCATCGAAACGCTGGATTCCTACGGGGTAACTGGTCGGCCAGCGGAGGGCAAGCCGGGCGTCTGGGTAAACGGCAAGAAAATCGCCGCGGTGGGAATCTCCGTCTCCCGACGGGTGACTTACCACGGGTTCGCCCTCAACGTGAATCCAGACCTCACCTACTTCGACTACATGATCCCTTGTGGGATCCCTGGCTCGGCAGCCACGTCGATCGAGCGTGAAATCGGCCAGCCGGTCGACATGAACGAGGTGGGAGATCGAATCGTCGAACGCCTGGCTCATCACTTCGATGTCGAAGCGATTGAAGGCCCGACGGTCGATGAGCTGTCCCGTGAGCTGGCGATGACGGACGCCTCGCTAACGCCGTGAGTTGATCTTCATGCGAGAAATCAGTCGCGAATCCGGCGACCACATCGCGCCGGTGCGTTATCATCCCGTGGGCTCTATCGGAGCGTGATCCGGTGTGCCCTGGAAACCATTACGACGAAAGGGAGACTCCCAGCATGAGCAATAGCCCCGCTGAACTGAAACAGGTGGCCGAGCAGCTACTCTCCGAGTGGCAGGTGCCGGGCATCGCCGTCGGAATTCTGCAAAACGGGGAAGTCGAGACGTATGGATTCGGCCAGGCGAGCGTCGAGACCGGATTCCCGATGCGACCGGATACCGTGCTCCAGATCGGCTCGATTTCCAAGATCTTTACCTCGACCCTGGCGATGGCGCTGGTCGATGCCGGCAAGCTCGATCTGGATACACCGGTGGTCGCCTACGTTCCGGATCTTCAGCTGCAGGACAAGGAAGCTCAGCAGACCCTCACCATGCGACATCTGCTGACCCATACCTCCGGTCTCTACGGCGACTGGTTCCAGGATTTCGGGCTCGGTGATGATGCACTCGGGAAGGCGCTGGCAAACATTCACACCCTGCGGCAGATTTCCCGGCCGGGAGAGGTCTGGAGCTACTGCAATAGCGGCTTCTATCTGGCTGGAGCCGTGATCGAGCGTCTCACCGGTAAGACCTTCGAACAGGCGATGGCCGACTACGTCTTCGAGCCGCTCGGCATGGAGAAAGCAACCTTCTTCGCCCATGAGGCGATCACCTGGCCGACTGCGGTTGGACACAACATCGAGGATGGTGAACTGGCAGTTGCCCGTCGCTATCCGCTGCCTCGGAACGTCAACGCGGCCGGCGGAATCATCACCGACGTTGGCGAGATGCTTCGCTTCGCCCAGCTGCACGTGAGCGATGGCAACATCAATGGAAACCAGGTTCTCTCGGCTGAATCGGTCAAGGCGATGCAGAACGACGAGACAAAGGCTGCCGTGATGGCGGACTACTACGGTCTCGCCTGGGCGCTGCGCGATCGCGACGGCAAGCGCCTGGTCGGCCATGGTGGCTCAACCAACGGGTTCCGGGCGTATCTCTGCACGGTTCCGGAAGAGAACTTTGCGATCGTGATGCTCACCAACGGCAATCTCGGCACCGCGGTCTATCATCGCCTGGAAGACTGGGCGCTGGAGCACTACTGTGGCATCAAGAACGTCAAACCGGAGGCGGTGGAGCTGTCGAACGAACAGCTCGAACACCTGACCGGCTACTATGAGCAGCCGATCCACAAAATCACGCTGAGTGCCGAGAACGGCGGGCTTCGTCTCGATGTGGTCGATCGCAGTCCACTGGCCGACGCCTCCGAAGAGAAGCCCCAGGATCCGAAATGGGCGTACCCGACGTCCGATCGGGACTTCATCATTCAGGGTGGCCCGGACGACGGCCAGCATGTCGACTTCGTCTTCGATGAAGACGGCAACCCGAGATACTTCCGCTATCACGGTCGGGTGAGTGAGCCGGTTCGATAGCGAACCCTGACCAATCGATAACTGATGCCAGACCCCGGTGCGCAAGTCGCACCGGGGTCCGGTTCATCTGTCCTCACCTGCCCAGCGAGGCGTTACCAGTTGGTGAAGCTGCCATCGTCCCGACGCAGGAATGGCCGCTCGAACGGCTGCCACGGGTTCGCCCGGGCGGCCTCCCGATCGAACTCCACCCCCAGCCCCGGCACGGTTGGCGGGTACAGGTAGCCATCTTTCCACTCGAACTGCACATTCACGATCTCCGGCAGGATGTCCTGCGGCTTCCGCGGTTGCTCCTGAACGGCGACCATCGGCATTGCGAGGTTGAACTGCAGGCAGGCCGCAGACGACACCGGCCCGAGCGGGTTGTGGGTGGCGAGTTTGATGTAGTGGGTCTCGCACATTCCGGCGATCTTCTTCGCTTCGGTGAATCCACCGGCGATACAGAGATCGATCCGGGCGTAGTCGATCCACTCTTCCTCGATCAGCTGCCGGAACTCCCACTTCGAGCCGAACTGCTCACCGGCGGCCAGGGGGACGCTGGTTCGGGGGCGCAGTGTCTTGAACGAGTCCGGGTTTTCCGAACGCAGCGGGTCTTCGATGAAGAATGGGCGATACTTCTCGACTTCGTTGCAGAGACGGAGCGAATCGGCCAGATCGAGCCGGGTGTGGATGTCGAAGCAGATCTCGATGTCGTCGCCAACGGCTTCCCGGACGGCTTCGAACTGGGCGACGGCTGCCTTGATCGATTCCCTCGGCTCCAGTCGCTGTCCATCCTGCGGAAGGCCCCAGCGGACGAACTTCCAGCCCTCTTCCTTCGTCTGCAGACACGACTCAACCAGTGAATCGATCTCCATCGAGTGGCCGACGTTGTGCGGATAGCAGACCACTCTGTCACGGGAGAGGCCCCCGAGGAGTTCGTAGACCGGTACCCCGAGCGCTTTGCCCTTGATGTCCCAGAGCGCGATGTCGATCGCCGAGATCGCACTGGCCGCCAGGTGAGACGCCGGGAAGAACCCACTGCGATAGAGCACCTGCCAGAGATGCTCGGTCTGCATCGGGTTCTGTCCCACCAGGAGGGTGCTGAGATGCTCGATGATCCCGGTTACCCCCGCCTCGCGGCTACCGATGCCGGTCTCTCCGACGCCGGAGATGCCCTCGTCCGTATCGACTACGACGAAGAGGAAGTTTCGGTGTCCTGCCCATGTCGGGAACGCTTCTACATTGGTGATCTTCATCGACCGCCCGTGCCTTTCGTCTACCCGGCATGCGCTGCCGGCACGTCACTGAATTGTTCGTTAGTCTCCGATGCCCCTTTTGTACCAGATATCGCCGGGTTACGCGGCACGTTCACCGCGCGTTCTGGCGATGACTGGTACTCTCTGACAGAACACGTAGAGCTGCGTGGTGGCAACGGAACGTGATCCAGGGGGATTTCATGATTTTTGGGAGACGTCGACGGGGTGGTATTGGAAGTCGACGCGATCAGCGCCGGTTTCAGCGTGATTTACGAAGTGGTGGATTCGTCAGCGCGATCGTCGGTCTGGTGATGAGTCGCATCATCGGGGCGGTAATGGGCTGTTTCTTTTTTGTCGTCATTGCCGTAGTGGTCCTCGCGATTGTCTTCTTAAGCAACTAGCCCAGGTCAAGAATTTTGCTGTTGGTAGCTGGGTAGCTCCGTCTGCCCCTGTTCCACCGAATCGTTCGCTGGGTATACGGTCGCTGTTCAGGGCCCACGGAGAGCCTGCCCTGAGCGAAGCCGAATGGGTGGCCGACTACCAATATTTGATTCTACTGATGTCCACTTTAGCTGGAGCTTGTCTGATCAGTTCCGGCGAGATGTACCTGAATATTCCCGATACACATCCGGACGACGTTTTCGTAGTTGTCGTCGGTGATCCAGCCGATGTGGGGGGTGAGGATGACATTGTCGAGCGTGCGCAACGGGTGAATGACCGGCAATGGCTCCTCGTGGAAGACATCCAGCGCGGCGATGATGTCGCCTCGCTGGAGTCGCGAGATCAGCGCAGTTTCGTCGATGATCGCCCCGCGCGAAGTATTGATCAACATTGATCCGGAGCGCATTGCTGCGAGGTGATCGCTGGTGATCAGTCCTCTTGTGGAGTCGTTCAGGCCAAGATTGATCGAGACCACATCACCTCGCTGAAACGCGGTCTCGAGATCCGGAGTGAACTCCACCCCGAGCTCTTGGGCTCTGACGCGCGATGATTCCCGCCCCCATCCCACCACATTCATCCCGAAGACCTGCGCGGCCGGGACCAGCGCGCTCCCGATCTTGCCGAAGCCGATAATCGACAGCGTTTTGCCCCGCAGCGTCCGACCCATGCGCTGCGGCCACTCACCTTTATGCATTGCCAGGTCATGTGAGGTGATCTCGCGAAGGCCAGCGATCGCCAGTCCAAACGTCAGTTCCACTACCGACTGACGCGAGGAACCGGGTGTGTAGGCGATGTTGATACCCATCTCTTCGCGTGCCTGGTGATCGATGTGTGCCGCTCCACCACCAGTCTGCGCAATGAATCTCAGATTCGAGAGCTGCATCAGCATCTGACGGTCCAGCCAGGTGCGTTCCCGGATGAGAATCGCGATGTCTGCTTCCTGCAACCGGGCGATCGTTTCGGCGGAGTCACTCACTCGATCGGTGTAGATCGTCAGGCCGCCGAGCTGTTCGAGCGTTGCTCGCTGTGGGGAATCGGCAAAGGCGCGATCCCAGTCATCCAGAATGACGATACGAGTCATTGGTTTTCTCCTGATGCTCTGGCAATAGTCCGTGCGATACTTTACCGCGGTTGTAGTGCCTGTGGATGATCGGTACGGAGATTTCGGGAGCTGATGCAGGAACGACCATCACCCATCAAGATCACGCTGGTGCTGGCGGCAGGTGTCACGGCTGCTTCGACGGCGGCCCTGTTCGTCCGTCTGGGCTATGCAGCCGGAGAGGGCCTGAGCGACGTCGGCCTCGGCCTGATGATGGCAACGCTCCGCCTCTGTTTCGCCTCCATTTTGCTGCTTCCACTCTGGTATCGGACTCGCAATGACGATGCACCGCAACCCGGCGCTCACTGGTTTGCACTGGGAGCCGGTATTTTTCTGGCGATTCACTTTGCCAGTTGGGTCCCGGCCTTCGCCTTCACCACGATTGCCGCCAGCACCACGATCGCTATGAGCGCTCCGATCTGGGTGGCGATCATGCTCTGGCTCTGGCGCGGTGAGATCCCCACCCGATTGACGATCGCCGGTATCGCCGTGGCGTTCGGTGGAGCGGTGGTTCTCACCGTCGGAGATGCCGGGGGAGACGGTGCCGGATCCAATCCACTCCTCGGAAATGCGCTGGCGCTGGTGGCGGCGCTCGGCTTCAGCTTCTATTTTCTGATGGGACAGGAAGCTCAGCGACGCGGCCTCGGCACCTCCCGATACATCGCGATCGCCTACGCGGTGGGCGCACTCTCGCTGGTCGGCGTGCCCTTCATGGTTGGTCCGCACTATGGAGAGATCCCCTGGATGATCTTCGTCTACGGGCTGTTGCTGGCGATGGTTCCGCAGCTGATCGGGCATACATCGTTCAACTGGGCCGTCCGATGGGTAACTCCCACGCTGGTGACACTGATCATTCTGCTGGAGCCGATCGGCGCGACGATTCTCGGAGTGATCTTCTTTCAGGAGATCCCGGGCTGGATCGTTCTCCTCGGGGCGTTGATTCTGCTGGGTGGTGTAGCGCTGGCTGTCTATGGTCAGGATCGATCGGAGCCGCATGAATCCGGGCAACCCGTGCTAGAGTCAGAAGTGACGAAACGCAATGATGAATCAGGGAGCAGTAGACATGACCACTGAGAATCCACAGGTAACGGCCGAACTCGCCAGATTCGTGGCCAACACCACCTACGACGATCTTCCACCGGAAGTTGTCCGGGAGACGAAACGCAGCCTGCTCAACTGGATGGGCGTGGCGATCGGGGCCGCCTGGCATGAATCGGTCGACATTCTGCTGAAACTGTCCGAGGAAGTCGGTGGCACGGCCAAGGTCGGCATCTACGGGCGACGCGAGCGAGTCGATCCGCTCGAAGGCGCATTGATCAACGGGATGTCCAGCCATATCTTCGATTTCGATGACACCCACCTGCGCACGGTGATTCATCCGAGCGCACCGATCGCCCCGGCCGTGCTGAGTGTCGCCGAGTGGAAGGGTGGCAGCGCCAAGGATGTCATTACCGCCTTCGCGGTTGGTGTCGAAGCCTGCCTCCGTATCGGTAACAGCGTCTATCCGGATCATTACAACGTCGGCTGGCATATCACCGGCACCACCGGTGTATTTGGCTCGGCGATCGCCACCTCGAAGATGCTCGGACACGACGAGCAGGCGATCCGCTACGCGATCGGTCTTGCCGCTGCTCAACCGACCGGCATCCGGGAGATGTTCGGCACCATGACCAAGCCATTTCACCCTGGCAAGGCGGCCATGGACGGTCTGCGCTCGGCGCTGATCGCGGGCTGGGGCTTCACCAGTTCTGAGCAGGGTATCGAGGCGACTCGTGGGTTCGCCAACGTGCTTTCGACGAAGTTCGATCCCACCGAAATCACCGGAACGCTCGGCAAGGAGTGGGAACTCCTGAAAAACGCCTACAAACCGTACCCCTGCGGCGTGGTGATTCATCCAGTGATCGATGCCGCACTCGGATTGCGCGAGAAGGGTGTGACGCCGGACAACGTGGAGTCGATCACCGCCTACGTGCATCCGCTGGTGCAGGAATTGACCGGCAAGCGCACCCCGCGAACCGGCCTCGAAGGCAAATTCAGCGTCTTCCATTGTATGGGCGCGGCGATCGTCGAGGGCAAGGTCGGCGAGGCGGAGTTCAGTGATGACCACGTCCGGGACGAAGCGATCATCGCGGTGCGCGACAAGACCGATATCGCCGTCACCGAAGGAATCCGTGAGGACGAGTGCCGGATCGAAGCGAAGCTCACCGACGGCAGCACCGTCGAGCACTATGTGGAGTTTGCCTCCGGTAGTATCGACAATCCGCTGACTGATGAGCAACTCGACGCCAAGTTCAATGATCTGGTGATTCCGGTGCTCGGTGAACAACACGCCAGTGATCTGATTCAGATTCTCCGGAATCTGGAGAACGAGGCGAACGTGAAGAAGCTGATCAAAGCCGCGACGATGTAGGT
>REEK01000099.1 GCA_007695115.1 Sphaerobacteraceae bacterium
CTGATCGTGACTGGAAAACTCTGGCCGGTGATGTATCAGGTCGAGGTGATGCCGGCAGACGACGACTAGGTCCACGGGTCGTTGACGAACCCGAACGTATGTTCTATTCTGGGTTCAGGCAAGCAGCCTTGATGAGATGAGGAGAGCATGGACCCAGTCTACTTTGCCTCGCCCGAAGAGTTCCGGGCATGGCTCGAAGCGAACCACTCGGTAGAGTCAGCGCTTGTCGTCGGCTTCTACAAAGTCGGTTCCGGAATTCCGAGCATTACCTGGGCAGAAGCGGTGGACCAGGCGCTCTGTGTCGGCTGGATCGACGGAGTCACCCGAAGAATCGACAACGAGCGCTACACGATCCGGTTCACGCCACGGAAGCCCGGCAGCATCTGGAGCAAGCGCAACATCGAGCGAATCGAGGTGTTGCGGCGGGAGGGACGACTGCGGCCCGCCGGTGAAGAAGCGTTCGAGAAACGTCGGGAAGACCGGAGCGGCATCTACTCGTTCGAGCAGGACAATCCGTTGGAGTTCCCCGATGAGTTCACCGCGCAACTCACGGCCCATCCGGACGCGGAGACCTTCTTCGCTACACAAGCGCCCTGGTATCGCCGTGCGGCCACCCACTGGGTGATGAGCGCCAAACGAGAAGCGACCCGTCAGAAGCGGATGACGCAGCTCGTCGAGGATTCGGCGGCAGGGCGAACGATCAAGCCGCTTACCCGGAAGTGAGCCGTTAGCGGGTCGGGATCTCGTACATCCCGCCTCCGGCACGGCGAGGCCAGGAGCCGGCCTTGATGCCCGGTGAGAATCGCTCGACCTCGATGGCGGCCAGTCGTGATTCATCAACCGTGATGCCGTTGCCCGGGCTGTCCCCGAGCACGATCCAGCCATCCTCGATCGTGCTGTCGACATCGAAACAGACATCACGTCCGGCATCGACGACTTCCATGCCGATATGGTTCGGCAAACAGGCCGCCACTGGTGCCATGAAGTTGCCTGGACAGTTCATTAGCGTGACCGGACGATCGAAGGCATAGGCCAGATCAGCTATCTGCAGCATCCCGGTGATACCGCCTGATCCCTGCCCGAGGTTGATGACGTCGGCTGCCTCGTGAAGCAGCAGCGGGGTGAATTCCGGAAGCAGATCGAGATTCTCGCCCGTCGCCACCGCGGCATTGATCGACTGGGAGACCTGCCGCAGGCCCCGCACATCCCAGCGGCGGGCTGGCTCTTCGGCCCAGGTGATGTCGAAGGTCTTCTCCAGATGCCGGATATGCCGAATCGCCTGTTTCGGCGACCAGTATTCGTTGGAGTCGATCATCAGCTCCGGACGTTTTCCGGATGTGGCGAGTGCATCGCGCATCAGTCCCAGTCGATGTTCGTCAGATTCTAGATCGACCCCGAGTTTGAGCTTGCCGCCCTGGATTCCCTGACTGGCCATGCGAGTGTAGAAGGTGGTGATCTCGTCGTCGTTCAGGCTGAGATCGATGCCGCTGGCGTAGGCGCGAACCCGATTGCTCGATGCTCCGAGTGTTTTCCAGAGCGGTTCGTTGTTCAGGCGGGCCTTGAGATCCCAGAGGGCGAGGTCGATCGTTGAGATCGCCGAGCCGATCTCACCCCGGTTGCCACCTTTGAAGGCGGCATCGTTCATTCGCTGCCAGAGGCCTTTGACGCCACGTGGGTCTTCGCCAAGCAGCAGATCGTTGACCAGTGACTGAATCTGACCCGGCGCTCCGCCACCGATGGCTACCCCGGAAACGCCTTCGTCAGAATCGATGAACAGGAGCATCCCGGTTGCCTGCGCTGTACCTTCCGGCAGGTTGGCATCTCCGATGGGCCGGCTCATCTCGAACTCGTAGAGCCTTGTGCGCGCGCCGGTGATTTTCATACCTCTGCCTCCGACTTGTCTGATGCTAACTGACTACAGATGTTTCGGCTTTTCGGCTGGTCAGATCGAATACCGTGGCGATACGGTCGAACGAGCGCTTGCGTTCCTCGTGGCTGAAGATGTTGCTGGTTACCATGATCTCGTCAGCCCGGGTGCGCTCGGCCAGTGTCTCGAGCTTCTGCCGGACGGTATCCGGACCACCGACCGTCTGGATCTGCAGGAACGCTTCGCCGATCCGCTCTTCCATCGGCGAATACTGGTACTTGATTGCCTCTTCTGGTGACGGAATCGGGGTCGGTTGCCCCATGCGCAGACGAACCCAGGAGAGTTTGGCCGATGCTGCCAGGTATTCGGCATGCTCGTCATCCTCACCACAGATCACGGCTGCGGCAGCCATCGCGTGCGGGACCGGGAAGTCATCGGATGGACGGAAATTCTCCCGGTAGGCGAGCATCGGAGGCGCCGGATCGGATGGGCTGAAATGAGAGGCAAACGAATAGCCGAAACCCATCTCGCCGGATGCCTGAGCCGAATATCCACTGGAGCCGAGTAGCCAGACTGGTGGGAGATCGACTTCCACCGGGATCGCCTGAATGTTGGCGTAGGGATGACCCGGATCGAATCCGCGACCACCGAAGGCGAGCAACTCGGCGAACTGCTGGGGGAAGTCCTCGGCGTGCATCGCGTCGGCAGATCGACGCAGCGCCGCGGCCGTTGTCGGATCGGTGCCGGGCGCCCGTCCGATACCGAGGTCGATCCGATCTGGAAACAGGGCCCGGAGAACTTTGAACGTCTCGGCGACTTTCAGCGGGGCATGGTTGGGGAGCATGATGCCGCCGGCGCCGACGCGGAGATTCTTCGTCACCGAGGCGACCATAGCGATCATCACTTCCGGAGCGCTGCTGGCAATCGTGGGCAGGTTGTGATGTTCGGCCAGCCAGTAGCGGACGTAGCCGAGATCATCGACATGCCGCGCCAGATCGAGCGTGTTTTGCAGAGCTTCGGGGCCAGTCGATCCCTGTGGAATCGGCGAAAGATCGAGAACTGAGAGTGCGAAGGACATGTGTGCTCCTGTAACTGATTCCGGGTGTAGCTTCGCTCACCCTGCAGGGTACTTGTTCCGGTGTTGATCGGCGAAGTCGGAGGCTGTGCATTCCATATGGACCAGGTCGTGAAGCTGACCACCGATCCGGCTGCAGCGTCGTCGCACCCCGAAGGTGGTAAACCCGGCATTCTCGTAGGCTCGCACGCCACTCTCGTTGAACGAGAGAACGGTGAGCATGACGTTTTCTATTCCAAGGTCGTTGAATGCGTAGTCGAGGGTGAGCCGGGTAGCCTCGGTACCCAGTCCGCGTCCCCGGTTTTCAAGATTGCCGATGCTGATGCCGAAGCTCGCCCGGGCGTGCCGGTGATCGACATCGTAGAGCCAGCTGAGACCGACAGGGATCTGCGAGTTCATCTCGTAGATCGTGAACCAGACCGAACCGGGGTCGACGCATCGATCCTCGAAGCGTCTGGTTTCCTGCTCCAGCGTGGCTGGCCAGGTCAGCCCAATGGACTGACTGGTGGACTGATCGTTGCTCCACTGGAGATACAGAGGAATCAGGTCACCACGAATCGGCCCCAGTCCAACAAGATCTCCATGCACGTTGATGATTGGTGGCGTATCGTCGATCATGCCTCGCCTCTGGCCTTCCCGGTAGATGTCAGATTGCCGGAGTCGCTGAATACCCCAGTATACCGCTCGAGCAGCGCTGCCCGGTCGAAATGAAGATCGGCTCCGAACGGCAGGTGGACGGTGTTGGTATCATTGAACGTTGGCCCCGGCCCGTTATCGATCGTCATGATCTTGTTTTCGAGGAGTTCCAGAACGTGCAGAAATCCCTTCGTAATATCGCCATCATCGCACACGTCGACCACGGCAAGACATCGCTCGTCGATGGTTTGCTGAAGCAGTCGAACGTTTTTCGAGATCCGGATACTGCCGGGGATCTTATTCTCGACGCCAGTGATCTGGAGCGAGAGCGCGGGATTACCATTCTTTCCAAGAACGCCTCGATCCGGTTTGGCGAAATTGACATAAATATCGTCGATACACCAGGTCACGTTGATTTCGGTGGGGAAGTGGAACGTGTGCTGAACATGGCCGACGGCTGCCTGCTGGTGGTCGATGCGGTCGAAGGCCCGATGCCGCAGACCCGCAGTGTTCTGGCTCAGGCCCTCGCTCTTGGATTGCGACCGGTGGTCGTCATCAACAAGATCGATCGCCCGGCATCCCGACCGGAAGAAGTGGTCAGCATGGTGCAGGATCTCTTTCTGGAGCTGGCCACGGATACCGATCAGCTCGACTTCCCCGTCCTGTATGCGATCGCCAAAGAGGGTAAATCAGGCTACGCGCCGGATGCATTGCAGGACAACCTCCTCGCATTGCTCAACACGATTGTCGAGCATGTTCCGGCGCCGGGTGGTGATCCGGAAGGGCCGTTCCAGATGCTTATCGCATCGCTGGACTACGACACCCATCGTGGGCGGATCGTGATTGGCCGGGTCCGGCGAGGCCGCGTCTCGGTTGGCGATACGGTGATTCACATTGCACCGGATGGCACAGAGACCGTGGAGAAGGTGTCCTACATCGCGAAACACGTTGGACTGGGGCGAGTGGCAATCGAAACCGCCGAGGCGGGCGACATTATCGCGCTGGCTGGATCTCCAGGTGCCCGAATCGGCGCAACATTAACTGATCCGGCCCATCGGGACGCACTTCCGGCGATGGAGATCGAAGAGCCGACGCTGAGCCTGACATTCGGAGTGAACACGTCTCCACTCTCCGGCCGCGAAGGCAAATTCTCGACCTCACGTCAGCTTCGTGAGCGATTGTTCCGTGAACTGGAAACCAACATGGCCCTGCGGGTTGAACCGACTGATCAACCAGACGTCTTCTCGGTTGCCGGTCGTGGAGAGCTCCATCTGTCGATTCTCATCGAGACAATGCGTCGCGAGGGGTATGAGTTCCAGGTTTCCAAGCCGGAAGTCGTCACCAAGGAGATCGACGGCAAGCGGATGGAACCGATCGAGCACCTCTACATCGATACGGTTGACGAGCATGTCGGTACAGTGACCGAGCTGGTCGGAAGTCGACGGGCACGAATGCTCGACATGGTTAGCGATAACCGGGGAAGTGTTCGGCTGGAGTTCTCGATCCCGACGCGCGGGCTGATTGGCCTGCGAAGCGCCATGCTGAACGCCACACGCGGCACCGCGATGCTCAGTTCTCAGTTGACGGGCTATGAGCCGTGGCAGGGCGTGATTACGTCGAGCCGCACCGGGGCGCTGGTCGCCAGCGAAGGTGGACAGGCGCTGGCGTTCGGTCTTCTGAACGCACAGGACCGTGGGATCACGTTTGTCGAGCCGGGTGTCGAGGTCTATGAAGGCATGATCGTCGGACAGCACCCTCGTGAGGGTGACCTGCCGGTCAACGTCTGTCGCGGGAAGAAACTGACAAACATGCGGGCATCCTCGGCCGATACGCATGTGCGGCTGAGTCCGCCGGTAGAGATGAGCCTTGAACAGGCGCTCGATTTTCTGGGCGATGACGAACTGCTGGAAGTGACGCCGAAGAATCTCCGGCTTCGCAAGCAGATCCTGGGCAACGATGACCGGATCAAGGCACGACGGCGGACCGAGGGCGCAGCCCGCCGCTAGGCTTTCGATTCTCGGCTAGCCCTGTTCCATCGGCATCTCGGGATCTTTGGCCCACTCGGACATCGATCCGTCGTACACGGCGACATTGTTGACGCCGATCAGGTGCAGGGCGAACGCCGCACTGCTGGCTGCGATCCCGCCTCCGCAGTAGGTGATCACTTTCTCGTGGTCAGTTGCGCCGGCCTCTCCAAAGTGTGCTTGCAGCTCATCAGCGGAGCGGTACGTTGCAGTTTCTGGATCGACGATCGCTCCCATCGCCGGGACGTTCACACTCGATGGAATCCGGCCACCGCGAAAATCTTCCGCGCCAAGTGCATTCAGGATGCAAGTGCTGCCCTCGCTGATGCTGGCCAGCACGTCTTCTTTCTGAGCAATCAACTCCGGCTGCGGGTTCGGTGTGAAGTTGCCCGGAATGATGTCCGACGCTTCACTGGCTGTTGGACGACCCTCGGCCTCCCATTTCTTCCAGCCACCATTGAGCACGCCAGCATTGGTGAAGCCGAAAGCTCTGAGCATCCACCAGACACGAGCCGCCCACATGTTCCCGGCAGCATCGTAGAGCACCACCGCAGAATCATTACTCACACCGAGCGCAGACATCGACGCCGCAAACTTCTCGGCGGTCGGCATCTCCATGGGAAATCTCGGGTTGTCCGTCTCCGAAAGATCACTCAGCAGATCAGCGAAGGCTGCGCCAGGAATGTGTGCCTGTTCCCAGTCGGCGCGACCGGTTTCGGCTGCACGGGTTCCCGTTTCTGGATCGATTCGGAGAAATACGGTGCAGTCGAGCACGCGCAGATCCGGCTCCAGCAGATGCTGTTCCAGCCAGTCGGTTTCCACGAGCGCCGGGACGGTGATCGAACTCATTTCGTCTCCTGACTTGTTACTTGTCCATGCTATTCGTTCGCGGTGCCCGCATCCTCTGAACTATTGCCACCACGCTTTCCGAGCATCCAGCGGGCGATCAGTGCGTGGCCTCGTGCGCATATCGTAACCGCATAGGCTGCGATTGGCATCAGGATGACCCCGGCCACGGCAGCGAGAATCGCTCCACCATACGAGGAGATTGCTATGCCCTGAACGGTGACTTCGCCACCTGTCAATACCCCGAGTGGAGCGCTAACCAGCGCCAGTGGGGTGACTACCGCGAACAACACGATGAAGAGCTGGAGTATTCCGACCGGGAAAAGAAGCAGGATGTAGATCAGATCCTTCCACACGCCCGGATCGGTGGCGAAGGTCTTCGCCTTCTGGAACCAGCCGTGTTCTGGGAGCGGCCGATACGGTTTCGAGATGCGGATTCCCGTAAGCATGGTAATTCTGGCCCGCTCGATCTGTGCCAGATACGTCCAGGCGATTGCGGAGAGTGCCAGCAACGGGATTCCGACAATCATGAGCGACAGGATCAGGCTGACTGCGAGCAGCATCATCAGCGCGCTCGAGAGTGCGAACCCGAGTCCAAACGTCAGCAGCAGGAACAACACAGACTTCCACGGCTCGCCGGAAAGCAGGAACGACTTGACGTCGAGATCCGGCAACAATCGCGGGTTGTCTGGTGTTTCGATCGTAGGGTGAGATGCCATCGGCTGGCCTCCCGTCTACTGATGCTTTGCGTTGATTGTCCCGTTTTGCACGCATGATCGATTCCACACGCCGAGACATGTTCTACCGCGGTTGCAAGGTTAGACGAATGACGTTCCGGGGGTGTTACAGATCAGGAGTTGCGAAGATAGCTGAGCACGGCCAGCACACGACGATGATTCGCATCGTCACCGTGAAGCAGTCCTAGCTTCATGAAGATGTTCCGCACGTGCTTTTCTACTGCTCCGTGGGAAACGAATATCGTGTCGGCAATCGCGGCGTTGGTCTTCCCCTCGGCCATCAGGGACAGGACTTCTCGCTCGCGTGGAGTCAGGGTGCCGATCGGGTCATCCCGGCGACGATGGGTGACGAGCTGATTGATGACTTCCGGATCGAGCACCGTCCCACCCTGGGCGACCTGGTGGACGCCGTCGATGAACGTGGAAACCTCGGCCACACGATCCTTGAGAAGATAGCCGACACTGCCGGCTCCCGATTCGAGCAGGTCGCTGGCGTACTCGGCTTCGACGTACTGGGAGAGTACGAGGATCGGGCTTCTGGGGTTTTCGGCTCGTATCTCCAGCGCCGCCCGGATGCCTTCGTCCTGGAAACTGGGGGGCATCCGGACATCGACGATCGAGATGTCGGGCTGGTGCTCCTGCACTGCTCTAACCAGTGAGGGGCCGTCCGGCACGCTGGCAACGATCTCACATCCGGCATCAGCCAGAAGACGGCTGATCCCCTCACGCAGGAGCACTGAATCTTCAGCAATTACGACTCGCATGGCAATCTGGCACTGATCCTCGTTGGCCCACCAACCGGGCTACTGATGGTCAACCGGCCATCGAGCGCGGCCGCCCGGTCTTGCAACCCGGAGAGGCCACTGGCCGGCGTGCGAACGGCTCCGCCGATGCCGTCATCCTCGATCTCGATCAGCAGGTTGCCGTTCTCCACGCGTACCATAACACGTGCTTCAGTTGCCTGGCTGTGTTTCGCTACGTTGGTCAACGATTCCGCAATGATGTAGTAGGCCGTAGTTTCGACGGCTTCCGGAGGACGCTCTCCGAGGTTGACGTCGATCTGGACCGGCACCGCGCAGTAGCCGGAAAGCGATCGAATCGCTGCTTCCAGGCCTCGATCGGTGAGAATCGAAGGATGCAGCCCACGCACCAGATTGCGTATCTCGGCGAGCACTTCCCGCGCCTCGTTGTGCGCGGTGTCGATCAACTCCCGGGCACGTTGCGGATCACTGTCGATCTTCTCCTTTGCCATCCCAAGGCTCATCGCGAGATTCACCAGTTTTGGCTGAGTACTGTCGTGGATATCACGCTCGATATTCCGGCGGTCGTCCAGCGAAACACCAACCATGCGTGAACGTGTTTCGGACAACGTCTCAACCCGTTCGGCCAGTGCGCGGCGCTCGTCCGGGCCGATGAGCCAGCGGGCGAACACTGCGTGAGCGCGGGCAAGGACGATGAAGATGTAGGCGGTTGCCAGACCGAGAACAAGACCGAGGAGTACCAGCGGAATCGTTTCCGCAGGTGTGTCAACCGTGGTGAAGGCGGCGCCTCCAACATTCAGAGAGCCAAATGCGTAGACCAGATACGGTGAGATAATCAGCGAGACCGGGACCGTGAATCCAACGACTCCGATCACGAACTGAGCCAGACCGATGGGGAAGAGAAGCAAGCTATAGAGCAAGTCTCGCCAGAGTGCGCCGTCGGACAGAAACGCAATTGCCCGATCACCAATCTTCCCGTCTGGTACCTCCCGATACGGACTCGCTATCTCGAAGCCGGTGAACAGTCCGATACGCTCCCGTTCGATCCAGCCGATGACGGGTACAAGCAACAGCAGCGCTCCAAGGAGAGGAATGCCGATTATTGCCATGATTACGCTCATCGTCAGGCCGATGCCCGTGGCGGCGATTGTCACGTAGACGACGAAGACGGTCAGTCCGATGATGAAGCTGAGAATCAGAAAGATGAATGTTTTGATCGGCTCCAGGGAAAAGATCGCTCGGAACGGGTTGCCGGGCGGCAGAATGTCATGGATGCCTCCCAACTTTGATTGATCTTGTGAAGATGTTTCTGCCCTCGTGGCCATTGTCTCTCCTCCTGTGAAATTGTACGAGTGTCATGACGATACTGGTTCAGATTCCTGCGATCACCACCAGTACGAGGGCGAATCCGATGACCAGCATCGTGACTCCAACAATGAACTGAGCGATCGAGCCTTTGCTCACGTTTGCGCGGGATCGTGGCTCGTTTGTTCGCTGGTACGTTGACATTTCATTTCTCCAGTGTCCGGATAAAGGCGACGAGCGCGTCCAGATCCTCGTGATTGATCGTGTCAAACGCAGGCATGACGTCCTGGAAGCCGCGTCTGGTGGTACGACGAGGATTGGTTATCGCTTCCCGGATGTGTTCTTCGTAGACCGTTACTGTCGCGCCGTCATCCATCTCGACGGTTGAGCCGAATATGCCCTTCATCGTTGGGCCGGTTCGCCTCGATCCGTCGATGGAGTGGCAACCGCTGCAGTTGAGCTCGAAGAGGACCTCGCCTCGATCTTCTAACGACGCGAATTCCAGCGTGGCACCAGAATCTCTCGGCTGGACAACATCCCTGCTGTAGTCGAACCTCAAGAAGCCAAGATCACTTCGGGATACAACGTCGACCACTAAACTTGTGGCGATGACCGCGCAAATGCCTGAGACTCCAATGATCAGCAATACGACTCCAACCAACCGACCCATCATGCACGCCCTTCGATACTTCAACTGGTTAACCGTCGCCAACTGCGACTCGATATGAGTCTAGGCCCGGGGCTGCGATGACAGAATGTTGCTGCCTAGCGAATCAGCGGTGGGGTTAGCCCTACCCGATACAGTCGGGAACGCTCAGTCTGTTAGGATGCTCCGGTACATTGGTCTGCCTAATGCTGAGGAGATGCTGGAGATGCCCAGTAAAGACACGTTCGGCTTTGCTACCCGTCAGATACATTCCGGCGAGGGGCCGGATCCCGTCACTGGGGCTCACAATCCGCCGATCTACCAGACGTCCACCTACGCGTTTCAGTCACTTGAAGAGAAGAACGCGATTCTGGCCGGGGATCGCAAGGGGTACATCTATACCCGCGACGGTAATCCGACGACGTCAATGATCGAGACCAAGATCGCCGATCTGGAAGGTGCCGAAGCAGCAATCGCCGGTGCGTCCGGGATGGCGGTCATTGCCGCGGCACTGTATGCCCAGCTGAAATCGGGTGATCACATCGTTGCCGCCGACGACATTTACACCTGGGCCAATATCTGGCTCGAGGAGGAAGCGCCGAACTACGGAATCGGTGTATCGCGTGTCGATGTCAGCGATCTGGACGCCGTCCGGGCAGCGATAAAGCCAGAGACAAAGGTGTTGTACGCGGAGTTGTTGTCCAACCCGTCGATCAAGGTGGCGGACATTCCGGCGCTGGCCGATATCGCCAACGATGCTGGCATCACGTTCATGGTGGACAACACCTTCACCAGTCCCTATCTGTTCCGACCACTGGAGCATGGAGCACATCTCTCTATACACTCCGCCACCAAGTACATCAGCGGGCACGGCGATGCGCTTGCTGGCGTGATCTCCGGCTCGAGCGAGATGATTGAACGTGTGAAGCATCAGATTCAGGTTCTCGGATCGCCGATCAGCCCGTTCAACTCCTGGCTGCTGTTGCGTGGGATCAAGACGCTCGATATGCGTATGGAGCGGCACTGCGACAGTGCCATGCAGATTGCCGAGTTCCTCGAGCGCCAACCAGACGTGACGAAGGTGAACTACGCGGGGTTGCCTTCCCATCCCGGTCACGATGTGGCAAAGCGACTGCTGAATGGCCGATACGGTGGAATGCTGTCGTTCACGCTGGCAGGGGACGATCAGACGGGCAACCGGTTTGCCGATGCGCTGGAGCTATGCGACCACGCGGTGAGCCTGGGAGATGTGTCTACACTCGTCTGGCCGCATCGAAACGAACTGGTGCGGGTGTCGGTCGGCTGTGAGAATGTCGAAGACATCATCGCCGATTTCGAGCAGGCACTCGAACACAGCACCGGCTGATCCTGTAGCCTCAAGCTAGCGACAATACGCGATGCCTAAAGGCATATATTGACTTTGCACAAGTTATGGGCTAGTGTAGTAACCGAAGCAATCGATTGCCATCTGGCTCAGTAAAAATTGTTGTGTCGATTTTCGTGGTTCGCAGGCACCGGGGACCACCAAGTGGCGTGTGCTGCTCGTGAGTGTCTGATAACCCGGTATTGACGTGCATCCCCCACCCCGTGCGGGCTTTCTGCCCGTCGGTTCACTCTGATCGTTGTTCAGACTTTTGACTGGTCAGTAGCAGGTCTGGCAGGGATGGGTTCGACTGACTCTTACGACCCACGTAGATCCTTGCCAGCCGCACTGCCACCACATTGCGGGAGGCACCTCGTGTCCAGAATCTCCGTTTCTTCATCATCGAATCGATTGTCCCGTCGGAGTCTTCTCAAACTCACTGGATTCGGCGCAGCTGCCCTGGCCGCCAGCAAGACCAGTGGGGTCTTCACCCCTGATATCGCGCTGGCAGATGATCCGCTGCCGTTCGATCTCAATACCGGGGTCGCGCCGCTCGAAGTTATCATTCCAACCGTTGTGCCGATTGTGTTTCAACGGGTCTCTCCGGCCGCGATGGATGCAACCATCGTCCTGCGGATTACGACCATGATCACCAATGCCTGGTTCGATGCGATCGCTCCGTACCATCCCACGGCGGTAGGGGTGTATTCCTCGATTGCACATCAGCCCCAGTCGGAAGCGATCCTCTACAACCAGAACGTGGCCACTGCCTACGCATCCTATCGAGTGCTGTTGAACGTCCTTCCGGCATCCACCGGTGCCTGGCGAGGGATGATGCAGAGCATGGGACTGGACCCTGACGATGGCCAGATGAACGCCGATAACCCGATCGGTATCGGCAACATTGCGGGAACCTCGGTTGTCGAGGAACGTCAGAACGATGGCATGAACCAGCTCGGTAACGAAGGCGGCGTTGTCTACAACGGCAAACGGTATGCCGATTACACCGACTACGCGCCTGTCAATACGGCCTATGAGTTGAACGATGCCGGGCGCTGGCAGCCGGACATCGTGACGATGGACGAGGGACTGTTCCTGGTTCAGCAACATGTGACACCACAGATGCAGTTCACTGAGACGTACAACAACCTGAATCTTCAATCTTTCAACACTCCAAAGCCGAACAAGAGCAACCCGGGAAATTCAACAAACTACAAGAAGCAGGTCGATGAGGTGCTGGCCGCCTCGGCCAACATGACGGACCATCAGAAGATGACGGCGGAGCTCTACGACAACAAGTTGCTGAGTCTCGGGTTCGTGGCCCTGTTCATCGCTAAGTCACGCAAGTTGACCTTCGATGAGTTCGTTCAGTACGACTTCCTGGTCAACGCTGCGGCATTCGATACGGCGGTGGTGGTCTGGCAGGAAAAGCTGAAGTGGGATGCGGTACGTCCCTTCAGCGCTGTCAGACATGTCTACGGGGATTCACCAGTCACGGCCTGGGGAGGGCCCGGAAAGGGAATGGTGTCTGATATTCCGGCCAGTCAGTGGCGGCCGTATTTGCAGACTGCTGATCACTCCGAGTACCCCTCCGGATCGGCTGCATTCTGTGCGGCCCATGCTGAAGCAAGTCGGCTGTTTCTGGGGACGGATGAACTCGGATGGACGGTTGAGCAACCGATGGGATCGTCTCGCATCGAGCCAGGGATTACTCCGCAGTCGGATATCGAACTGCACTGGGACACCTGGACGGCGTTCGAAGAAGACTGTGGAAACAGTCGATTCTGGGCGGGTGTTCATTTCCGTCCATCGATTCAGTTTGCGAGGCCGCTCGGACGTCGAGTCGGAGAAAAGACCTACGAATTCGTGCAGGCCCACATCGCGGGGAATGCGTAAATCCAAGCAACTATCGCTGCAATATGAACGTACATGTGGCATATCCATTGCGTAAAACATGAAGAGTGGGAAAACAGCTTCCAATGCGGGGGCTGTTTTCCATTTTGTAACAGAGGCCAGGGTCAATGCGACTTAACGCCCTGAGAGCGGAATTGCCGCTCAATCGAGTTTCCGGAAACAGCGGGGCTGTTTCTATTTATTCGTTCGCACGGATTGGAGACACACGTGCCGTTCAAGAAGCGTTTTCTTGCGGTGCTGGCCGGACTTCTCGCACTCTCGGTCGCTGCGCCAGCATTCGCAACGCACGAAAATGGAGACCATCCGTTTGGCGATCCCCGGTTCGAGGAACGACGAGACCGCACCGAACGACCGGTGATCGAAGGACACGTCGATCGAACATGGATCTGGGGCCCTGGCCCATACACCGAAGCGTTCATGGAACCTTACGCCGATTCGCCGGATGGTGAGCGTATGGTCCAGTACTTCGACAAGTCTCGTATGGAGATCAACGATCCGAACGCTGAAGGACTGTGGTCAGTGACCAACGGTCTTCTGGTTGTCGAGATGATCGAGGGTCGCTTCCAGACTGGCGACAATGACTTCGATTACTCGCCAGATCCTGCCGATGTCCAGATTGCCGGTGACGCAGCGGGCGCGGAGAGTCCGACCTACGCTGACATTGCGTCGTTCGAGCTTCGCGACGTCGATCCGCTGGCTGAGGGCACGGTCATCAATCAGTATCTGGCGATGACCTCGATCGAAGAATCCGAAGAGTATGGAGCACATGGAATCGAAGCGGCAGCCCATGTCTCGGAAACGAACCACACGGTGGCTGCACCGTTCTGGGAGTTCATGAACTCTACCGGACTGGTGTGGGAAGGCGGAGACCTGGTTGCTGACAACCTGTTCCAGAATCCGTTCTATGCCACTGGCTACCCGATTACCGAGGCGTACTGGACCACGACTCCGGTCGATGGAGAGTCCCAGGATGTCTTGTGGCAGTGCTTCGAGCGTCGCTGCATGACCTACACCCCGGATAACCCCGAGGGCTGGCAGGTCGAGACCGGCAACGTCGGCCAGCACTACTATCAGTGGCGATACGGTGACGATCACGACGATGTTGCCACCGAAAACGTCTACATCTATCTGGTCGATATCGAGGGATCCGATGACGGCATCCCCATGGAGACCGGTGAGAGCCTGATCCCGGTCGAAGTAGAGGTTGAAGCTCACGACACGCTGGAAGGCCGCATCAGTGCAGCAGTAAACGCGCTGATTGGCTACGAGCATGAGTGGCTGAGCAACGCCTACTCTGATGCTGATGCCTGGGTGGACAGCGTAACAATCACCAATGAGCTGGCAACCGTACATCTGACAGGAGAGATCTTGCCCGCCGGCGTTGGAGATCACCCACGGATCGAACAGCAGCTGGCGCACACCGTTACCCAGTTCGACGGTATTGAGGAAGCAGTCGGTCTGCTGGATGGTGGTCCGATCATCGAGCCCCTCGGAGCGCCAGCTGATGGTGTCATGGCTACGTTCGACGTCAACGGTGAGCAGTTCAAGGTCTGGACGATCAACAACCAGACTATCGCGGACCTCGAAGCGATGGAGGCCGGTGATCTGGATGGCCACTTCCCATATGGGACGGTTGTCCTGGAATCGGGCGAAGCAGGGTTCAATGCCCCATGGGACTGGCACATGGATCCGACCGACGTCTCGATCACGGACTCCGCACCGGAGGCCTGTGATCTGAGTCCATCGGCTCTGGAATCTAGCCGGTTCTTCCATGTCAGTGACATTGGAACCTATTGCCCATCGGACGCCGAGTTGATCAATCTCGTAGACCTTCAATAGCGATCAGCAACGCGCAACAGGGCAACGATCGTAGCGGTCAGGAAGCGAGCGGACACCCGGTCCGCTCGCTTCGTGTGTGTCCGCAAACTTGTCGATTCTCTCCTGCATGTGCATACTCAGAGTCTGTCGACGATGGATGTACAAGGAGGTACACCCGATGAGTTACGTAGACACGTGTCCCACGTGCGGTTCTGCCAGAAGCTCGGCGGATCACGCTCATGACAGCAATGTGGCTGTCTCGCAGACGTCATCGCGTGACGTGTGGTTCGCTCAGGTATTGAATGGTGCCCAGTGGAGAGAGAAGCCGATCGCTCCACCACGGGATCGGGATGATCTGGTGCCGAACGACTGAGTCAAAGGCTCAAGAGTCACATCTGACTCCCCGGCAGGAATTCTCCTGCCGGGGATGTTTTTTGTGTGGGCCCTGCCGAGACGCGTGATCCGTGGTGGCCTGGCCTGCTCCGGCAGGAGAGTGCTCGAGCGTCACTGAAAGTTCAGGTGTGTAACGTCATTGCCGGAAAATTGCGCACCAAAGTACCACGGTCAAGCGTTTGAAAATGAGGCATTCTTCAACCATCGTGGACTCACTCTGTGTGAAGGTTCATCATTTGCTAGCTCTGGAGTGACCCACACTTGAATCGATCGGCCACGCATCTTGCCAACGTAGTAAACGGCGCTCCACGATGGAAGCTTGTCGCCGTGTTCTGGGTTGGCCTGATTCTTCTCTATGTCCCCCCACTGATCTATCTCGTTACCACCGGAAGTGATCCCCACAATCTGGTTGCGCACGCGTTGATACTTTTCGGTGCGCTTGTATCTACCGTCGTACCACTCTGGGTAGCGCGAGTTCGGCTGCCCTACTATTCCGGGAGTGACCAATTACTCGTCCGGGAATCACGAGGCTGGTATCTGATCGCGCTGGCCGGACTGCTGATGCTCGCGGCGCGGAGCATCTATGCGTGGCATGACCTGGTTCTGTCCAGTCCGGATTCTCATGTTCCAATCGCATATGCGCTGACCAGGTTGTCGTTTCTCACGCTCTTTCTGGGACTCATCCTGCTACCGTGGTCGGTCAGGCGGATTCGCCCCGGCTCTGCGTTGCTGAGCCTTGCGATCGTGGTTGTGGCCACCGGAACACTGTTCTGGCCAATTCTGATCGGCCCGGCGATCGCCGGAGAGCTTGACGTGCGTATCGGGACGCTTCAACTTTCAAACTATCTTGGCCTGATGTTCATTCTCACGCTGACCATGGGCTGGATCGTGTTGAGCGATCTGCGAGAAGATCTCCTGCCCAGCGCGCTCGCGTTCCTCACCGCAGTCGTGGTGCAGGTGGTGGTTCAGGCCGGCAATCTGGCGGTGCTGTTGTCATCGATCTCGCCGATGGCCGAGAGTCTCGGAGCACTACTGACTCATGCCGGGCTGACCGCTTCGTTTCTGCTCATCGGATTGGCTGGCCTGCTTCGAGTGGGGTCGATACCGCGAACATCGAGTGGTTCTACTACTGATGAACTCGGGCGTGATCTCGGCACGATCCCATCCTGGCAGATGATCATGCCGTACCCGTTGCTGATTGCACTGCTGGTAGTCCGCGTCAGCATGGAGGTCTTCGAGTGGCAGGAGCAATACCGGTCCGGCATGGTCTATGGAATCTCGGCGGTCGTGGTTCTGATTCTGATCTGGCAATTCCCCATGCTGCGGTACAACCAGGACCTGCACAACCGACTGGCTGAGTCGGCGATACGCGATGGATTGACCAATATTTATACACACCGGGCGCTTCATGATCTGTTGCATGTTGAGGTACATCGGGCCAGGCGCGCAGGAAGTCCGCTGGCTATCCTGTTCATGGATATCGATCATTTCAAGAACTTCAATGACACCTACGGCCACAGGATTGGCGACAGAGTGCTTCAGCGGGTTTCCGAGACTCTGGTCGACGAAGTTCGAGCTGGCGACTTCGTCGGTCGGTACGGTGGCGAAGAGTTCATGGTAATCGCTCCGAATATCGACTACGAAGATACGGTAAGTCTCGCCCATCGGCTACGATCGGCGATTGAGAACAACACGGTCATGAAGGGCGATTCGGAGCTCCCGATCACCGTGAGTGTCGGTGTCGCCTGTTTTCCTACTGACGCTGCCACCCCGCTGGATCTGATCGATCGCGCTGACAAGGCAATGTACCGTGCCAAGCAATCGGGCCGGAACTCCGTGGTAGTTTCCGCTGAACCGAAGCATGAACGAGCAATCATTGATCTTGCAGCGGGAAGTTGATTGCTTTGCGCAAATCAACTGCCGTTTCCTGAGGGCTAACGTCTTGAAGACGTAGAGGGATCTGGAGTCCAGGTACGTGGAGCTTCTTGTAATCCGCGCTGCGGAACGACTCCGTAGTGCAAGGAGACGGCTCGTTGTCGCGATTTTCGCACTCGGTCGCAATTTCTGCTGGCCTCGCGTGGAATCTATACCTGGCATGACCCTGGTCGCGGCAGCGCAGAGCTGCTTATCCCGGTCGGTGACACGATAGCTGGCGCGTCATGACCTGCTTCAGGCTGAAGTTGAGCGATGGCGGTGTTCTGGCCGTCCGCTGACTTTTCTGCTCATGGACATCGATCACTGCAAGCGCTTCAACGATACCTGCGGCCACAAGGCTGGCGACGATCTGGTTGGGCTCACGATCAGTATCGGCATGACCAATCTTCGGGATCACTCTTTCAACGCCGAGGTGCTCATCGAGTTCGCTGATCAGGCGATGCACCGTGCAAAACAGTCCGGCCGGAATCGCACGGTCATCTGGTCCGAGTTCGTCAACGCGCAACCAGTGCCAGGCTAATTCCGGCCAGTCTCTCCGGAGTTGCTATCCGTTAGTTCTTCATGCGTGCCGGGATGAGCATCAGCGGACGCTCGGATTCGTGCAGTACCCGTTCGGCAACTGAGCCGAGGACGAATCGATCCAGACCGGAGCGACCGTGCGTGCTCATCGCAATCATGTCTGCATTACGTTCCTCGGCTGCCTTGATAATCTGTTCCGCCGGAGAGCCTTCCCGTACCTCATAAGTAGCCGAGGTACCTTTCTCACTTACTTTCCTGGACAGCCACTTCATGTACTCCTCAGCCTGAGCTTTGTTGGCGTATCGCGGTGTCTCGATCACGTAGATCAGGTCCATCTGCGTTTTTCCGCCACCGAAGTGCTTGTCGACGATCGGGATTGAGCGTTCAGCAAAGGCTGATCCGTCAACCGGCAGCAGAATGTTCCCGATCGGCTCCAATTCGCCAGCTCCGGTCGAGTCTCGCTTAGCTCGGACGACGAACACCGGGTTTTGAGCCGCCTGAACCACGCGAGCGGCGACGCTGCCGATAAGTGCGCGACCGAGTCCGGAGCGCCCATGGCTGGCAAGGAGGATCACCGAATCGTTTCGGAGCTCAGCTGCCTCCAGAATTCGTTCGGCTGGCTTCCCGTACCTGACAACCTTCTCGACCTGTACGTTGTCAAAGGTGTCCGCAATTGTATTGAGGTAGCGTTCGGCGTCCGCCGTTTCGGATGCGATGTCCTCCACTTGCCTGGCGGATGGCTGGTTGCTACTCCAACCGCTCCATGAACCATATGGGCTGTCCGGAGCGGCATTGCCCGATGGCCGCTGGAGGTCTTCCGCAGCGGTTCCGGGTTCCGGGTTCCGGACATAGCTACCCAGGCTCGCCGGTACATCGAGTACTGAAAGTAGTGTGACACCGGCTCCGAACTGTTTTGCCAGCGTTCGAGCCAGCGGAAGCGCTGACTCGGCGATTGCCGATTGATCGAGTGGGACGATGATTCGAGCTGCCATCTGTCTGATCCTTTCAAATGAATTCGCGATTCTGCGGGAGTCGATCGCTGAGATCGACCTGCCCTCATGCGGTTTCTGCAGACTGCTCCTTCACTGTTGCCGGGCGGCTTGTAACTCGTTTTGACGTGAGAATATCTGGCATGTTCTTCACTTTGCGGGTGTGGATGCGTAGACCGACTACTACGTTTACCAGTACATTTGTGAAGATCAGCGTCAGGACAATGAGCGCCACGCCCCCGCTGACGAACTCCCAGACGATGATGTTCACTCCAGCGAGTAGCAGCAGGATTCCGGAGTAGAAGGTGATGATCGACGCTCGGTGGAAGGAATCCCAACCTTCATACAGCCAGACGATCCATTGTTTGTGATCAGTCACTCCATGAATCTCACTGGACATCCGGTCGCTTGTCATGAATGGCAGATAGTTGTGCGATTGAGCGTTCACGGCGAAAATGATCGACGAAATAAATACCAGGGTGCTGGCGAGAAAGATGATGATGGAGAGGACCACCCTTAGCGGCAACGTCTCTGCCGAGTCTGGGCGAATGATCAACTGGACTGCGATTGTGACGGCAAAACCGGCCAGCACGGTCGTCAGCAGCGGGAAAGACGTTCCGCTGACTTCGGGCAAATTTGGTTCGCCGACGGCATCAGCAAGGTCCAGTTCCGCTGTCCCCGAATCTGAACTCTGCATTTGATCTGTCGCCATTGCGTATCTCCACCAGATCGTGATCACAACAACGTGCTACTGCTATTGTTCGGTATCATCCGTATCAGCGATGTTTCGGCCATACCAGCGGTGTTGCATGAACGCGACAAACTTCCGTCAGCGTTGGCAGGAACATCGAGCGATGCTAGTGTTCTGAAACTCGCCGAGCGAATTGGGCAATGGGCTATGGCAGAAGCAAACACAGAATCCGAGAACCATTCGGTGAGCGACAGGCCGAGGCCGATCTTTCGTGAGGCGCCGGATTCTGCGAATGGCCCCGAGGTTGCTGGAACGTCGTTTCCGCTGCTGTCTACGGTGCTCGCCGGGTTTGCAATAACCATCGCCGTCCAGGTGATCCTGCACCCGGTGATCGAGGACCCCTCGTCAAGAGTTGTCATCGCACTGATTGCATTTCTTCTGGGAACACTGATGTTCGTGTCGTCGATCGGATTTGCGCTGAATGCGCAGGCGAACAACTACCTGCCGTTTCTGGACCTTGGACCGACCGCCGCGCGACTGATGAACGTCGAAGACCATAGTTCCTGGATCCGTCGCATGGTCCAGCGCTGGGCGATCTATTTCGCGGCTTCTCTGTTGACGTTCTATGTTGGCATCGCGCTCCTGCTAGCCGGGCTCAATCTGGTTGTCTGGGAGTTCGCCGGGGGGTGGATCGCACTGGTTCTGCTTGCTGCGATTCTGCTCAACCTGATGGTTGTTATCTATTTGCAGCGCAACATCGACCGGTTCGGCAGTGAACCCGATGCCCTTTCCCAGGCCGGCCTGCGGCAGGACGACGACAACGAATTAGCGAATAACACCGATACAACGCAACCTACGCGAGGCACCGATACCTGAAATGGAGCACGACATGGATGAATACTTTGACCTCGGTACGCATTCTTTTCCGATCACCACCTCATCCCCGATGGCGCAGGTCTGGTTCGATCGTGGGCTGATCTGGATGTACGGGTTCAACCATCGAGAGGCGGTGACCTGTTTCGAGCACGCCGTGGCCGAGGATCCGGATTGCCCGATGGCGTACTGGGGCATCGCCATGGCAGCAGGTCCGAATTACAACAAGCAGTGGGAGCGTTTCGACGAGCGAGAACTCCATGCCGCGTTCAGGCGAACCTTCGACGAATCGCAGACGGCGCTGAGTTCACGGGGCAGGGCATCGGACAAGGAAGAAGCGATTATCGAGTGCCTGCGGGTCCGGTATCCGGCACAGACCCCGGTCGAGGACTTCCAGAAGCTCTACGATGACTACGCCGATGCGATGCGAGCGGTCTATCAGCAGTTTCCCGACGACCTGGACGTTGTGGCGCTCTTCGCAGATGCGCTGATGTGCCGGACTCCGTGGCTTCTGTGGGATCTGGAAACCGGCGCAGTGAATCCGGAGAGCAGCACGCTCGAAGCGGCGCAGGTACTTGAACGAGCACTGGATACTCCGGAAGGGCAGGTGCATCCCGGCGTAGTACACATGTACATCCACCTGATGGAGATGTCCCCACATCCGGAGAAGGCGCTGAAGGCTGGGGACTGGTTGCGCGGGCTGGTGCCCGATGCCGGTCATCTGGAGCACATGCCGACGCACATCGATGTGCTCTGTGGCGATTATCAGAACGTCGTTTCCTCGAACCATGACGCGATCGTGGCCGATCGCAAGTACGTTGCGATCCACGGGACCGAGAACTACTACACCATCTACCGGGTGCATAATTACCACTTCAAGATTTACGGGGCGATGTTCCTGGGGCAATATCAGGTCGCCATGGATACCGTTGATGAGATGGAATCGACGATTCCTGAGGCACTGCTCCGGTGGGAGTCACCACCGATGGCGGACTGGCTCGAACCGTTTCTGGCGATCCGCTGGCATGTGCTGGTGCGGTTTGGCCGTTGGCAGGAGATTATCGAGGCACCCGCGCCCGAGGATCAGGAACTGTACTGCGTGACCGCCGCCACGGCGCACTACGCGAAAACGATTGCCTATGCCGCGACAGGACATATCCTCGAAGCCCAGGAGCAGAAGCGACTGTTTCAGGAAATGGTCGGCTGGGTGCCGGACACACGCTATCTGCACAACAACCGCTACCTCGATATTTTGCGGATTGCCGACGCGATGACCGATGGGGAGCTCGAATATCGGAAGGGGAACTTCGATTCCGCGTTCCACTACCTCGGTCGTGCTGTCGCCATGGAAGACGGCCTCGAGTATGACGAGCCGTGGTCGTGGATGCAGCCGACCCGACACGCCCTGGGTGCGCTCTTGCTGGAGCAGAACCGCGTTGCTGAGGCAGCCGAGGTCTACCGGCAGGATCTCGGGTTCGATCCATCAGTGCCGCGTGCCTACTGGCATCCCGACAACGTCTGGGCATTGCATGGCTACCATGAGTGTCTGACGAAACTGGGGCGGACTGACGAGGCGGATATCATCCGGCAACGCCTGGACCTGGCGATGGCCAGAACTGATCTGCCAGTGGCCGCGTCATGCGCCTGTCGAACCGGCGCGGTGGCAGCGGATTAACATCTCGGCGCGCTGTTCAGAGGTTTGAGGAAACCGGGAGGTCATCTGGACCTCCCGGTTGTCATTGTGTGGACGTGTTAGTCGACGAGCGTCGTGTAGGCTACCAGTCGCTGGTCATACATTCCCATGGAGTGGTCCCAGTTTCCGGCACAGGTAATCAGGTTCATGTTTCGCTCGTCTGATCTGCCGAAGATTTTCGACGTAGGTGCATTGTTGACGTGGAACTGCTCGATCTCGGTGACCTGGAAGACCAGCTCTTCCCCGGCCTCAGTGATCACGCTGACTCGATCTCCCGGTGTCAGCTGTCTGAGATTCCAGAAGGCCGCTGGTGCCCCGCCAGGGCGATCCAGATGCCCGGCAACTGCGGAGTTACCGACTTCACCAGGGCGTGGGCCTTCGTTGAACCAGGAGACGTTGTCCCACCCCACCGGATCGGCCATTGCGCCGCCCGGCGTTCGCCCGAGATGCTCGAACGTTGACCGGACTCCGATTCGGTCGATGCGGAGTTCGGCAGGCAGAGCTGGCTGTGGTTCGGCAACTGGCTCGGGTTCCGGTTCGGGCTCTGAGGCTGGCTCAGGAGCTGGTGCCGGTTCCGGGTCATCCCAGAGATCTTCGTTGTAGAACGGGGTTTCTCCGTCGGGAGACTTGGGCGAGATGTCGACGCCATCTCGCTCGGCTGCCTCGGCACCGAGTCGCTCGAAGAGAATCTCCCATCCTGCAGGGTTATCCGGATGATGCTCGAAGATCGCCCGCTCAGTGAACTGAACCCGGGTACCGTGATGACGGAACTGGGCGCTCAGTGGGTAGCCGAAGATACGCAGGCCACCGTTCTGGCTCCAGTAATCGTGGAAACGGGCGCTGAGGTTCTGCTGGGTAGCCGGGAAGTAGCGGAGCGAGTCATCCTCCGCATGAGCGTCGAATGGCCAGCGATCGGCGAGATCCCGATCGTCGCGGGCTTCAGCGCCGAGACGGCGAAGCAGTACCTGATGACCTTCCGGGTTCTCCGGGTGGTGTTCCAGCACGTGCCGCTCGAAATACTGAACGTCTCGTCCGTCCTGCTCGATAACCGGGGTGAGTGGGTAGCCGAACGTCACGATACCGCCATACTGGTGCCAGAAGTCGAGAAACTCTCCACTGACATAGTGTCCGGTGACATCGAAGTAGACGACGTCCGGGTGGTGGTCCGGGCTGTCCTGCGCAGTTACGGAAGCGGCGGGAAGCGTAGCAACGAGGGCGAGAGCCAGGATCGGAAGAAGCAAGAATCGTTTCATCAGTGTAGCCCCTGGTTGATCAGTCACGAGAAAAATGTCAGACGGCACACCTGAATCCTGGAGACGCAGGATGGCACCGCACTATCCAGACTAACCGTAACGTGTCGAGGACGACTGCGCAACACCCGTACCTGGAGTGAAGCAGCGAGGCGTACGTTCACCCTTGTCTGCATCGCAAATCTGAGAGGAATATCTGTGGCTCAACGCATGGAGTTATGGAAAGCAGTATGCCTTGTGAAGGCAAAAGTTATCCGCATGCTCTGAAAACGGTCGGATCTAAGGATGACGAGGGCATTCTGAGTGGGGTCGGGAGAAGTCCTCCCGCGAGAACTGTCATCCCGACCGAAGCGGAGGGAACTGAGTAGTTCCGGCCTGGCCCCTTCCGGAGTAGCGATTCGGCATTGGGCGTCAGAGATCTTTCGACAAGCTCAAGATGACGTGGTGGGAGGCTCAAGATGACGAATTCACTATCAAGAGCAGCGGCCCTCACCCCAGCCCTCTCCCAATACTGGGAGAGGGAGAATGCCGTGGACGTTTTCGAATTGGACATGTCATCCGGAGAGGTGCCGCAGTGATCTGCAGGCGCTACGGCTCCTGGACATCCTGGTCCTGCTGCAGCACTTTCTCGGTGAGGCTGTGCTTGTAGGCGATGAGGCGATCGAGGAGTGCTGGATCGGCCGCGGCACAGATCTGAGCTGCCAGGATGCCGGCGTTCTGGCCACCTCCAATGGCGACGGTGGCAACAGGCACTCCACGAGGCATCTGCACAATCGAGAGCAGCGCATCGATGCCGCCGAGGGTTGCCGATGCGGTGTCGACTGGCACACCGATTACCGGGAGTGGCGTGCTAGCGGCGATCATTCCCGGCAGATGGGCGGCACCTCCGGCACCGGCGATGATCGCTTTCAATCCACGTTCATGGGCTGTTCTGGCGTACTCGGTCATCCGCTCCGGTGTCCGATGTGCCGAGAGCACGCGCACTTCGCACGGAACTCCCAGTTCCTGGAGAATGTCGATCGCCGGTTGCAATGTCGGCAGATCTGATGAGCTACCCATGGCGATACCGACCAGTGGTTGTGAGGTCATGCTGGATTACATCCTTATCCGGTCAGCGGCAAGCTGGGCCCGCTCATGGGCTTCATCGGTGGACGGTCCACACGCGGTGATGTGTCCCATCTTTCGTCCAAAACGGCTTTCGTCCTTGCCGTAGTTGTGCAGGTGGATCCCGGGAACCGATAGCGCGGCCGCGTACTGGGCATGATCCGGCATATCGCCACCGTGGCCGAGGAGATTGACCATCACCGCGGCACCCTCCCGGAGCGACGGATCTCCCATCGGCAAACCGAGCACTGCCCGAACGTGGTTTTCGAACTGCGACGTGACACACCCCTCGATGCTGTAGTGACCGGAGTTGTGCGGTCTTGGCGCCAGCTCGTTGACCAGTACCCGTCCGTCCTTCAGCTGAAAGAGCTCCACGCCGAACGTTCCGGTTCCACCGACGGACTCCACCGCAGTTCGGGCAACCCCTGCAACGTGGTCAGACAGTTCAGCGGAAATGTTCGCGGGAGCGATCACGACCCGGCAGATGTGCAATTCCGGGTCCTGACGGGTCTCCACCACGGGGTAGGTGATGATCTGCCCGTCGCGACCTCGCACGACGATGACGGCCAGTTCCCGCTCGAACGGAACGAACTGCTCGACGAACAGCTCCCGATCCGGCCAGCCGAGCGATTCACAGGCTGCCCCTGCCTCGCTGGCTGAATCGAGCTTGCGATTGCCGTAGCCGTCGTAACCATCTCGCTTCGCCTTGAGCACGATCGGCCAGCCGAGCTCGTCACCGATCGCTTGAAGGTCCTCAGGATCGTTCACAGCACGAAATTCCGGAACCGGAGCTCCGAACTCGAGCATCGCCGATTTCTGCTTGAACTTGTCCTGCACGGTGCGGACGCAATCCGGAGAGGGCAGCACGGTTGCCCCGGCCCGTTCGAGTTTTTCGAGTACGCCGGCATCAACGAACTCGTTCTCGAGCGTGATGACCGGAGCCAGACGTGCGATTTCGGCTATCGCCGCATCGTCGTCCCAGCCACCGTTGAAGATCACTTCACCCTGAGCCATTCGGCCGGCTGGAGAGCCCGGTTTGCCATCGCCGATGACCACACTTATACCGAGGGTGCTGGCTGCCTGCAGCGTCATCCGCCCAAGCTGACCGCCGCCCAGAATCCCGAGCGGCGTGTCCAGCTTGCCTGTATTCGGCGCGGTCATGACGCGACACCTTGCGTTCGGGAGAGGTTGTGTCGCTCAGTCATACGTCTAGAGTCCCTTTTTCTTCTTCCACTCCTCGTATTCCGGTCGGGCATCGTCGTGCAACGGATAGTACCGTCGCAGATCGCCGCCCTCCATCAGACGCTCGCGGGAGAAATCTTCCCATTCGTGATGGAACGTTGCTCGCTCCAGCAGCTGCGGAATCATGCTGACCGGAACGGTGGCGACGCCATCGTCGTCGGCAACAATGATATCGCCCGGTACGACGAGCGTGTCGCAGCAGGCGATCGGGACGTTCACGGCATACGGGAAGATATCGGTCTGGGTATGGAAGTTCGGCGTGGTTCCCTTCATCCAGAATCCGAGACTCTCCAGTTGTTTCGCCTTCGGCCAGTCGCGAATACAGCCGTCGATCACGACGCCAGCGCCACCCTTGCCAGCGAAGTAGGTGAGCATCATATCGCCGAAGACGCCGCTGCTCATGCTGCCGCGGGCATCCACCACGACGATATCGCCCGGCTGGGCAACGTAGAGCGCGTGACGATGGAGCTGTTCTTCCGGATCCGAATACTCGTCGTGCTGGTAGACATCTTCACGCTTTGGCATGAACTGCAGCGTGATCGCTGGTCCGGCGACCGCTTTGCCCGGGGTCCAGCTCGGCAACCCGGTGAAGTGGACGTCGCGGATTCCCAGCTTGGAGAGTGTGCTGGAGACGGTTGCGCTGCCCAGTTCGGCCAGCTGGTCGACGACCTTCTTGTCGGGTCGTTCGATGTCTTTTACCTGCGGTGGCATTCAGTGTGTCCTTTCAACGTACTCTCGCCGTCAATTTGACGACGTATTGGTCGTACAGTAACCGATTTTTCGGTATCTGTAATCAGCGTGCGACTAATGTTGTTCACGGTAGACGGAATCGCGCAGTCCGCGCATGTATCCGATAGCGTACAGCGCCGCATAAGCGGAGTACCCGTCGCCCTCATCTCCGGCGATCTGCGGAACATGGTCTGGACGCATGACCCCCTCGTAGCCAACGTCGCGCCAGGCACGCATACATTCCAGCATGTCGGTCTTGCCGTTGTCGTGCCATGTCTCGACGAAATTGTCGGCGGTTCCGGCAACATCCCGGAAGTGGACGAAGGCAACCTTTTTCTGATTACCGAAATGCCGGATCACGCCCGGCAGATCGTCGGTCATCAGGGTGAAGTTCCCCTGGCACAGGCCGATCTGATTGACCGGGCTGTCGATCATGTCCACCAGGCGCTGGTAGTTGTCGATGCTGCACATGATCCTGGAGACGCCACGAGTTGGCGACAGCGGGGGATCGTCCGGGTGCATGGCCAGCGTAACGCCGGCTTTCTCGGCCACCGGCACCACGCGTTTGAGGAAGTACTCGAGGTTGTCCCAGAGTTCTTCTTCGGAGATGGGGCCCTGCTCCGGTTTGTCATCCGCCACGAGGGCGTTGTCATATCCGGTGACGAGTGAGCCTCCCCGCGACTCGATCGTCCGGCTGGTTCGATGGACCACGAAATCGGCCATCCACTCGTAACACCAGACCGGAATACCCAGCCGGCCCATGTTTTCCAGCAAGGTGCAGACAGTGTCGATCTCCTCGTCACGACCTTCCTGCCCACGCTTGGCCTTGAAGAGCGGGGGGCGCTGTTCAATGACGGCCAGGTTGAATCCGGCGTCGTTGTAGCGCTGCTTCATGCGCATCAGGGGCATGTAATCCCAGGGCGCATCCCCGCGATTCATGCGGTCGTTCCATGGCAGACCACCCACGACCTCGGTAACGCCAGCCTGGAGTGTGGTTTCCCAGGCGAGGTTCGGCTCGGGCGGCAGGACTTCGGCGATCCTGAACATCATTGTTCCTTTCGCTCGGTTTGTCAGGCTGCCGCCATCATACATGAGCGCGGGACGTTGTCCAGACTCTAGCTCTCGATCCGTTTGAAGATCATTCCGGTATTGATCCCGCCAAAGCCGAGTGCGTTCGACAATATCGTGTCGACCCGTGTCTCCATACCCTTGCCGGTGATGAGATTCAGCGGTTTCGTGGTGTCTGCGCTCTCCAGATTCAGGGTGGGTGGAATCCACTGGTGTTGCAGGGTCAGGCACATGAGTGTCGCTTCGACGGCTCCACTGGCGCCGAGTGGATGCCCGTAGTAGCCCTTGGTGCCACTCACCGGGATCGTTTCACCCCGTTCACCGAATGCATTGTGAATCGCCAGCGATTCGGCCGCATCACCCAGCGGGGTCGATGTCGAGTGTGAGTTGATGTAATCGACATCTTCCGGGCCGATCCCGGCATCAGCCATCGTGAGCGACAGCGCTCGGCCAGCCTGGATGGCGTCAGGTCGGGGAGCGATCATGTTGTAGGCGTCATTGGTGGCTGCGTAGCCGGTGATCTCGGCAAGTGGGGTCGCACCGCGAGAGATGGCGTGCTCGTATTCTTCCAGCACTACCATCGCCGCCGCTTCGGCGAGCACGAAACCGTCCCGCTTGGCATCGAATGGGCGGCTGGCATGCAGCGGATCATCGTTGTTTGTGGAAAGTGCCCGGATCAGCGAGAATCCGCCGAAGATCATCGGTGCCAGTGGTGCTTCCACCGCTCCGCCAAGCATCACATCGATGTCGCCGTTCCGGATCATCTTGAACGCTTCGCCAATTGCGTTTGCCCCGGACGCGCAGGAATTTGCGTTGCCCATCGATGGCCCGTGGAGCCCGAATTCGATCGCCACATTGGTTGCTCCGGCACCACCGAATACAGCCAGCGCGATCATTGGATCGACGGCTTTCAGACCACCATTGAAATATCGATTGTGCTGCGCCTCTCCGTAGGCAACACCGCCGAGCGCTGATCCCAGATGGACGCCGATCTCCATACCGTGATCCGAGAACGGATCGATCCCGGCATGCTCCAGCGCCAGTTTGCTGGACGCCACCGAGAGCTGGCTGAAGCGATCGAGCCGCTTAGCCCGCTTCACGGACATGAAATCGAGAGGATCGAACGATGGAATGGCTGCGGCGATGCGGGCTTTGAATTCAGCTGGATCGAGAAAGTCGACCGGTCTTACTCGAGACTCCAACGATTGCAGCGCAGCCCATGATTCTTCCGGGCCGGTGCCGAGCGGGGTAATCATGCCGAGGCCGGTTATGACGACACGGCGGCTCATGTTGCTACTCCATCAGGGGCAGGATGCCCCGCTTCAATAAGTTCCTTGACACGACGCAGCGTCGTGCCGGCGATTGCATCGACGAATAGCGGGCCAACGACCCACGTTGCTGCGAACCCGCCGATGATCGGCCATTTCAGCACCAGATCATGAACGATCGTCACCTTAACCCCGTCATCGGTTGGCTCAAACAGCCACTCAACTTCCATGCCTTTGGTGATGCCGCCGACATGGGTAAAGGTCACTCGTGGCTCCTCGGCGATATTCGTCTGCTTGGCCCACCATCTAACCGGCCAGTTGGCGATGTAGAAATTTCGGTTGGCGGCCATTTCGACCAGTTTGTTGTTGCCTTCCTGATCGAGCAGGTGAACCCAGCGGTAGTGTGGCAGGATCTCTGGCCATCGTTCGGTTGCCGCCGCGTACCGATAGACGGTCATCGGGTCCGCCTTGATATGTATGCTCGTTTCGGTATGCATCCCTTACTCCCTTCGCGTGCTACGGCCTCAGCAGGTTCCAGAGGAATCGCGGTCGGAACGCGTACCGGGCCGGTTCGTAGTCTCCAAGCAACCCGTTCAGTGTTGTCAGCACCTGTTCCCGTTCTGGAACTCTCTTCAAGACATAATCGAGCAAGGGTGGCGTGCTGACAATCATCTGGATCACTTCACAGGCGCGTTGCTTGGTCTGAAACGATTGCGACCGGGCACGACGATACCCGATCGGGCGCCGATCGTCCCGCGATAGTGCCCGCTGCACTGCCCGCGATGCAATCTTGCCGCCGGTGAGTGCCCGGTGAACCCCTTCACCGGTCATCGGATCGAAGAATCCCGACGCATCACCCACGAGCAGGTAGCCGGGACCAGATGGTTTGCGGACCTTCTTTCCGAGCGGGCCAACTCCGCGAACATTGGAGATCCGCATCGCATCGCCCAGGAGGTAGTCGATCCCGGGTAGCGTTCTGATCATTCGGTCAAAGAATTCACCGGTCGTTTCATCGTGCGTCTTGGTTCCGAGCGGCACGACGAGCGAGACATTGACTTCGGTTTCGGTTACCGGAGTCAGTCCACAGTAGATGCCCTCGCCGATGTGCATCTGTCCGTATTCGACATCTGCTGGCAAGTTGGTGAATCGCGCTACCAGGCCGAGTCGCCGCGGCCATAGCTGTCTGCGATCCAGATTGAGGGTGCGGGCCAGCGTCGAGTTCAATCCATCGGCGGCAACCACGATGTCTGCCGAGACCGTGGAGCGATTACTCCCCTGGCGTATCTCTGCTCCGGTAACCTGATTACCGTCCATGATGGGAGATGTCATCCGGACACCTTCGTGGACGTCGACCCCACTGTCGGCCGCCAGCTCCAGCAGTTCCTGATCGAGAATCGAGCGCTTGACGCCGAGCGCACTGTTGCCGGATGGACGGTAATTTCCAAAATTCAGCGGCAGGTGATGTTCACCGGCTACGAGCTGCATACCTGTCAACGTGCGGTGATCCCGATTGTATATCCGCGGCAGCGCCCCGAGTTCATCGAGCGAATCGACGACACCAGGACTGCAATATTCGGCGCATGCTTTCTCCCGTGGAAAACGAGCCTGATCGACGAGCATCACTGACACGCCTGCCCGGGCGAGGCGGATCGCAGTGGACGAGCCGGCAGGTCCGCCACCCACAACCAGCACGTCGGTATGGTGGTTGGCTACCATTCACGAACCCCGATCGTCATTGCAATCCGGTACCAGAGGGCCGAATCGAAGACCGGCGCGTTCAGTCCTGCTTCTCGGGCAAGGCTGGCCAGCTCTGGCTCGGTCCGGCCGCGCTGGATCGAGCGGTGAGCATCGTGTCTGGTGAGCGGGTTGGAGGTTGCGATGCGTCCCAGCATCCAGGCCACGGCGTATCCGTGAGGCGTTCGACTCAGGTCATTGACGATGATGCCGAGTTTCGACACCCGGGCCATCTCTCTTAGCGCAACAACGGCGTCATCATCCGAGAGATGGTGCAGCGTCATCGAGGACATCGCGACATCGATGCTGTTGTCGGCAATGGGAAGTTCGAGCATCGAGCCCTGGATGAAATCGATTGACCGATTTGGCGGCAACGTCCCGGCGGTTTTGAGCGTCGCCAGATCGATATCCAGTCCAATCGCCTCACAACGGAGATCGCGCTCGGCGGCCCAGTGCATCACGGCTCTCGGGATGTCGGCGTGACCAGTACCGATGTCGAGGATCGACAGCGAATCGCCGGAGCGGAGGTGGCCGGTCAATCGGGTCAATCCGGCGAGCGAGATCCGGTTTCCACCCAGCAGGGTGTTGACGCGGCGCATGTCTTCGAACGTTCCGTAGAGGTGTTCTGGTGGGTGGTTTCCTTCATCGAGAATCTCGTGTGGATAGCTGCGGTGCTTGAGTGGGTTCAGGCCGGACAACTTGTCGGTAGGCATAGTGTGGTTTCATTTCCGATTCGTATGGATGACTGCTAAAACGGATCGACAGATCGACGGGTGTCTCATGTCGCGGCTGCGACTCTGTGGCTTGCTCCTGAAAGCTTGCCATTAATGGCGATTATGGTCGTGTGCGTATCTCGTCGCTAACCCTCTGGTAACAGGAAATGCGCTGTGCCGTTCCGGCACGAAAATGGCGCACCTTGCAGTGAATAGTCAGCACGCATGGGCACGTCGAGTCTACCTGTTTCCCACACCGGTCTCGCCGAAAGGATCGAAATTGTGAACACCATCATCTCAATCGAACCTGGAACTCCGATGGAGAGTCAGGTTCGGCCCGGGCACAATCGATGGCATCCGGACATTCCTCCAGTGGCCAGTGCGGGTCGCGGAGATCGTATTCGGGTCGAATGCCCGGATATGTTCGACTGGCAGATCAGAAACGATGATGACGCCAGCGACATCGCTGAGTTGAACATGAACCGGGCCCACATGGTGTGTGGGCCGATTGCGGTCGAGGGAGCCCGTCCGGGCGATCTTCTGGTTGTCGATATTCTCGATGTCGGTCCGCTTCCCGGGCGGGCGTGGGGCTATACCGGGATCATGCGCCCCGAGATGGGTGGGATGCTTGCTGACTACTTCTCCGAACCTCGCAAAGCTATCTGGGACTTCGAGGGCATCTACGCAACATCGCGCCACATTCCGGGGGTTCGATTTGCTGGTCAAGTGCATCCGGGGATTCTCGCCGTGGCGCCATCACATGAATTGCTGGATCGATGGAACAGTCGGGAGCAGGCGCTCATCCAGACAGACCCAGATAGGGTTCCGGAGCTTGCCACTGTGCCAGACCCGGATGGTGCCGTGCTGGGAAGCCTGTCCGGAGCGGAGTTCGAGCGCGTCGCCAGTGAAGCGGCAAGAACGCTACCGGGCCGTGAGAATGGAGGAAACTGCGACATTAAAAATCTCTCCAGAGGGTCTCGACTGTACATGCCGGTGTTTGTCGAGGGCGCGAACCTCTCAGTGGGAGATCTCCACTTCTCATTGGCAGACGGTGAGGCTACTGTCTGCGGAGCGATCGAGATGGCCGGGTATCTCGATCTTCGAGTCGACGTCATTCCGAATGGCATGGACGTTTACGGCACCAGCAATCCATTTTTCGTTACTGGTCCAATCAATGTGGAATACACCGAACGAATCGTCTTCGAAGGGTTTTCGATTGAGGCTGATGGCACGCAGGGATTCCTCGATGCGCACGCTTCGTATCGTCAGGCGTGCCTGGAAGCAATCAGATACCTCTCTCGTTTTGGCTATTCCGAGGAACAGGCGTACGTGATCCTGAGCACAGCGCCGATCGAGACGCGAATCAACGCCCTCGGTGGCAAGCCTAACGCCGTCTGCACCATGGCTGTTCCCACAGGGATCTTCGAGGGTGACATCAAACCGCAATCGCGCAGCAACTGGGGCACCCCCGCCAGTGTCGATCTGGCGTCAGTCGTTGCCGCCGGGTGACCGCCCGAGAGGCTGATTGATCGGTTCGTTGCGCCTGCCGGCCTATTGCGTGATTCCCCGTTTTCATGCACATTGATGGCGAGACACTGGAGTGGATAATCGATCCTGTTCTGTCAGATGCGCTACTCAAGCGATCCGGTCTGGCATCTGGTTCTGATCGTTCGATGCCGAACGACTGGACGCGATGTCGCGTCTGTTCTCGGGAAAGGGAATCAATGTGAAGATCAAGAGCATCCGCGCGGTCGTTGCCGATGTATCGGCGAAACCGACCACGAAGCCTCGTGTAGAGCAGATTCCGCACGATCCCGGCTTCGTCAGCCCGATGGAGCGATATACCGAGTTCACCCGTCACGACTGGACTAACAAGCTGGGCAAGGTGCTGGTTATCGCCGAGGCCGAAGATGGCACCTGGGGCCTCGGGATGGCCAACCACGGTGCGCCGGTGGTCAGCGTGATCAACGATCACTTTGCCCCGTTGCTCGAGGGCCAGGACGCCATGGCGATTGACAAGTGCTGGGACATGATGCGCCGGGCATCGTCTGCCTATGGCACCTACGGGATCGCCAGCTATGCCATCAGTGGCGTCGATACGGCGCTGTGGGATCTCAAGGGGAAACTGCTCGGCATCCCGGTGTACGAGTTGCTTGGTGGCCCGCAGAAAGAAGAGATCTACTGCTACGGATCGAACGTCGATCAGTCCTACGGATACCGCAACAGTATCGAGTGGTTCCTGGAGCTTGGCTTCACTGCCGTCAAGCTGTTCCTGCGAAACGGGCCAGTCAAGGGCATTCGCGGGATCAACGAGGACATCGAACAGATTGCCTGGACGCGGGAGCGCGTCGGTGACGATGTCGAGATCATGGTCGACGCCTGGATGTCGCTCGATGTCGAGTACGCCGTCCGTCTGGCCGAGGAACTGAAGCCGTATCGGGTCAAATGGCTGGAAGATCCGCTTCTGCCGGAAGACATGGGCGGGTATCGCAAGCTCCGTAGCCGGGTACCTTCAACCGTTCTGGCGACTGGCGAGCACTGGTACACGCTGCACCCGTTTGCTGAAGCTGCCTCAGAGGGCCTGATCGATATCTTCCAGCCGGATATTCTCTGGGTTGGTGGAGTCAGTGCTGTCGTCCGCATCTGTCACATCGCCGAAGCGCACGGTCTGAACGTCATTACCCATGCCGGGATGAACTACCCGTATGGTCAGCACGTCGCGATGGCGATGCCGGCTATTCCGATGGGTGAGCGCTCCGAAGGCGTTGCCCCACCAGGAGTGCCGCTCGAAGAGATGGTGGCGATTCCGGGAACGGTTCCGATCAAGAACGGACACGTTCGACCGACCGATGCACCTGGTTTTGGTTTCGAGGTCACGAAGGAGTGGGTTGAAGAGCGCGCCAGACGCTAGATTCAGCTGCTCCACGAAGATGAAGACGCCCCTCGCTGCAATCCAGCGAGGGGCGTTGGATTCCTAGTACCACATCGTCTTGTCGACCAGGTTCTCCAGGTCTTCTCCACGGGCGAAATGTTCCAGATTGCGGCGGAGAACCTGATAGCGACGCTCTTCGACATCAGGGGCATCGTGAACGGCGATGTGGGGTGTCAACATCACGTTGTCCATCGTCCAGAGGCGATGATCTTCGGGCAGTGGCTCCTGATCGAACACGTCCAGACCGGCTCCGGCGAGTTCACCGGCTTCGATCGCGTCGGCCAGATCGGCCAGCTTCGTGGTCATGCCGCGTCCGATGTTGATGTAGTAGCCGGTCGGCTTCATCTTCTTGAAGCGGTCCCGGTTCCACATGCCTTCGGTTTCCGGGGTGTGCGGAAGGGTAACGATGACGAAGTCGGCCTCTGGTAACAGGGAATCGAGCGCTGCAGGGCTATGGCGCTCGACACCGGGCGTCTCCCACTCCCAGCGTGCATCGACCCCGAGAACTCGTGTCCCGCAAGGCTGCAGGAGTTTTGCGGTCTCCTGACCAATTCCGCCAACCCCGACGATGAGCGCGGTGGCCGATTTCAGATCGACGGTCGGGAAGCCCTGCGCGTCTTTCTTCCACTGTCTGGCCCGCTGGGCATCCATGTAATAGGGGAGCCCGCGAGCGAGGCCGAACACGAACATCATGATGTGCTGCGCGATATGATCGTTGTAGATTCCGCGCATGTTCGTCACTTTGATCGGGCTCTCGACGAGTTCCGGGTAATAGAACCAGTCCGGTGGGGCAGCTTGTGGACTCTGAAGCCAGGTGAAGCGTTCGGCGATTTCCAGCATCGCCGGCGAGAGCCAGCCGTAACCGGCATCGACACCCGGGAGATGTTCGAGGGCCTCGTCTTCCGATTCCGGGACCAGTATCTGGTAGTCCGGCAGTTCACGTTTCAGGCGCTCTGCCCACTCGTGAGTCTGGTCGCTCTGGGGTGGAAGCATCATCATCGTTGGCATATGTCGTCCTTTCCGAACGCGTCAGCGTCCAGTTCGCGTCGAGGGACTCCGGTGTTGATTTCGAACTACATACAGGCATATTAGCCGTTGATTCGACTCCTGTCACGATTCTGACATCAGGTGGCACGCCTTCTGCACGCAATGTTCGCATGCCGGGGAATAGAGTTGAGTTGAGTTGCGAATTCACCGGAACCCTGAATCGCTCGTTCACCTGATCCGATTGAGGAAGGAAACACCATGGTTTCAAGCATTATTGTTCCGCTCGATCAGTCCCATGTTGCCGAGTGTGCGGTGCCCTACGCAAGGGCGCTGGCCAGGCGAACGGGCGCCCCGCTCACGCTGGTTTCCGTTGTCGAACCATCCGAGTCACTTCCGGATCCACGCGATAGTGAAGATCTGCCACCGATCGAAGAGCCGCCCGTCACCTCCGCTGGGCGACAGTATTCGGCGAGTTTGCCGATTGGCATGAATCCGGGAGACCCTGGTATGACCGAGGAAGACCTCGAAGAAGCGACGAGCGCACTCAGAGAGGCCGAGCATTACCTGACCTATGTCAGCGATTCAATCCGCGATGTCCACGTCGAGAAGATGGTAGTCCACGGTTCGCCGATTAGTGAGATCCTCCGGATGGCAGAGCATCGGGGATCTGACCCAGGCGACCAGCCAGTGATAGTCATGGCCAGTCACGGCCGATCCGGGCTCGGACGCGTTCTGCTCGGCAGCGTGGCGCTGAAGGTCGCGGAACAGTCGCCATGCCCGATGTTTGTGGTTCGGGCGATCCAGACCCGCCCGCCGTCGCTCGACGAGATCGATATGGGGCATGTTCTGGTGGCGCTGGATGGATCAGATTTCAGCGAAGAGGTGCTCGAACCAGTTCGCCGGCTGTTCGGTCATGATAAAACCCGGCTGCACCTGGTGCGGGTGGTGGAGCTCGACAGAAACTGGGTTACCGGGAGTGCCGACGCCAGAGATGCCGACGGGCGATCGGATCGTGACGTCGCCGAACAATACCTCTCCAACATGGCCGATCGGCTGCGGGCACGTGGATACTCGGTGGAGTGGGACGTTGTCGAAGGCAAGCCCGCCGATCGTATCAATAGCATCGCCGGCGACCTTGATGTCGGGGTCGTGGCAATGGCCACACACGGCCACTCTGGTCTGAAGCGCTTCGCGATCGGATCTGTGGCTGAAGATGTCCTGCAAAAGGCGACGCGTCCACTGATGCTGGTGAGACCGCACGAGCGAGACTGACCGGTCCGCGAGGTCGGCTGAAATCTGCACAGCCGGCCTCGCCTGATATCCACAATTGTCCGTCTCCCGGATCTGGTTCAGTTTCCGGGTCGGGCAGACTACTGACCGGACTCCAGCTTTACGTGGAGATTCCAGTCATGGGTTTCCCCAGCCGGAATCAGCGCCGTTCCCGGTTTGTTCCGGTACTCATCATCCCAACCGAATTCGACCGGGAGTCCTTGCCAGGGCTCGATTGCGATGAACGATGCGCCGGGTCGCATCCATAGCGCCATGTGCGGTGAGTCAGGGAACTCGAGGCGCAACCCTGGCCCCCCGTCGGCATGGTATCGCAGGCCGCGACTGTTCAATTGATCGAAGACGATTGCCTGGTCATCGAACAACGAATCTCGCAGCGGCAGTTCAGTGCCCTCCATCGGCGTCGGTTCTCGTTCACCGTGGAGGAAAATCGGATCATCGACTCCCCGGCGAATACCTGCGGTTTCCGGTTGATCGAACGTTATCTGGTACGCCTCTTTGGCTCGTTCTGGATCGAGCGGCCACTGAAACCCTGGATGAAATCCGACGTCACACGGGAGTGTCTCAGCACCCGTATTGGTGACGATCAGCGAATTCTTCAGCGTATTGCCTTCCAGGATGTAGCTGACCTGAAACCGGAAGCTGAACGGGTACATCGCCCGTGTTTCAGCATCATCGGTGATCTCCAGCAGACAGTGACGCTCGGATTGCTCGATGATCTCGAATTTCCGGGATTGCGCGAAGCCGTGCGGTGGCATGGGATAGGTCCGGCCCTTGTGCCGGAGCTGCTGATCAGTTAGCGGACCGAGTAGCGGAAACAGTATCGGTGCGTGTTCTGGCCAGATCGCCGGATCGCCGTGCCACATCAATTCCAGATTCTCTGCTGTCTTGAGCGAGATCATCTGGGCGCCGATCAGTCGAATAGTGGCGGTCAGGTGATCCGAGGCCAGCGTCAGCGTGGTTTCGTTGTTCATGAGTGAAATCTCCCAATCTCAGGCGATGATTTCTGTCTGACCCGGTGTATTCGAATGCGCATAGTCGACAATTGTTCGGGTTAGGCGACAAGTCAAGTCTATCGGAGGGCACTTTCGCTCCAGGCCAGTGAAGCAGACACAGCTGTTGAGAATGCAGTCTCAGAATGAGTGCGGCTCCAGAATAGTAGCATCGCGGAACGGCGCGCTTCCAGTTTGGCATCTCGGACGAATCAGGGGTTCGGAGCAATCTGGCGGCACACGTAATTGTTCAGTATCCGGGGAGCACGATCCGTTTTGCCAAGCGGTTGTGCATGGTCGATAAAGGTGCTATTGTCAATACATACCGTATTGTGGATCGCGATGCTGTACCATGCTGAAATGCAGAAGCTTCGTCGTTTCAACTGGAGGCCCGTGGTGAGCGATTATCTCGACTACGACGTTGTTCAAAAAGAGGTGGAGCGGGTGCTGCCAGCGTTCACGGAGAGCACCACTGAGGAATTGTTGAGCGTGGTTGGATCTCTGACCCTCGAGGCAGATCATGAGGACGATCTGGCGGCACTGGGCGTCGGCGATCTCCGAACGGCGCAGGTGAGCTTGCCAGGTATCGGTGAACGGTTCGCGCTCTACAATGACAAGGTCAAGGGCGTTGTTTGTCGGAACAAGGATGAATTCAGCAGTCTGATCGACATCCGAAATGTGGCCGCCATGGTGACATTGCTGTTGCCGGTGCTTGGCGTGGCTCCAGCCGCAGCGCCGCCAGTTGCTGCAATTGCGTTGGCCGTCGTCATTCTCCGGGTTGGACTGAACGAATACTGCCGGACGTTCACGGACGAGACCAAGCCGCAACCAGCTGGCTAGTTCGTCACGATCGGCGCTTCACGGACGAACTCGCCCGTTGCCAGCAGATCGAGCAGGAACTCGACCAGATCGTCCCGCGTCAGTGACGATCCCAGTTTCTTCTGGCCGAGGTAGCCGGCACGGACTCTGCCTTTCCCATCGTCTGAGGACAGCATCGGCAATCGGACGAGCGTCCAGTTCAGACCGCTCATTTCGACGATCCCAGCCATCTCGATGGTGTCATCCTGCGAACCAGAGGCGATGACCCGCTCGAAGAGGTTCATCATCGCGAAGCGCATGTTGATGCCGTCTCGCTCGGTGCGGGCCGCAGGCGTGGCGACGGCGATCAGTCGCTTGACGTTATGCCGTTTCATCGCCTCGATTATCCGCATGGTTCCTTCGGAGATCGGTTTGCCCTCGACTTTGCCAACTGGCCCGAGCAGGCTGATCACGGCATCTGCCCCGGAAATCGCCGCGTCGATGCTCGATTCATTGTCCAGTTCACCGTGGATGACCGTCAGGTTTTCGTGATCGAACTGGAGTTTGTCCGGATTCCGGGCAAGAACGGTGACGTGATGCGCCTCATTGATTGCGCGCTCAACGAGAAGCCGTCCGGTTTCACCAGTTCCGCCGAAGATCGTCAGATTCATACCTGCCAGGTCACCTGTCCTGCTGTCGTGCGTTCTTACGTGTGCCCGGGCAAGATACCCGTGCGCCCCCTAGCTTACCGAACTGTGGGTATTCCGGCGTGCTTTCTCCATCGACACGAAACACCAGGCGGAGAATCCTGCTCCCCGCCTGGTGATCCCGGTCCAATTTGAACGCTCGTCGAATGGTTCCTTTATCAGGATATGGATCTGATCGAAGCGCCTTCAGCTCCGGTGCTCGACCATGTCGTCTGCTCCCGATCATTACCGGTCCGATGCTCATCAGCCCACTCGAACGCAGGCAGCTTGCGCCGGTTGGCCAGACTGATAAATCGGTCGATCTGCCCCGGCATTGCCAGGACGATCCGCCGAAATCCAAGTCGCTCATACAGCCGGAACGGCACCTTCAACATCACGGCATCGATGGCAACGGTGAGCAGCAAGTGATCGCTGCGAAGTGGTTTGGACGCGAGATAGGCGAATGCGCCAAATCCGGGAATCGCCGAGATGAGAAGCACCAGCGGTGAATGGATGCCGATAGCTTCTCGCCAGCTTTCGCGATCGATGCGCCGGGTTGCGTACTGCCACGTTACACGGAGCATATTGAAACCGGTATAGCTGGCCCGGGCAATGCTGCCAAGCGGGAAACGGAGCAATACTCCGGTCCCCATGTGCACACCGAAGTGCGGCATCACGGTGGTGAACTGCGGCGATCGAACCTTGCCGCGCAGAACACGTGCTTCATTCGAAGAGATCTTGCGTTCCGCCTGCCATGAGGCGATCGAATCGTCGAACCACTGCATGGCCCAGCTCAGCCGTTCGTTGTTCTTCCGGGTCGTTCGCTTGCGGCCAAGCAGTCGGCTCCAGATGCGTGGCTCGCTGTCATGCCAGCGACGGGTCTCCGATTCGGTCGCGTTCAGCGTCGAGTAGAGCTTATGCAGCCAGTCGTCACCGAACCGTTCACGCATGTCGGCTTCGTGGTTCCGGATATACGCCAGCGTGACGTCGAAGAAGATGTCGTCGTACATCGGGAACAGTCCACGCTGGATCGCCCGTTTCCACGATCGAGGCGAGGCCAGCGGCGAGACGAGACCCGATTCGAGATCGACGACGCAATACTTGCCGTCTTTCGTCTCCATCACGTTGTCGAGGGCCCGCGGCTGGCGGTAGTCGATCTGCCAGGTTGGCAGGCCGGCTTCCTCGAAGCGGCCGACAAGGTCAACCAGGAACTCGCGCGCCTTCTCACGGTCGGTCGGCTCCCCGCCGTCCACCAGATCACTGGTGATTGCCAGGCGCCCGTTGATCTCGTCAACGCCGATCGCCCGAGCAACGTGGCTCTCTCCGTACCAGTATTCAGTCAGCTGGCCGATCAGGTTGCGACGGTGTACCGCTGCGTTAAGCGCCGCACGATTCCGCATGTACGGGAACTCGGCCTGAAATGCAGCCCAGTAGATCGCTCGTGGCAGGAATCCCGGTCGATAGATCTTGGAGACGGTATCTCCATGAAACAGGATCGTGCTCGTTAGCGCATGCGCGTGCGGCTTCTCTTCACGATGCGGCACTGGCGCAGCGCTAATCAGCGGAATCCCGCTGAGTCGTTCGTCGATACGCTGCGCGGCCCAGACAATCGGGATAACCAGCAGCACCGCGAGAGATGCCGTCGTGATGGCTTCGCTCGGCCAGAGCGATCCAGCCCAGATATGACCGAATACCGCCACTGTTGCCGGAATGAAGGCGATCACCGTGCTCACGGACTGGAATCGACGCGACCGTTCTCCAACGAGAACAGCGACGGCCAGGCCTGCAAGGAGTATCGTCGCAGCGATCTGTCCAGCCGGGGACGTCAACATGCTGACGAATCCGGTGGTTCGCTCCAGGACGTAGGCCTCCGGTCGCAGAGGGTTGGAGATCAGGTGCGCCAGAATTGCCGTCATCACGGCGATACCTGGTGCCACTGCCAGAGCAACGGCTGAACCCCATTTTCGACGCATGGCCGAAAACGCCATCAGTGCGGCCCAGAATGTAACGAACACAAGAGTGGTCGCCAGGCTGCTCAGGGCATAGGCGAGAGTATTCATGAATGGGAACTCGACTGCCTGAATGCCTTGCATCAACCCCTGTTCGATCGGACCGGGTGAGCGCAGCAAGGCGTCAGCAATGAGCAGCCCAACAGCGCCGAGCAGAAGAAACCCGATCGACGGAAGCACGGATGATGACGTACCACTACTGGCCCGCTCGGCGGGCGTGTCCAAAGCCGGGGGGCTATCTTGCCGATTCGGATTTGGTGTCGTGGTAGTCATGACTCCTCAATCCTTGCTGTGTTGAGTCGTCACCCTGGCTTTTTGATCGCCAGAATTCAACCCTGATAATGGATGGTCATTCGACCGCACCAGTATCGTCGTAGGTATCTCGATGTTTTGTCTTCTCGTTTCTTACATAACTATATCGCATTTGGCGTTCCATAACGTCAGGCTAAGGAAAAATAGGTAGAAAAGTGAACTGGAGGGGCCACCTCATGGTGAGGAGACTGACTCCAGAGATGCCGTCAGAACGAGCGCGGCATGCCCAGAACGTGCTCAGCGATATAGGAGAAGATCAGGTTCGTGGAGATTGGGGCAACCTGGTAGAGACGGGTTTCCCGGAGTTTTCGTTCGATGTCGTAGTCGGATGCGAATCCGTAGCCACCAAATGTCTGCATAGCAACATTGCCGGCTTCCCACGAAGCTTCAGCTGCGAGAAACTTGGCCATGTTGGCTTCAGCACCACAGGCAACGCCTTCGTCGAAGAGCTCGCAGGCCCGGTAGCGCATCATGTCGGCGGCTTCGACACGGATGTGAGCCTCGGCGATGGGGAACTGGATCCCCTGATTCTGGCCGATGGGCCGCCCGAACACTACACGATCCTTCGCGCGCTGTGTTGCCTGTTCAATAAACCAGCGACCATCGCCAATGCACTCGGCCGCGATCAGAATCCGCTCGGCGTTCAGTCCATCCAGCAGGTAGCGGAAGCCCCGACCTTCTTCCCCGATGATGTTCTCGGCTGGAACCACGAGGTCGGTGATTTTGAGCTCGTTGGTCTCGTTGTTGACCATCGTGCGAATCGGCGTCACCTCGATGCCGTTGCCGATCGCCTCACGCAGATCGACGATGAAGATCGAGAACCCCTCGGATTTCTTCTTCGTGAGATGTTTCGGTGTCGTGCGAGCGAGCAGGAGCATGAGATCGGACCGCTGCACACGGGAGATGAAGATCTTGTGACCGTTGACTACGTAGTTGTCGCCATCGCGAACGGCAGTAGTTGTCAGGCTGGTGGTATCGGTTCCGGCGTCTGGTTCGGTGACGCCGAATGCCTGCAGCCGGAGTTCTCCGTTGGCGATCTTCGGAAGGTAGGCCTGCTTTTGCTCGTCCGAGCCGTGCCGGACGAGCGTCCCCATGGTGTACATCTGGGCGTGAGACGGCCCAGCGATTCCGCCCGAGCGATTGACCTCTTCCAGAATGACTGATGCGTCGGTCAGGGACATTCCCAGTCCACCATATTCTGACGGAATCAGGGCGCTGAGCAGCCGTGTGCGGGTCATCTCCTGCACGAACGCTTCCGGATAACCCCGTGTCTGATCCAGCTCACGCCAGTATTCGACCGGAAACTGGTCCAGCAACTCACGAACGGTCTGTCTGAGTTCTGTGTGCTGCTCTGCGACCATGATTAGCCCCCTGACTTCCCGTCTGATTGTCTGGGAGCATCCTATGGGCTCGTCGACATCAAATCAAGAACTGGAACAGGTGAAGCCTCTGATCCACGTGCCAGAGGCTTCACTGATGGTGGTGAGAGGGAATCTCGAACGAGCTTTCGGCCCTTCCTCGGATTAATTCTCTTTTGTGGCCGTTCTCACGCCTGGGGTTCTCGCGAGAAATAGCCGCGACGAACGAACTTCTCAATCTCAACGAGCACGAATATCGCAAACCCGACCGCA
>REEK01000048.1 GCA_007695115.1 Sphaerobacteraceae bacterium
ATGAGTGAACAGACAGGGCCGCGTTGGAACGAGCTGAACAGGGAAATCAGCAACGAGGTCATTCTCGAATACCTAAGAGAGCAGAAGCACGAGCGACGCTGGAAAACCATACGCCGGGTATTCATGGCGCTGGTTATTTGTGGTGCTGTGCTGCTGTACGCCAGCACACTGGCAGGCTCACTGGGCTACCGCACCATGCCTACGAGCCAGACCGTGGCGGTGGTGCCCATCACAGGTCCTATCGCGAGAAATACCGAGGCATCCGCAGACAGCGTCATTACGGTGCTGTCGAGACTGTTCGACAACCGCCACGTTCAGGGGATCGTCCTGTTGATCGACAGCGGGGGAGGATCGCCATCCGAGGCCGAGAGGATCGCGCGGTTCATCAACGGTGCCCAGCAGAGAACAGGCATGCCGGTGATCGCGGTGTGCGGGAGCATGTGCGCTTCGGCGGCCTACATGATCGCGATCAACACCGACCATGTGTACGCGGGCGAGTACACATGGGCAGGCTCAATTGGCGCGATCATGAAAGGATGGGACCTTACGGAGGTCATGGAGCGATTGCATATCGGACAGCGGGTCTTCAGCTCCGCGCCCCTGAAGGACCTGATGAACCCCTACACAGCAATGGGCGCTGACATGGAGGGAGAGCTCCAAGCGCTGGTTGACGGCACCGCAAAAACGTTCGAGCGCGAAGTCGCCGCGAGACGAGGAGAGAAGATCGGAGATATTCAATCGATCACCAACGGTAGCGTGTGGACGGGCCGCGATGCGGTCCAGAAGGGACTGGTCGATTCGATTGCAACACTCGATCAGGTGACGGCTCAGCGCTTCGAAGGCCTGGCAGTCAGCGTTTACGTCCCGAAGAGGCGCGGAAACACCCTGTTTGATCGAATACTCGGGGAGTTTGGGCGGGGCATGGCTGAGGCGCTGATAGGCCATTACCACGAGGTTCAGCTGTGAACGGGCTCCGACGAGCAGGGCTGGCGCTTCTGGCGAGCGCGATGATGGCGATCCCAGCGTACGGGAACGTGCCGACAACAGCACGGGAGTTCCAGTGCCCCAACGCCAATATCTTCGGTTCGACACTGATCTCGGGCCTGTGCTGGTCATGCATGTTCCCGGTGTACCTTGCCGGGGTGCGGATGTTCGACGGAAGATTCGGGCGACCGTCAGGAGCCAATACGAACCGGGCGTGCTTCTGTTCCGGAGACTTCTCAGCGGGCCAAATGCCGACGATCGGGTTTAGCGTAGGCATGTACGTGCCAAGCCGGATCGTGGAATCAGTCAGAAAGCCCTGGTGCTTCCCCACCCTGTTCGGGGCGGACATGGGCGACGCGAATCTGATGGACTCGTCACTGAATTTCGGGGGACGCGGGAGAAACCCGTCGGAACGGGGAATGCAGGATCTGTCGCTGTACACCTGGCACTTCTACGCGTTCCCGATCATGCAGATGCTGGATCTGTTCGACCTTCCTCAGTGCAACACGGATAACTACTACAGCCTGGACATCATGTTCATGTCGGAGGCGTTCCCCAACTGGTACGACGAGGAGCTGGCGTTCCTGATCCATCCCGAAGCGTTATTGTTCGGGAACCCGATTGCGCTGGCAGCACAGGTCGCGGACTGCGGTGCGGCCTCCGTCCCAGGTGGGGGACCGCTGGATAGCGTGTTCTGGAGCGCTGGGTGCTTCGGCTCCAATTATCCCGTAGCCGGCTACTCGAAAGGCACGTCATACGCGCAGGCCTCGAGCGTGGTGGCCACGCGCGCGATGTACCTTCTGAGCCGACTTGGGGTCCTCAGAAGGACGATCGGAAGCGATGCCATGTGCGGTGGCCGACGAATGCCCGTGCTGAGGAAATCGCAATACAGAATGCAGCAGATCTTTCCGGTAGCGGAGTCCAGCAACGTGGAGCCTGGAAGTAATCCGGTGCCGCCCGAGATTGATCTCGCGAATCCTGGTGAACCGCCAACGGCCAGCGAACCAGAGCTTCCCCCAGGGGCCACTAGCGTCCAGGAGATCAACGTCCGAAATGTACTCGGTGGCTGCTGCCATAACGTCGGGGAGAACACGCTTCTGTGGGGAGAGTGGCGACAGCGACCGGGTACGGGCGAGGACTTCGTGTATGTCCTATGGCGCTGGACAGACTGCTGCGCAGGGATATTCGGGTCTGGGGGGTAGAGGTGGCCGAAGAGGTACAGGTCAACGGATACAGGGCGACGGTATGCGCTGTCGTTTCCGTTTGCCTTGTGCTCTTGCCCTGGATGCATATCCCGAGGATTGCCTATGCCGACCCGATGCTGGAGGAAGCAGACAGGGGCCACAGGACAGGCGCTAATTTCCTGCTGAACTACACGCCCCCGGACTTGGTGAACGATCCTCCTGGGGGCGCGCTCGGCGCGGGCGAGCTGAACATGCAGGAGCTGTTTCCGGGCTACACGGATCCTTCAGACTACTCCAGCCTGGAAGGACTCGGGAGCGATCCGGCGGCGCTCTCCACCCAGGGCGTGGCCACTCAATTCAGTCTCCAGAGTGGTACAGATACCACGTCGGAGGCCTACCAGAGTCTCCAGCAGTCAACCGTCAACCCGCACTCTGGTTCGATGGATATTGCCAGTGAGCTGCTCATCGATGTCTCAAGACCGATCCTCGCAGGCACGGACCCGTTACTGGACTCAATCATCACAGGGTGCGTGGACGATATCACTGCGGGTGATGACGGTGAAGACCGAATCGTCCATCTGGAAGATATCTGGACATGCACACAAGCGCAGGTGGATACGTTCGGTGAGTGCAGGGTTGAGCGCGCATACGCGCTTGAGGCCAGGGAAACCCGCAGAGTTTTCGAAATCCAAGGGTGTGGAGCGGGATCAGGAAACGACATCAACTACCACGATCCGAACGGATGGACCGGGGTAGAGCTGGATTTCGCTGGGCCCCCGGCGACTGACGGCGCGCACATCTGTATATCGGTGGACCCATCACCGCCAGGAGATTACTACGCGACAACGCTGGTGGATCTGGGCGCCCTGGGTGGATGGGTCACCATTAGCGTCAACACCGGATACTGCGGAGACTTCTCGGTCGACGCTCCTTCCACGTCGCAATGCGAGGCCACGGCAAACTGGCATGAACATCTCTGCAGGAACGAGCTATGGGACCTGAATCCCGCGCGCGGCCCGATCGGTAGTTGCGCTGATCAGGAGACAAGCAACTGGGGCGCGGACCCTAACATCCCCGTGGACTATACCGGGTGTGACGCCGATCGAATTGCCTACTGTACGGCGGTCAGGAACGAGTATCTGAGTGAATGCCAGGGCGATACCTGCGTAGGCAACGGAGAAGAGCACTGGGACGAGTTTTTCCCCGCGCCACTTCCAGGGCAGGTTGGGCTTTGCGAAGTCAATTTTACGGAGCCCGAGGGCTTCGATCCAACGCTGCCGCCAGGTCCGTTTTTCGTGACCAATTACTTTGATGAGTTCTTTCCAGGGGAACCGCGCGCCAACGACACCTACACCTGGATCGAGAAGTACTGCGGCACCCATGACGGACGGACCCAAGCAGAAATCGTAGCTGCGTGTAACGCGTCAGGAAACGCGTTGGAGTCGAGATGCCGAAACACAGTCGTGGACGGCACCAACATCCTGCTGTTCCAGCTCCCAGGGCCAGGAGCAGGAAACTGCGTTCCACCGATCGCGCCTGGACCGCCTTTCGACTATGCCGGCTGCCCGGCAGGGCGTCAGCAGACCTGCCAGTCGGCAAGAGACGCGCACATCGCTGCCTGTCTCGGCAGCGCCGGTGTATCACTGACGGGAACTGAAACCATCACGGCGTCCGGACTGGGGAGCGGGGCGCCGGAACTGCTGATAGGACAAGATCTGTTCGGGGAGTCTGTCAACGTTCTGGAAGACGGGTTCAACCCGGGGAGCCTTGGACTGCTGGCAGGCGACTATGTCATCGCGAATCACACGGTTGGCGGATCCGGAATCATAGATTGGGACATCGATAATGGAGGGAGCTACGGCTCGAACTGGGATTATATCTTTACGGTGACGTTGGAGGACTCAGACGAGCTCTACGTCGATGCGACGATCTACGAAATAGTCACGAACGGTTTCGTATTCGACGGGTGTTCCCAGTCTGACATGCAGCTGCTGCAGAACGGAACCTGCGGCGGAGCGGTCACCTGCACGGACTTCAGTCCGTGTCGGGAGATCGACGGAGTGACGCTATGCGAGCCCCCGGACCCGTCGGAGGGGATCACGGAGACACTCTCAACATGGACCACGTTCACCACGGGTGTCCCGGAGATGTGCTGGGAGGTGGAGGCACAGTTTGATGACTGCCTTCTGGAACGCGACTGCATCGGTAACGACAGTTGTGTAGAGGCCTGTGAGCACCTGCCACCGGAGCTGCAGGCCACCTGTCTGGAAGATCCATGCTGGGTCGATGCGCAGGGCAACCTGGTGTGCCTCGATAACACCATCGACCAGATGACCAACAGCCTGGGCCAGCCGGGGTGGGTGGACGATTGCGAGGAGTTCGTGCTCGATCCGGACTGCACCCTACTGCCGGATATGGCGTGCATCGAGGGAATGGAGGACGAAGTCGACCCACTGAACATCGGGCTGTGCCTCGCGCGGACGAGGTTTTTCGACTGCGGGAGCTCGGTGACGATCCCCGGGGTGCCCGAGGCGGACAGCTCAACCGTGACCTGTGGCGCCGAGATCCGCTGCCTTGGAGATGAGTGCGCGAATCAGGAAGCCGAAAGCAACCCCGACTTCGTGCTCGCCGCCACGGCGGCAACAGCAATCACGGAGGCCCAAAAGGACGTCAGCTGCGACGTGGCTGGTGATCCCGAATCCTGTGTGTTGTTCGAGGGAACCGACGAGCGATGCCAGAATCCCCGGGGCTTCACGCTGGGGGTCATACCGGATTGCTGCAGGGAGAGCCGTCGGGCCGGCCGGAGCGGAGGCGACTTCGTCACCTACATGCTGTTGGCCCGCCATACCTATCGTCTGGCGAAAGACCCTCATGTGGCGGCGTATCTGTCACAGAGCACGATAGGCTCAGGTATCCAGACTGTGATCAACACCCCCGCGGAGTGGGGGAGAAGCGCAGGTCGCGCCGTGACCAGCGGGTTCAACTCGTCACTGCAATGGGCAGGGTTTCGACCGACTGATGCCGCAGGGAGCGCAACAGATCTCAGCCAGGCAGCAGCGGTATCCCCCACAGGCTTCGGCCCAATCCAGCAGTACATCGCCACAGGATTCAACAATTTTCTGAACTCGATAGGCGCCGGAGAGTTTGCAAGCAGCATCTTCGAGACCGGAGGTGGAGGGCTCGTTACGGGATGGGTACAAGGGTCCACAGCAGAAATGATCGCCAACGTAATGACGACCATCGGTACGATTTATACGATCTACAGCATAGCGCGAATCCTTGGTTCGATCTTCTTCCCTTGCAAGACCGAAGAACTGGCGTTCGGGATCCAGCAAGCAAACCGAAGCTGTCACTACGTTGGCAAGTACTGCGCGAAGCGTGTCCGAATCGGTCTTATCAGAAAGTGCATTATCGACAAGGAAACGTACTGCTGCTTCTCATCGCCGTTCGCACGGATCATCAACCAGCAGGTCCGGTTGCAGGGCCTGGTGGGCGAATGGGGGAGTGCCAGAGAGCCCAATTGCGACGGTCTCAGCATCGCTGAGATGAACATGGTGGACTGGTCGTTGGTGGATCTTTCCGAGTGGGAAGCCATCCTGTGGGAGGCCGGTCTGGTGCCAGACCCACGTAACCCGCCGTTGAATTACATACCGAGCGACAGAATCCCCGGGGAGGCAAGCGGGGGAAGTCCGGGGATGACTGCGACCGAACTTGCTGAAGAGCAGATCGACATCGCCATGCCGTTCTTCGAAACGCATCGGGAAGACCTTAAGACGGCGCCGCTATATCAACCGGATCCCGAGCTTCTACCCTGGTTTGACGACGGAGGGCCCTGAAATGATTGGTTCTTACAGAATTGCGAAGGACGGGGCCAGTGTCAGCACGCTGGGCTGGACCATGGCGGTTCTGGTGGCGGCTGGCGTCTGCACGGCAGCCGCAGCGACGAGCAACGACAGGCTGGTCGAGGAGCGGTTCTTCGAGGACCGGGAGAGAGGGTGGCATTGGTATGAACTCATGCCAGTTGAGGAGGAGGAGAGCGAAGAGGCGGTCGAGACGGAGCAGGCAACCGAGCAACCACAGCCTGAGAGTGGAGAGCCTGCGGGTCCAGCACCAATGAGCGCAGAGTGGATCCGGCAGGAGTTGCCGCGACTCCGGGATCGCGCCATTGATTCGCCAACAGAGCGCAACGTCCAAGCGTATTTCTACGCACAGAGAATCATGATGGACAAGGCACAAGTCTTCAGCAACATGGCTCAGAGAGTGACTACGAGCGATCCCCTGTTGGATGAGAACTTAAGGCTCCCATTCGCTTCCGCAGCAAGGGCGGCGACCCTGGCCTCGGCCGCGGAGGCCAAGACCGGGATCGTGGAGGAGCTGTCAGAGAAAGCAGGGCTTTGGGTTTTCTTCGACGAAACATGCGAGTTCTGTAGGCAGCAGCTGCAGCCGATCAACCGGTTCGCAGAGCGACACTCAATGGAGATGCGAATCATCAGCCGGCAAGGAAGACAAATCGCTGGCGTGAATAGAAGAGTCAGGGTGCTCCCGGACACAGGACAATTTGAGAACCTGGGGATCGACTTCACGCCAGCGGTAATGCTGGTAGTGCCACCAGAAGGGTTCTACATCGTGAGCCAGGGGTTCATCGACTACGCCTCCCTGGTCGATCGGTTGGTGGGAGCGGCAGGCCATTACGGGCTGATCGAGAAGGATAAGTACCTTGCGGCACGGCCTACCGAAAGAGGTGTGATAGACGCCTCCCGCCTTGATAACACCGAAACCGTCGACTGGTCGGACAGTGACTCATGGGTGCCGTTCATACAGAGGGAAATCACGCGTGTATATGGCATAGGGCCGACGCCCAATGGGGGGATGAGATGAGTACAAAGAAGCTTTTGGGTGTGGCGGTCTGCATCGTTGTGTTCACGACGCCTGCATACGGAAGTCTTACAGACGCTCTGGAAAGCATGTACATGGTGACCGGAAACGAGCCGGGCATCTACCAGAGTCAGAGACGCCTGGGCTTCGATGCAGGCTATATGCGGCTGAGAACGCCGGTGAGTACCTACCAGGTATTCAACTTTTCGGCGCCGCAACTGGAGGCCGGTTGTGGCGGAATCGACATGTACGGCGGATCTTTCAGCTTCATTAATCTTTCAGAGTTCACGCAAATGCTCCGGCAAATCGGTGCGAATGCCTTGGGGTATGCGTTCAAGCTGGCGCTGGCCAGTATGTGCGGACTATGCGACTCGGTGCTAGGAGACCTTGGCCGGGCGTTACAGGAGCTCAATGCTCTGCAGGTGGATACATGCAAGTGGGGTCAGGGGCTGGCAGTTGGCACAGCGGAAGCACTCGGATTCGAGGTTGACGAAAAGTACAAGCTCAGTGAGTCAAACCTCGGGACGTTCGCAGATCCATTTCGCGCGGCGCGAGAGATTTTCTCAGATCGACACGTCGCGATGTCCGGGGGAGACCCCAGCGGCGCAGACCCCAACAACCTTGCGGTGGGGAACATCACATGGAACGCACTAAATGAGGCGGATAGTGCGGGCGCTCTGACATTCCCCAGCGCTAACGGTCTCGAGAACATTGAATTACTGCTGAACATCGCCGGCACGGTGATTCTTCGTGGAGCATCAGCTGACGACGTTGCGGATGGGAACGAAGGCAGGGTGGTGTCGATTCTTCCGCAGACACTGACGTATGAGTATTTCAAGGACGGGATCCCGCAGAGTACCGCCGACAATCAAGACTGGACCCCACTGAGGACGTGTCAGGGCGACAGGTGCCTGACCTACGGGGTTCTGTCGGAATGGGGATTGGAGGAGGGTGTTCAGGGGTGGGTCAGGGGGCGCCTACAGGCGGCTGCCGATCATATGGCAGACCCGGCGACTGCCGGAACAGACCACCCGGCAGATCTCCAGGTGTTTTTGGCTTCTGTGCCGTTCACATTGATGAGGCATTTGCAGGAGTTGCAGGGTGATCGGGCTGGCCTCGATCAGTATGTAGAGCTAATGACACCGTATCTGACCGAATTCTATGTGCCACACCTTGCGCTCATGTTCATCAAGATGATCGAACAAGCGTATACCCACCCCGAGATCCCGGAGATGCACCCGTCAATCCGGGCGAACCTGGATCGGTTCCGTGACACGGCATCGGAGGACATGAGGCAGGCAAACAGGAGTTACGGGCACGTGGTTTTTCAGGCCGAAGAGATGATTGAGCGTCGGACGAGGACCCGGGGAGACCCTGGCGCGCTGACCAGGGGGCGGTAAGAGGGTTAAGGCATGTTCACGATCTACACATTTGGTGATCCCGAGCTTCTCCGGGAGGCGTTGCTGGCGCTTGCGACGGTCTTCGGGTTGTCAGAGTGGTGGGATGCGAGCTCTGGTTTCGGAGCGGGGGGGAACCTGCTCGCCGCCGCCTTGATTGGCCTGCTCGCAGTGGCCATCGCGGGGGTGACCTCGCAGCAGATACGGCTCGACTACCTACTGGTTGCGCTGATCCTGTTCGGCGTGGCGTTCGGGAGCAAAACAGACGTGCAGGTCGAGGATATTCAGTCCGGCGCCAGTTTCATCGTAGCGGACGTGCCCATTGGCATAGCTGTCGTCGCATCAGCATCAAGCTCTGCCGCCAGGAATCTCACCGAAACCATGGGAGTCGCTCTGCAGAGACCAGGGACCACTACGTCACTACTGACAGACGCGGGGTTCCTGGACCCACTAAGGACCCTTTTATCGCTGAGATCGATATCGTTCGAACAGCTCGATCCGCATGTCAGCAGATCCTTGCTGACCTACTACCGCTACTGCGTCGGTCATACGCTTCAATGGGCGCCTGGGTTGTTCGACCAGCGGATATTCATGACCTCCGGCAACCCGATCGGATACATGCTCAACACCGCGAATGTGCTGAACTGGAGTACGGTCTACTTCAACGCCGCCAACCCTGGCGGAATCTCGCAGACATGCCACGATACGGCGGGCGCGCTGGCGGCAGACCTGGGCGATCTTACGAGTGCAGCCTCGATCGAAGCACTTGCGAAGATCAGGTTATCAATGGGCGCGAGGACGTACGATTCAGCATTCGAATTCGCCGACTTGAACACCGCGGTTGAGGTGTCGACAAGAGCAATCTACGACGGCCAACTGTTCATGCAAAACGCGATGATGCGGAATTTCCACAACGTCGGGGAGGCATGGCGACTCGCTGAGTACGGCACGAATCAAGCGAAATACGCGGTCGAAGTGACGGGTGCACTGGAGCAGCAGAGAGGAAACGCCGCACTGCAGGGGACGATTTTCCTCAACATGATGTTCCCGTTGATGACGTTCTTCCAGTTCGTTTTCATCGCCTTGGCCCCCTTCATCGCCCTCATCGTGGTGGCAAGTCCGTTCACGTCGGCAAAGACGCTGGGCGGCTATGCGCTGTTCGGAGTATGGAGCTACTCCTGGATGCCGGTGGCAGCGATCATCAACCACTACATCCAGATCAATATCGGTAACGTCTTCGAGGGCGCAGATGTTGCGGGCGCAGGCGTCTCTTACCTGTCAATTATCGGATTGGACGACTTCTACAATCAGCTCGCCAATCAGCTCATCATTGGATCGAATGCACTGGCGGCTGCGCCGGCGATCGTGGGTGCGGTGCTATTCGGGACATTCCAGGGGCTGACGACCCTGGGGGGGCAGTTTGCGAAGGCGCAGGCGCCCACAAAGGTGAGCAGTAACGTGTCGTCGCCCACCCAGACGGTGACGAACCCGCTGGTGAATGCCGGAGGCAAGGCCAGCTTCCCGGTTGGGACGGAACCTGGCGTCGGGGGGATGATATCCGAGAATCGTCGGCAAATGGAGATAGGCGGCGGGCGGCTGGTTGCGGACAGCACCACAACAGATGCTAGAGCCAGGGCGGCCGGGCTTTACAACTCTGCCAGCAGGAGGATGTCCAATGCGACAGGCACAGCCAGGACTACAATGGCCGAGTACGCCAACGCCGGCCGGGTAGGTAATTCCCGAGACGCAAGCCTGCAGACCAGAACTGCAGAAGCCGCGGTGAATGCGCTGGGCCGCAACTTCAACAACAAGGAATTGAGCCAGCTGAGCTACGAACAAGTCAGCAGCCTCAGTTCGAGTCTTGGAGTGAACCCAGGCGCGTTCATGGTGAAGGCGGGGATAACCCGTCAGAGCCTGTCGGGTACAGGGAATAGAGCGATGTTCGACAGGGCGAGTAATTTCGTCGAGGAGAACAAGGCGAGTTTGATGGCAGAGATGGCGGAGACGCTTGCCTCAACTTACAGCAACAACGAGGAGATCAGCGGAGCGTTCCGGAAAATGGGGCAGGACCTGCGATCGGCACAGGCGGAGTATGCGAGCGCGAGGGAGTATCGGGACGAGACCACAGCGCGGGCGGAGGAAGTGAGCCGCGTCGGCATAGCCGCAGCAGGGGACTCTGCGTACGACGTGTTCCGACATCAACTGGCAATGCGAAATGCGCCGGAGCTGATGAGGGATGTCGAGAGTACGCTGGCAGGAGAGCTCGGCTCCGAGTACAGCGGGGTCTTGGAGGAAAGCTATCAGCAGTATCTCCGTATGGAAGGAAACAGTTCGGAGTTTTATGCTGATAAGCCAGGACGACTGACGGCGATGAATCTCGCGTTGAATAACCGCGCGGCCCGCGGGGAAGAAGGGGGGCTGCAGACATTGCAGAGATTCTATCAGGCTGTGGGAATCGGCGGCGCCGGAGAACCCATGGATCGCGGGGCCGATCTTCGGTCAGCGGTCGGCGATGGCATGAATACTTTTGATGGGGAAGCGAGACGAGAGGTCGACA
>REEK01000047.1 GCA_007695115.1 Sphaerobacteraceae bacterium
CTCGACGATCTGGGCCTGCCGGTGCGCATCGTTGACCGACCGTTCGATCTGACGCCAGCAACTCCGTTCTCACAGGATCATGACCACGCCAGCTACGATGCGGATGCCGTCAACCGCTACTGGCGTGTGCTGGTTCAGGCAGACCGGATCTTCCAGCAATTCCGGGGCAGATTCGTCGGAAAGTCCAGTCCGGTGCACCTCTACTGGCACAGCTTCGATCTGGCGCTCACCCGATTCTCCGGGAAAGCAGTTGATCTTCCGGATGGTACCGACCCGGTGACCAGAGACGCCTACTCCCATGAGGTGATCAGCTTTGGCTTCTGGCCAGGTGATCCGAAGGTTCGCGAACCGCATTTCTACTCCTATACAGCTCCCCAGCCAGACGGGTTGACCGATCAGCCACTCCAGCCCGAGGCGGCGCACTGGACGAGTAGCGGATCAGGTTCGCTGGCCCTGTTGCCATATGACGTGGTCCGCACCGCACCAGACCCTGACGAGACGCTGCTGCAATTTCTGGAGAGTGCCTACCAGGCGGGTTGCCGCACGGCGGGGTGGGATACGGACGCGTTTCAGCGCTCGTGAACGACACTCTGATAGCGTTCTCTGTCCCATTAGCACCTGCAGTATCATTATCAGACGTGCCAGTATTGCGCACCTGTTTCAACGATTGACAAGAAGGGGCTTGCCGGGTCTATGCGGATTGTTTCCTTACTCCCTGGCCTGACCGAGATCTGCTATTCGCTTGGTCTGGGACATGATCTCGTTGCGGTGACACACGAATGCGACTACCCCACCGGGGCGAGTTCGATCCCGCAGATCACCCGGAGTACATTTCCCGATCAGGTCACTACCAGCGCCGAAATCGATCAGCATGTCCGTGCCGCATTGGCGGCCGGTGAGCCGCTCTATGAGCTCGATGGTGATCAGTTGCGGCAACTTCGTCCGGATCTGATCCTGACGCAGGATCTCTGTCACGTCTGTGCATTGACCAGTGATGACATCCGGGAGATTGCTCAGTCGCTCGATCCGGTGCCGGAAGTGATCTCCTCCACCCCCCATTCTCTGGATGACGTGCTGAAGACGATCCACCAGATCGGACGAGTCACCGGACGAACGGCTACGGCCGCGGCAGTGGGACAGGCGCTACAACGCCGGGTTGACCGGATTCGTGAGCAGGTCAGCCGAGTCGAACACCGCAGCCGGGTGGTCTGCCTGGAGTGGCTCGATCCGCCGATGGTTGCCGGGCACTGGGTGCCGGAACTGGTGGATATCGCCGGTGGGATCGATCTGATCGGCAAAGCTGGAGAGCCATCCTTCGAGATTACCTGGCAGGACGTCATCGATGCCGATCCGGATGTGATCGTGTTGATGCCATGCGGGCTGAACGTGAGAGATACAGCGGCGGAGGTGACGCGTCTCGTTGAGCTAGGTGCTGTTCCGGCGGCGATCGAGCAGACATCGGCAGTCCGTGAGGGGCATGTCTGCGTGGTCGATGGCTCAGCCTACTTCAGTCGACCTGGCCCCCGCCTGATCAATGGCCTGGAGATTCTGACCGGCATCCTGCACGCCGAACTGGCCGTTGGACCAACCCCGCCGGGCTCGGTTCATCCGGTTCAACTGGTTCCAGCGGGGATTCACCGGTGATCGATCAGCGGCGCTTTCCCGGCTCACTGGTTGTGCTGGTGATCAGCGCGATCGGTGCGCTGGCGTTCCTGTACCCGTTTCTCCTGCCATTGATCGGGCAGGAAGAGCGGTTGATGGGGCGCGGGATGGAAGTGCCGATCCTCTTCGGACTGCTCGCCTTTGCCTGCCTGATCGTCATCCTGCTCGATGTTCAATCGCGGACTACCGGCGCCGGTCCGGGAGCGGCTCGAATCGTTGCCCTGCTGGCGGTGCTGGTGGCCTTCGATGCCGCCCTGCGTCTGATCCCGAGTATGCTCGGCGCTTCTCCGATTTTCCTGCTGATCATTCTGGTCGGATTCGCCTACGGGCCGGATTTCGGCTTCCTGATGGGTGCCCTGACGCTGCTTGTCTCGGCGTTCATCACCGGCGGTCTCGGCCCCTGGCTGGCGTTTCAGATGCTCACGGCTGGCTGGGTCGGCATGACCGCTGGCTGGCTGCCGCGACTCGGTGGATGGCGTGAAGTGGCAATGCTCTGCGGGTTCGGTGCCGTCTGGGGGTTCCTCTTTGGCGCGATCATGAATCTCTGGTCATGGCCGTATGCCGCTCCGGGCCTTCAGCAGCCAACCGGGCTGTACTGGGTTCCCGGGATGTCAGCGCTCGAGACCCTTCGCACCTACGGCCAGTTCTACCTGGTGACCTCACTCGGCTACGACCTCTTCCGGGCCGTCGGTAATGTGTTGCTGATTCTGGTGCTCGCCAGACCAGTCCTGCGGTTGCTGGACCGCTACCGGGACCGCTTTACCTGGTACCCCTGGACGGAAATGGAGTCAGAACCAGCCCCCGCACCCGAAGTCGGCCGCTCGACCGCCTGACCCCGCCTAGCCCGGTGCCGTTGATGTCACCCGTCCGCTTTCGCTCTCGCTGTCCGGGGATGTGTCGTCCTCATCAGGTTCCGGATCACTCGGCGCAATGTAGCGACCCAACCAGAGCAGCGCCACCATCAGTGGGATTATGGCAATCATCCCGGCAATCAGTGGCATCGCCGGCAGGACGCCGAACATGATGCCCGCCACGAACGGTGCCAGCGAGTAGCCACTCTCTCCCAGAATCTCCGCAACAACGTAAACACGGGTACGAAGCCAGGTCGGCGTGACCTCGGCCAATAATGAATAAAAGACCGACCATGCAACGACGAAGCCGCCGCGGAGGAAGAACGCCAGACCGAACAGCCAGTAGATGTTCCCCAGCAACAGAATCAGTGCCGATACGCCAACGGCACCGACCGCAATCATCAGGACGATCTGCGGTTTCTGCAGGAAAGAGATCCGGTTCAGTCCGATGCCGAGCGCGATGCTTCCGATTGCGCTGATCGATCCGAACCAGCCGATCGTGCTCAGGCTGACGTTGTGGACATCCTGCATGTAGTTCGGCACCAGGATCATCGCCACCGTCATGACGAAGATCGTCGCGAACATGAACAGGCAGACCATCCGGACTGGATGATTGCGCCCGACGTCGAACAGGCTTCCCTGATACCCCTTGTTCTCCGGCAGTGGCCGTTCCCGGATGTCGCTGTAGATAGCGAGTGCGGTGAATTTCAGCGCCCCAGCCGCAATGAACACCGCCTGAAAGCCGAACGAATCGGCAATCAGACCCCCACTGGCCGGAGCCACCAGTAATGCTGCCGAAGGTGCGATGGTGTAGATCATCGTGAAAGCCCGCATCCGCTGCCGACCCTGCCGGGAGTCCTCGGCAATGATGCTGGATATCGTCGGCCAGGAGACGATCACCGTCCCGGCCACGATCAACCCGATGAGACTGAGCCACCAGGTTGTGGACAACCCGAGAATCGCCAGTCCGATGATCCCCAGGCCACGGGAGAGGGCGATCAGCTGCCGGGGTGGCACCCGGTCGGTGATGTAGCTGGACATGGTGAGCATGGCGATACGGGCCAGCCCGGCCAAGCCGAGGACCATACCGATCTGCCCGGGACTGGCGCCCAGCGAAGCGATATAGAGCGGCAGGATCGTCACATAGATCCCAAAGGCGCCTTCGTCGAATAACGCGGCCCAGAATATCCGCTTGTTGTCCCGTTCCAGGCCAAGGCGCAGCCGCACCGTCCGCCTCCCAATCAGCTACCCCGGAGGGCTGACGAACCGACGTCAAACCGCTATCGGTTTGTACGCAAAACGGCGGGAATTCTAATTCTCCAGTGAGGTCAGTGACAAGGGCAAAAAATCCCGAACCACAAGTTTCCGGAGCGAGCCGACATCAACGCCATGGCCGACCGCCTATCGACGCGCATGGTTGATGCCACACTGTGCGACTTGCGTAACTTGCCTGAGAGTGGAGTCTTTACAGAATGACTGACACATATACAATCACCTGTGCTAGTCTGTAGCTACACCCGAAGAGTCGCACAATGGCGTTCCGACTCATCTGGAAGTCGGTCACTGAACACTTGAATAATTTCGAGGAGATAAGCGATGTCCCGAGTATTCCTCGCGTTCGTCATTGTTGCGGTATCGATTCTTGGAGCCGTTCAGCCACAGACAGCTGATGCATCTCATGATGTTGGTCCCAACCGGGTGTATTTCTCCCAGACTGGACAGTATCTGGGACATTCGTTTCTGAGTTACTGGCGGCATAACGGAGGTATCCATGTCTTTGGGTACCCGATCACCAGTGAGTTTTCGCAGAACGGCATGACCGTCCAGTATTTTGAGCGTGCCATCTTCGAGTGGCATCCCAATAATCCGGTTCAGCACCGGGTATTGCTGCGTCGGATGGGTGCCGATGCCCGCAACGAACGCGGCTTGAATAGCCACCCGGCGTTCCAGCGCGCCAATCAGGCGAGCGGTAGCCGGTACTTCGAACAGACCGGGCACAACCTCTCTCACGGATTCCGGACCTACTGGCAGAACCGTGGTGGTCTGGGTGTCTTCGGGTTCCCGCTGAGTGAAGAGTTCCAGAAAGATAACGGGATGGTGGTGCAGTATTTCGAGCGCGCCATCTTCGAATATCACCCGAATAATCCGGCCGACTGGCGCGTTCTGCAGGAGCGACTGGGCGCCGAAGCGGCTCAGAAAGATGGCGTCAACACGGCCCGGCATGGCCACGACACCAGAGTTCCGGAGTATCATCCCAACCTCTGGCGTGTGCTGCACGGCCCGGCCCCGCGGACATCGCCGCCACCAGGATCACCGAGCCATCTGAATCGATGGATCGAAGTCGATCTCACCAATCAGCAACTCCGGGCCTGGCAGGGCAACCAGATGGTCTATTCGGCCATCGTGGCCACCGGCCGCCCACTGACACCGACTCTTCCGGGAACGTTCCAGGTCTATCGAAAACTGCGCTATGACGATATGCGCGGCTGGACGCCAGACCGTGGCTCCTACAATCTACCGAACGTGCCGCATGTGCTCTACTACGATCGGGGTTACGCGATTCACGGAACCTACTGGCACGCCCAGTTCGGGCGAGTGCAGAGTGCGGGATGTGTGAACCTGGCTCCGGCAGATGCCGCCTGGATCTATAACTTTGCCGGAATCGGAACCACCATCTACATCCATGGGCGCGCTCCCGGAACATGATGATTCCGGCGATCTGAATCCAATGACCGAACGACAGGCGGGGTGACTAGTCACCCCGCCTGTTTCGTTATGTTCTGTGGGCATGGATTTTCCGATGTAACAGATAAGATGCTCAATGCGTCTTGGAGTGTAGATAGCTGGGTTGCCTGCGCGTACCCTAACGGGTTTATCTGGCAATTCTGACCTGTCGTTGCGCGACAGTGGAGTTTCGACAAACCATTTCGACAGGGAGGATTCTTATGAGGCGCACGCTCATAATTGCAATCGCCGCACTTGCTGCCTTGCTTGCGGTTCCGGCAGCATCGGCGGATGCAAGCGATGATTACGGACCGGATGAGGTCTATTTTGAGCAGACGGGCCACTATCTGGGTGGCGACTTCCTCGATTTCTGGCGTGAATACGGTGGTATCCAGACCTTCGGCTACCCGATGACGCCGGAGATCGAAGAGGACGGCATGACCGTCCAGTATTTCGAGCGACACGTGCTCGAGTATCATCCGGATAACCCGGCCGAGTACCAGGTGCTGCTCCGCCGGCTTGGCGCGGAAGCTCGGGACAGCCGTGATCTGACTGATCACGATGCCTTCCAGGAGCAAGGTGAAGCTGACTCCGGCCGGTACTTCGAGCCGACTGGTCAGAATATGCAGAACGATTTCCTGGACTACTGGGAGAACAACGGTGCGTTGCGAATCTTCGGCTATCCGCTCAGCATCGAGTTCGAGCACGATGGAACCCATGTCCAGTTTCTGGAGCGGGCCATCATCGAGTATCACCCGGATAACCCGGCCGAGTGGCGAGTACTCTTTGAACGTCTCGGTGCGCAGGCTGCCAATCGGGCTGGAGTCGATACTTCGCCACAGGAGTACGATGGAGACACGCCGCACTACAGCGATGATCTGTGGGATCCGCCAGAACCAGATCCCGCTCCCGAGCCAGAGGGACCGACTCCACCAGCCGGAGCACCGACTGATCGAGCCAAGTGGATGGAAGTCGATCTGACCAATCAGATGTTCCGGGCCTGGCAAGGTGAAACACTGGTCTATTCTGCCGTGGCAGCTACTGGGCGACCGGCGGTTCCCACGCTGACCGGGCAGTGGGACACCTACGCCCACTTGCGGTACGACGACATGGAAGGCTGGACGCCAGACCGGGGCGAATATGACCTGGAGAACGTGCCCTACGTGATGTATTACGATCGTGGATACGCGATCCACGGCACCTACTGGCACCAGCAGTTTGGAACGCCGCAGAGTGCAGGGTGCGTCAACCTGACCGTTCAGGACGCTGAGTGGGTCTTCAACTGGGCGGATGTCGGAACCGCCGTCTACGTTCACGGAGTCACGCCTGGCGCGTAACCCTGAACCATTCAGATAAGTCGATGATACAAGACCGCCGGGGATCACCCCCCGGCGGTTTCTTTGCGGGTAGTCACGAAATCAATCGTCAGGGGGATATCTCGTGGCACAATCAGCAGTGGCGATGACCGGTTCATCGTCTGGTCGATCGTCTTCTACTCCACAAGGTCGCCTGTGTTCAACATTCTGATCATTCTGATTGCCTATTTGCTGGTGATCGCCATGCTGGCGATTGGCGTGGTTGGCCCGTATCCGGGTGCCATACGGCCGATGTTTCGGGCGCCGAAGCAGTTCATCCGGCTACTGATCAGCCGGCGGTTGCGTCAGAATCATGCACTGGAACACGCCACGATCAACGTGATCGAGCAGCGCTATCGCACACGGGGAGTCATCGGGATGCCGGACATGAACGGCTTCCATCTGCGGGGACGGATATCACCCGATACGGTGATCAGTGCCACGCAAGAGGCGTTTCGCCGGTTGAAGCGTGGGGAGGTCGATCTGGCCTGGAACCGGCGTTGCCCAACCTCGCTGGTCGGCACGCAGATGCTCCTGACCGTGGTGCTACTGATCGTCGTAATGGCAATCTGGCGAGAGTTCACCGCACCGCCGTTGCTGATTGCTTTGCTGGCTGGTGCCCTGCTCGGGCCGCCAATCAGCCCATTTCTGCAACGATGGTTGCTGGTTGATCCTGATCTCGAATCGCTCCAGTTTCGCGATGTCGAGGTCCGGCAACCAACCGGACGGCTAGCCATGCTCTCGTTCTTCGTCTATTCGCCACTGTTTGTGCGGACGGCGGTGGTGCCACAGGGTCGCGGCAAAGGTGGGGAAGTGACGCTGATTACCAGTGATCAGGAAGAAATCGAAGCAGGCAGCTACCGGCTCCGGGACTAGCCCGATGCCGGTTGATGCCGCAGTTCGTGGTCTGGATCGGAATCGTTATCGACGGCGCGAAGGTGGATTGATGCGAACCGGCACAGGAACTGGTGCCTGCCGGGTCCCGGGAAAGAGAGCGTCGCGAAGTCGATCGAGACCGGCTCGAATGAGCTGTCCAAGTTGCTCGATCATCAAGTGGGATGTCCTCTCATTGAATCACCGGGCTGTTGCCCGGAACGGCTTACACTGTTATAACGCATCCGCCGTGCCGAAACTTCCCGTGCGGCGCCCGATTGACACCGATTCAGTGACGGGCCGTGATTTTTCTCTCAAACGACGATTCGGATTATACCAGTGTCGAGACTTCTGCTAGCACAATCCGGCGGCGCCACAGCCGTTATTAACAGTTCGCTGGTGGGCGCGATCTCCGCCGCTCAGCAGAGCGGTCAGATCGACGCGGTGGCTGGCGCTCGTAACGGGATCGAAGGCCTGCTTGCCGAGGATCTGATCGATCTCGCGGCTCAGTCTCCGGAGACGCTCAGCCGACTCAGCCGAACGCCGTCTGCCGCGCTCGGCACCACTCGTCAGAAGATGACCGATGAGATGGCAGAACGCGCTCTGGAGATCCTGGCGAGTTACGGGATCGATATCGTTGCCTTCATCGGAGGTAACGATACTGCTGATTCTGCCATGCGGCTGGCCCAGTCTGCTCGCGACAGGGGCCAGCAATTGCGCGTGGTGAGCATCCCGAAGACGATCGACAACGACCTGCCAGGCACCGACCACTGCCCCGGGTACGGATCGATTGCCCGATTCATTGCCCAGGCAACGCGTTCGTCGGGTATCGATACCGCGGCTACGGCTCAGCTCTATCCGGTCAAACTGATCGAGGTGATGGGGCGCAACGCTGGCTGGGTGGCGGCATCCGGCGCTCTGGGCCAGATCGATCATAGCGATCCACCGCACCTCATTTTCTTCCCGGAGCGTCCGGTTGGCTCGATCGATGGATTCCTGCAGGAGATCGCCGCGGCGCATGCCGAGCGCGGGCAGGTTGTGGCGGTGATTCCGGAAACAATGCGTGATCGGGATGGCGAACCGCTCAGTGGTAATACCGTGGTCTGGCGAGATTCTTTCGGGCATCCATATTACGGTGGGCCGGGGCCGGCGCTGACCAGCGCGATTCAGGAATCGCTGGGACTTCGCGCACGCTACGATAAGCCCGGCACAATCTCGCGGATGTTCGAGCAGTCGGCATCAGAGCCGGATCTCATGGGTGCCAGAGAGTGCGGGGCAGCAGCCGTCAAGTTGTTGATCGACGGTGTCTCCGAAGTCATGGTCACCATCGAGCGCACCAGCAATGAACCATTCGAGATAAGCACCGGCTATGTTGCCCTGGAGACGGTGGCGAACCAGGAGCGATTGCTTCCTGATTCGTTCATTGGGCCGGATGGTCGCAGCGTGACCGGAGCATTCCGGGAGTACGCATTGCCGCTCATCGGTGGGCCGCTGGAGCCCTATGGGCACCTGGAAGATTTGCCGTTCCGGCCAGAATGAGCGCCGGGGAGATCGCCATACGCCGCGCACGTGAACACAAAGACCGGCCGGAGATGGAAAGGACATCGCCCCCGTGGAATTCGGTATCTTCGACATCATGCAGGTTCCGCCGGAAATTCCGTCCTATCGCGCATATCAGCGGCACCTGGCGGATGCTGAACTCGCCGATCAGCTCGGGCTGGACTACCACTTCATCGCCGAACGACACTTCATGGCGCTGTATCGCACGCCATCTCCCACTGCCTGGCTTGGCGCTATCTCCCAGCGAACCCGGCGAATCCGGATCGGGGCGCTGGCTTACACGCTGCCACTGCACAATCCGGTGCGTCTGGCTGAGGACATCTCCATGCTGGATCATCTCAGCGGTGGACGGATCGAAGTCGGCGTCGGGCTGGGACATCGGCCGGAAGAGCTCGTCTCGATGGGTATCGACCCGGCACTGCGCCATCCAATGCTGGTCGAGTCACTGGTGCTCATGCGCAAGGCGTGGCTCGGGCAAACGTTCGATTTTCCGGGTACTGCGTACAAGTTCCGGGGCGTCCGGGTCGATCTGCCACTTCAGCTCCCGCATCCACCACTCTGGTATGCCGGAAACGATCCCCGGTCTGCGAAGTGGTCTGCCCGGAATATGGTGTCGCAAACCATTGGCTTCCAGCCAGACGATCAACTGATCAACCCGGCCACGGCGTTTCATGAGCAGAAGCGGGAAGAGAAACGGCAACCCGGAAAGCGCCCGTATCTGGCACTGATGCGTCATCTGTATGTGGCGGAGAGTGATGAGCAGGCTCGCTCGGAGATGATCGATGATCTGCAGAAGATCGGACGAGCCTTCGCCGCCGGGCCGAGAGAGCTGCCATCCGTCGATCCGTCGGAACTTCCCGATCGAGCCGGAGCCGAGCAGCAACTCGAGGAACTGCTGGCCAACCAGGTTGTGGTGGCCGGGAGTCCGGAGTCGTGTGCCAGGCAACTGGCGGAGACAAGCCGTTACCTGGGACTGGATGTGATCCTGGCTAACCCGTATCTGACCGGTCTGGAGCCAGAGCGAGTCCAGCGATCGATCCGCCTCTATGCCGAGCAGGTTGCCCCGCAGGTCCGCTCGTTAATGGAGTAGGACAATCCACTGCCGTGGCGTTCCAATACCGTGAATTTCCGTGCATCGCTGCCCCCCGGCGGGTACTATCAAATCATCGGTTGTAGCGTTCTCGAACGAAATGCCAGTCAGCGCAACCGATTTCGATGCACAGAATATGGGTCCGGCATCGGGCCACTATGTATAAGGATTCGCACATCATGCAAGAGCATCCGTCAACATGTAACCAGCCGGCGGTCCAGGAGCACGCGACAGAACACGCAGAATTGAACGCAGCATGGCACGAGGTCGGGGTGCAGTTCCAACAACTCGGTACCCGGCTCGCCTCGGCACTTCGCCGTAGCTGGGAATCGAGCAGCGAGAAATCGGCATCCACCGAGACCATGCGCCACTTGCGAGACGACTTGCGTGAGGCCGCGGAGCGAGTCGATCACGTCATCAGGGAAGTCTCCGGTGAAATCGAGCCAGATACGACGGAAACCTTGCGGGCAACCCGACGGGCCAGTGAACAATCACTGGAAGAGGCGCGAATGCTCACCGCGGCAACGCTGCGCAAGCTCAACCGACAACTCGATCACCTGGTTCAGAAGATTGAACGGGATGAGCATCGCCATTAGGCGAACCGGGTGGGCTATGGGCACGAAGAAGAGGGAGAGCCATCTGGCTCTCCCCTTTTGTTCTGCGGAGTTGACGTTTTGCTGGTTAGACCAGGTTGCATTTTTGCTGTCGGTAGCTGGGCAGCTCCGTCTGCCCCCGCCAATCAGACCGGTTCGCCGGTCTACCGGTCCTCGCCAATGAAATCTGCTTTAGTCCTCGAGCCACATGTTCCAGAATGCCGGAGCCA
>REEK01000046.1 GCA_007695115.1 Sphaerobacteraceae bacterium
AGAGATCGTACGAAACGAGATCACACTCTCCACTTCGACGCTGGACGAACTCCGGCAACTGGCGGCGTCGACCGGTGAGCTGGCCCCGCAGATCGAGGTGCCGACGCTGGTGATTCAAGGAAAGACGGACACTTCGGTTCGATGCCAGGATACGCGCGCTCTCGTTGATCGAATGAACGCCGAAAACACTGAATACGTTGAAGTTGATGCTGGTCACATGCTGGTGGCCCACTCTGGCAACGCATGGGAAGAGGTACGGGACTTGATCTTGAACTTTGTGAATGGCAGGAACGCATGAAGCGGGCTCTTTTGCTCGTCCTATCAGTAATACAGATCGTGCTCGCAATCAGATTCTTTCGGCGAGCCTTGTCAACGTACCAGTCATCGGAGCGCATCGGAACCACCGCTGACCCGCCTCCGCAGGCAACCGTTTCAGTTGTGATCCCGGTACTCAATGAAGTCAACCGGATTGGCTACTGTCTCGAAACCCTTACCAGTCGCGACGAATCGATCAGAGAGATTCTCGTCGTCGATGGTGGGTCATCTGACGGTACGAGAGATCTGGTGTCGCGATTTTCTTCCACTGACGATCGAATTCGTCTGATCGAGGCACCACCTCGACCAGTTGACTGGAATGGCAAAGCCTGGGGCTTGCATGTCGGGCTTGAGCAGTCGTCTGATCAATCGACCTACGTTGTCAGCATCGATGCGGATGTCATGGTCGACGAAGACTCGATCGGGCAGGCGGTGGCATTCGCCAGGTCGCGGGAAATTCCTTTCCTGAGCATTGCCAACCTTCAGGATGCACCGTCGGCGGGGCTCTCGCTGGTTCATCCATCCCTGCTGAGCACACTGGCCTATCGATTCGGCATGCCGGGGAGTGTTGCTCGCACCCTTGATCAGGTCCAGGCCAACGGGCAATTCGCCGTCTACCAGCGAGCTGCGCTGAAGCGTGTTGGCGGTTTCACCATCGCTCGGGATTCGATCTGTGAGGATGTCACCCTGGCGCGTCACGCATTTCTGTCTGGTTACGATGTGGGGTTCTTTCCGGCCGACAACTCAACGTCCACACTCATGCACCCCTCAATGATGGAGTGCGTGCGCAATTGGCCACGCTCGCTCGGGTTGCGGGATCGATTTGATCGAACGTCGGGAAACCGAGCACTGTTCGAAATGTTCTTCTTGCAGGTTCTCCCGCTTCTGTCACTGCTCGATTGCCGTTCCAGTCACAGCAGCGCCATGTTCCGTGGCGTCAATCGGATACTGATCGCTTCGCGAATTGGCATCTTGATCGGAACACGCCCATCTTACTCTCGCGTTTCCTGGACTTACTGGCTTTCTCCATTAGCTGACCCGCTTTCGTTCGTTGCTATCGCGGTAAATCTCGTGCGACGAAAGCATGAGTGGCGCGGGCAGCAAATGGTCGAACAGGAGATCGATCGATGAGCTCAGCGCGTTATCGCAGCGCCGGACGCTGGACCAACTGGATGATCGTCGGCCACGTTTTCGCCCTGATCTTCGGGTTGCTTGGGCTACTCATTGCGGTTCCGAATCCGGAACTCTGGGCCGACAGTAACTGGGGCGCGACGGTTTATTCCTGGGGAATGCAGTACGCCGGCGGACTCCACATCATTTTCGCGACAGCGGCAATGCTGCTAGTGGGATTCCGATTTCTGGGCGCGCGACGGACGCTGCTGTTCTTCGCCATCGCCAGTGTCCTCTCGCTCGGCGCTGAGTTGATGGGAACGATTACCGGGTTCCCGTTCGGCGAGTATCGTTACACGTCTGGTCTCGGATACCAGATTCTGGGTGAAGTTCCCTTCACCATCCCGCTCTCATGGTTCTATATGGGATTGGCGTCGTATCTTCTGGCTATCGTCCTCGTGGGAACCGGACCTGGCTGGCGACGCCCGCTTGCCTCCGTCTTCGTTGGATCACTCCTGCTCACGGCCTGGGATCTCGTTCTCGATCCGGCGATGGCCCACCCCGATCTCGGTGTTCGGTTCTGGATCTGGGATCAGGGCGGCATCTACTTCGATATGCCGGCTCAGAACTTCCTGGGATGGGTCGTAACCGGATTCCTGTTCATTGGGGTCAGTCGACTGACGTGGGGAAGCGATCCGAAGCTCTCGGTCGGGCTGATCCGAACCTCCTACATCATCTATCTGGCGAATATCTTCTTCGCGATGGTGATCAGCGCATCTGTTGGCCTCTGGTGGCCCATCGTCATCGCGGCGGTGCTGGCTATCTTGCCGGTCACTGTCGCGCTTATCGCTGCCGAGGGTTGGCCCGGAGGGGCGGCGGACTCATCGCTCCGGGATGACGACACCGTTCAACGTGTTTCCCGTGGAGTGATGACGATCGGCGGGAGGATCTTCCTCTGGCGTGAATCGTCGTCGCTTCGGGTCGACGGCCTGGAGCATATTCCTGGCGAGGGACCGGTGATCCTGGTGGCGAGACACTACCATCACCTTCTCGACGGCTGTGCGATCCACGTCAGCCTTCCCCGTCCAATGCACGCGGTGGTGGCGATCGACTGGGCCGAATCTGGTCGTCAGTCACAGCTTATGCAGACCGCTTGCCGAATGGCGCGCTGGCCTATGGTGGTGCGACCAGATTCAACAGGCGGCAAGAATCAGACAGACGCGGACCGCATTCGCGTTTTGCGCGAAGCATTCCGTGACTCAATTCAGCTTCTCTCCGAAGGTCGGATTCTGACGATCTTCCCGGAGGGTTACCCGACGATCGATCCTCACGGATCGAAGAAAACATCGAATGACGAGTTTCTGCCGTTCGATACCGGGTTTCTGGCAATAGCCCGAGCCGCACAGCGCAGAACTGGACTCGACATTCCGTTGATCCCGGTGGGATTCGATTACGCAGAGTCCGCTAAGGGGCAATGGGACATCACGATGCGGGTAGGTGCACCGGTCTATCTCCGAACTTATTCGGACGAAGCAGCCTTGCTCGCAGATATTACATCCAGAGTTCGGACGCTTTCCAGCGGTATTGAAGAACCAGTCCATGGCGACGCCGCCAGAGTAACGGAGACATCATGACAGCCATCGATTCAGGACGTGACACTGTCGATCTGAACCAGCACCAGCCAGATGGTAATCGACCCTCAGCAATTGTTGTTGGATCGGGATTTGGCGGCCTGGCCGCGGGTATCCGGCTAGCGGCCGGCGGCTATCAGGTGACGGTTGTGGAAGCCCGGCACCAGCCGGGAGGCAGAGCCGGTCAGATCATCGATCAGGGCTTTGTTTTTGACACTGGCCCAACGCTGATTACCGTTCCGGACCTGCTGGAAGATCTCTGGGCGACCGCTGGTCGCTCGATGCATGACTATCTCGACATTCGACTTCTCGAACCGTACTATCGGATTCAGTTCAAGGACGGGAAAGCTTTCGAATACAGTGGGGATCCGGACGTATTCGATGACCAGGTCGCCAAGTTCAACCCTGACGATGTCGATGGGTATCACAAGTTTCTGGAGGCGACCAAGAACGTCTATCAGCGGGCGTTCGTCGATCTGGGGCGAGCTCCGTTTCACAAATTCTCAACATTTTTGCGGGTCGTTCCGGAGCTGATCCGGATTGGCGGCCTTCAAAGTGTCTACTCGTTTGCCAGCAACTACATCAAAGACCCGTATCTGCGCACAGTGCTGGCGTTTCACCCGCTCTTTATCGGCGGCAATCCGTTCCGGGCGAGCGCGATCTACAGCATCGTTCCATATCTCGAGAAGACTGGTGGGGTTCACTTCGCCATGGGTGGGATGTACGCGGTTGTTCTGGCGATGGTCAAGCTGATTGAAGACCTGGGTGGGACCGTTCTGTACAACACTCCGGTGCAGCGTTTCGTCTCCGCAAACGGGCGAATCGTCGGCGTTGACACCGGCGATGGCCGGGTGCGTACAGCCGACGTTGTCGTAGCCAACAGTGACGCCGCGACATCGCTACTGAAGCTGGTTCCCGAAGAGCAGCAGTCGAAACTCTGGTCCTTCTACTGGAAGCAGGCCCGCTATTCGATGAGCTGCTTCCTGCTCTACGTCGGCCTTAACCGACAATATCCGGAACTGCGACATCACACCATTGTCATGCCGAAGGACTTCAAGGGTGTCGTGACCGACATTTTCGACAACAAACGGATTCCGACCGATATCCCAATGTATCTCCACGCCCCGACTCGAACTGATCCGTCGATGGCCCCGCCAGGCTGCGAGAGCATGTACATCCTCGTACCGGTGCCGAACCTCAGCTCCGGAATTGACTGGTCAATCACCGGTGATGACCTGCGAGAACGCGTGATGGACGCGATCGAGCAGGAGCTCGGACTGGAGGATTTCCGGGATTCGATCGTTGTCGAACATCGGTTTACTCCGGTCGACTTCCGCGACGAACTCGGAAGCTGGGAAGGTGCCGCGTTCTCGATCGAACCTACCTTGATGCAGTCCGCCTATTTCCGTCCGCACAACCAGCTGAACGAGATCGACGGTCTGTATCTCGTCGGAGCAGGCACTCACCCCGGAGCGGGTGTTCCGGGAGTGATTCTCTCTGCCGAAATCGCAGCGAATCTCATCTTCGAACGCGAGATGCAGCCGGCGAAATAGTCTGGCTGTGGGCCGAGACTGAGACGAGAGGAGCAATTGGCAATATGAAGGGCAAGATCGTTCTCGCTGATGCGATGGGCTATTGCTGGGGAGTGCGCCGGACGCTGGATATCATCCAGCGAGCCGGGAGACCAGACAATCAGATCGCGACGATCGGCGATGTTATCCATAATCCACAGGTGGTGCAGCGACTGCGCCAGGCCGGCGTTCAGACCGCTGAGACCGTGGATGATGCATCGAGTCAGGGATTCCAGCAGGTCGCGATTACGGCGCATGGCGCATCACCAGAACGAAATAAGCGCGCAGAAGATCTCGGACTGTCAATGGTCGACACGACCTGTCCGCTCGTGACCAAGGTCCAGCGACTGGCGCAGAAACTGGTCAAGCAGGGGTACTTCATCGTGGTTTATGGCGATGCCGGGCATCCAGAAGTACGGGGAATCCTCGGCTGGGCAGATACGTCCCGAGCCGTTGCGGCCAAGCATGTCGAGGATCTGCCATGGAACTCCGCACGAGGTCGAACCGCCGGTGACGACCAGATTGCTCCGCCACGAAAGGTGGCGGTGATCAGTCAGACGACCAAAATCGTAGACGAGTTTCTCACCTTCACCAGGAATTTGACGGACCTGGTTGCTCGCGAAGGGGGCGAAATCCGGGTTTGCAACACGATCTGTGCGCCCACTACGGAGCGTCAGAACGCGATCGAGCGGCTGTCCCAGCAGGTCGACGCGATTCTGGTGATCGGTGGCCGGAAGAGTTCGAACACGGCCCGCCTGGCCGAGGTGGCCCGGGGCCATGGAGTGATCAGCTATCACATCGAGTGCGAACGAGATATCGACCATTCCTGGTTGCGCGATATCACGAATGTCGGAATCACTGCCGGCGCATCAACGCCTGACGATGTGATCGAAGGGGTCATCGACCATCTGGCAATGCATGGCTATGAGCGGCCAACGTCGCACGCCTGGCAGTCTGAATATGATCTGGAGCACGAGCCGGCATACTAGCGAATCTGGTATGCCGGCCCGCAGCCGTGTTTTCGCTAGTACATCGCCTGGAAGTCGAGCAGATTCCGCATCTCCTCGACTCGATCATCGAGGAAGCACTCCAGGTTGTGGCAGAAGATGTCAGAGATCTTTCGGTTCTCCGAGTAGGCAGTGCTGGCTGAGTGCGGTGACACGAGCACGTTCGGAAGATTCCAGAAAGGACTCTCTTCAGGCAGCGGTTCAGTGCGGAAGACGTCCAGACCGGCGAAGCCGATCTTCCCGGATGTCAGCGCACCATATAATGCGTCTTCCACCACCACGGGACCTCGTGAAATGTTGACGAACACGACGCCGTCCTTCATCACGTTGAACGCCCGGGCATCAATCAAGTTCTCGGTCTCCGGGGTATGTGGGCAACAGAGCACCACGCAGTCTGCTTCGCTCAGTGCATCGAACATGTCATCCCGGCCAAACATTCGATCAACCCCGAGTTCGCGGGCACGTTCTGGATCATTCCGTCGACCCATCGCCGAGACCGTCATGCCAAACGCGTGAGCAACTTCGGCGACACGCTTGCCGATCTTGCCGGGGCCGATAATCACCATCTCTTTGCCGGGAAGCTCATCCCCGCAATAGCGCACCCATCGATGTGCCTGCTGATCTGCCTGGAGCCGCGATAGCTGTTTCATCTGCGACAATAGAACCAGCATGACAAACTCGGCAAGGGGCTCGGCGTGAACGCCGCTTGCCGTCGAGACGCGCAGATTACTCGATGCCAACCCAAGCCGATGAACCAGTTGCCCGACCCCGGAGCTGGTTGTCTGAACCCACTGAAGGTTCGGTGCAGCCTCCAGGAGGTGCGGAGCGCCTTTCGGGAGAGTCGGGAAGTCCCAGAGGATGTTTGCCTCGGAAAGGTGCGCCATGAAGCGCTTCTCTTGCTCCTCGGTGAGCTGAAATCCATCGACGCCATTGTGATCGGCGACATAGCGGGTGGGCGCCAGCAAATCTGGCTCATACCGGATCTCGATCCGGCCGCCAGCAGCGCCTGCGATTCGGTCGACGTGCTCCTGCTCCAGCGGTGAAGTAACGAAGAACACCGGGCGTGACGATTGATCGTGGGACATGATTTGCGATTCTCCCCTCGGGACGTTCAGTGACCATTCCGTTAGGCAATACGCTATCACACACATTCATGGACTGATCTCTACAGTGTTCAGGGTTATGGGGGAATCAATGGTAATCGCGATGGCCTACCTGACGATCGAGATGCCGGAGTCTCACTCGCTCAAAGAGAAGCGGTCGACGATTCGACCGATCATCAAGCGAATTCAGAATCGCTTCAACATTTCAGTTGCCGAGATCGACCACCTGGAGAGCTGGCAGGTGGCGGGTGTCGGGCTTGTCTGCGTGTCGAATTCACGGCGTCATGCCGAGGAAATGCTGCAGAAGGCGATCGATTTCGTCGAAGAACACCTGGATGGGGGGCACCTCGCCGAGGTGGAAACAGATACGCAGACCTTCTGATCTACTCCTGGTCTGGCCGTTCGGCTAGTGCCTCATGCACGAGGGCCTCGGAAGCAACGATCATTTCCTGTCGTAGCCCTTTGCTTGCATCATGGACACGATCGATGATTCGGGCAAATGGCTCTTCGGGATCAGCCGGTATTGTGCCGGTTTCTTCAACGAGCCGCCGCATGAAGTGTTTTTCGAGTTTGCCGCGGACGATCCGGATCGTTTTCTTATCAACCTCATCGGATGACTGATTGATTGCTTTTCGGATCTCGCTCATCCGCAGAGGTAGCCTGGCTGCGTCGTGAACCTGTTTGCGTCGGTCAATCGCTCGATCGATTTCCTGACTCCATGCTTCGATCAGTCCGAAAGCACTGACTCCGGGCTCGATGCGTGCTGATGCCATCTCAAGCACCTCGTATGCGGGAACAGATTCAGGGTCATCGAGTGTGAGGATCGGCTGTCTCTCCTGACTGGCAAACCAGCGTGCGGCCGAGGCCAGACGGAGGTAGTACATCTCCATGACGAGATTTCCGCCTGAGCCGGGCACAGAGATCTGGTCGATACCTTGCATCTGTTCCATGAGCGGGAATTCGTCGATTGTAGCGAAGAGTGAGGCTGATGGTACGTCCACGAGCTTTAGCTCGTCATCTGGAATCTTTGGATCATCCCCGGACGTGATCTTGGCGTAGAAGTAGTCGTTCAACAGGCTGCTGGGGCCGAGAAAGTAACCGGGCAGATAGTCGAGGTCAGCTTCCGGCTCCAATGCGTGTCGATTCTCGAGTTCGGCTCGCGCCAGGCTGTCCGGCAACTCCAGCAGTTCTCGTATCGAATCCGGACTGACCTGAATGCGGCGGAGTCGATCGACGGCGAACTTGGCGTCGACCGCTCGCACAGAAACCCCACCACCTGGAGTTCGGTCGACGATCAGAAAGTCTGGATTTGGTAGCTTGTGCCGGCCGGCCTGAATCGCGATGTTCGGGTTGTCATCCAGCCTGACGATGGTGGCCGCGCTCGTTTCGACAATTCCGCCATGACTGTCTGCACCGTTTCTCAGGTAGTGCCAACAGTGCTCTGACCAGACATCACCGAATATCCGACTGGCGCCGCCGCGATCACTCCACGCCATCAGGCGTCGGTCCAGTACCGCTGAGATCAGCGTTCCGCCCGGAAGATGGGGGGAACTGATGTTCCCGGGTATCTGTCTCAGTTCGCGGGTCAATCGATTAGGATTCATTGTCAGTTCCTGGCTATATGCTGGGTCATCTGCGTGGGATCAGGAGTCACCGGCCGACGCACTCAGCGACTCGCGACGCTCATCGATTGTGCGCAAAACTCTTCGACGGCGGAGACGAGTCAACGCCAGTTCTCGGCGCAGTTTGCTCTCTTCGTGACGCAGATGGCGTCGAAGATCACGTTCGCCGAGTCGAAGCAGACGTCCGAGGGCGCTCTCCTTCAACTGGTTGAGTTCTCGCCGCAACTGTTGTTGCTCGAGGCCGAGTTCGGCAATCCGACCACGCATCGCTTCGGACTGGCTGGGAATCTCCGAGTCATCCCGCGACCAGGCAGCCAGAAGTTGCTGCATCCAGGTGAGGTCACGCGCTTCCTTGGCCTGGTTGGCCTGCCGCATGATCTCCTCACGATGTTCCCGATCTTCGGCGTTCTTGGCGCGATCGGGATGCACGAGCCTGGCCAGTGTTCGGTAGAGCCGACGCATCTGGATGTCGTCTGGCATCGGAGATACCGTCTTGGCCACGCGTTGCTGGCTGCGTTCCGACTGTTTGTGCCGCCATTCGGCCCACCAGGCCGCCTCATCGGCACGCTTGTCGTCTGCCTCCTGATCGAGTTCTTCATCCGAAACTGTTCCGCCACTGAACATCATGCGATCAAGGCGAGATTCCAGCCTGGCGATCTCGCTGACCAGCCGCTCGAGATCGTTTCTCAGCGGGGACAGGCGATTGTCGAACTCTTGCTGTAGGCGCTGCTGGTCACGTTGTTCCTCTTGAACGAGACCCTGCAGGGAGGCTGTTGTTGCGAGGCGTCGACGAAGTTCTAATTCGAGTTGAACACGTTCGAGTTCTTCAAACCGGGCAGGAAGCACGAGTACTCCGATGGCGTGATTGAACTGACCACTAAAACATCCCGACAATTGTACCCATCGGACAATCAGTGAACCAATCGATTTGGCATCGCGTTTTGAACTTCTTGACGTTTAGCTGATTCATCGATAAAAGTGGAAGGAAATTCGTGCGCCAGAATCGATGAACTGGGCGATGAAAGGAACCACCCGTGATCCGGAATCCCTGGCAAGAAGTCGTATCGTCGCTGGAAGCCGAAGACGTCCGCTACGTTTTTGGGATGCCCGGAAACGCCAAACACTTCTACGATCAGCTGTATGACTCCAAATCGATTCGTGCGGTTCTGGTGCGACACGAGACGTCCGGCGCGTTTATGGCAATGGCTTATGCAAGAGTGTCCGGCAAGGTAGGGGTTTGCTACGGGTGTCCGGGTCCCGGTGTGGCCAATCTGGTGCCGGGAATCCTTGAAGCGTATTCGGGATGTATGCCCGTGCTCGCGCTTTCGGTTCGGGCGAGTACGCAAACTGAAGGTATGGGGGCCTTCCAGGAGACCGATCACCTGGGAATGATGCGCCCGATTACCAAATGGGCAGTCACCGTGGAACGTCCGGAACGCGTTGGCTGGACGATTCGTCGGGCAATTCAGATCGCGACCACCGGCAAGCCAGGGCCGGTATACGTCGAGATTCCCGCCGATATCGCGTTGCAGGATGTGGAGATGCCGGAGTACGTGCCGGCGGACACGGCGGTGAGACCAGGTCCGGACGCGGCGCGAGTCGACCAGCTCTACCAGATGATCGCTGACTCCAGTTCCCCGGTGATGGTTTGCGGTGGAGGTTCGGTGCTCTCTGGCGCGTTCGACGAAGTTCGAGCTACCGCCGAGACATTCGGAATCCCGGTGCTTGCCACCCCAGCTGGGCGCGGGATCCTTCCCGAAGACCACGAGCTCTTCTGTGGCTCGGTTGGCTTGTACCGCACTGGATTTCCGAAATCCGTTTATCAGAGCGCGGACCTCCTGATCACCGTAGGCTCTCGTATGGAGGAATTTCAGTCGGCTGCATTCACGTTCTTTCCAGACGGTGCCTACTTTGCGCAAATTGACATAGATCCGTTCGAACTGGGTCGAAACTGGATTCCCGACCTGGCGATTCAGGGCGATGCCCGGCAGACCTTGCGCGCGCTACTGGATAGAGCTGAACGTCAACCGGTGGAGCCCGATCAGCAGCGCCTCGATCAACTGGCAACGGAACGCTCAGTGGCGATCGACGAAGCCGTTCACTACAACGATGCGGATGATCCAGAAGGCCCAGTCCGTCCGAGCCGCATCGTGCGGGCAATCAATGAGGTATTCGGTCGCGACACGATTACGGTGCTGGAGAATGGCGCGAGCGACTTGTGGGCGTACTACTGGCCCCACCACATGGTCTTTGAAACCGGGAACCTCGTCCCTCCGGCCGAGCAGACGGCGATGGGGCTGGGAGTCTGCGGTGCAATCGGGGCTAAACTGGCGTCACCGGAAAGTTACGTGGTGAGCACATCCGGAGATGGCGCCTTCCAAATGGGTATGCACGAGATTCCGACCGCG
>REEK01000095.1 GCA_007695115.1 Sphaerobacteraceae bacterium
GGTTGAGACAGAACACGCGAATTCACTACCGGGGCGTCCAGCATCCGGGGATTGAGAGGGAAACAACAGGACACGTTACTAGCCGTGTCCGGGGGGCTCTGCAGCGATCGCTGCAATTCGCGACTTCGAATCGTTCGGCACCGAACGAGGAGGGAAACCTTGTCTGTCAAGCTACGCCTCATCGCAGCGCTTGCGCTGATCGCAAGCCTGTTTGCGACGTCATTGAGCGCGTCCGCGCAGGACGTACCACCCTACGATCCACATCAGTACGAGTTCGACACCGATGAATTTTATGATGTCTGGGCACGCACCGATCGCCCGGTTCAGGAAGGCGCCACCCAGCGCACCTGGATGTGGGGCCCTGGTGCCAACACGCCACTGATTCAGGAGCCATATGTCGAAGCTGGTGACAACCAGCTCCGTGATGTCCAGTACACGGATAAATCCCGTATGGAGATGCCGTGGAACGATGCCGATCCGGAATCCCCATGGTTCATCACCCAGGGACTGCTGGCCTACGAGATGATGACCGGCCAGGTTCAGGTTGGTGATGAACTCTTCGTCCCGGCATTCCCGGCCGAGATCCAGGTTGCCGGTGATCCAGGATCAGCTGGTCCGACCTACGCCACCATGGCTGGAGTGATGGACCACGATCCGCGCTCCGAGGGCAATGAGATCGTCGACGTCATCACCGTCGATGGCTACATTTTCCAGAATGAAAATCTCGGTCCAGCCTTCGGCGTCACCGATGACTACTGGGTCCAGGAAACCGGATTCTATGTTGCCTCAGTCTTCTGGGACTTCATGCAAAGCACCGGGACCATCTGGGACGGGGAAGGGCTTGTCGACAATCAGCAGGTTGTCGAAACCCCGTTCTATGCCGTCGGCTTCCCGACGACTCCGGCGTTCTGGGCATGGGTAAAGGTGGACGATGTCGAGCAGAACGTTCTGGTCCAGTGCTTCGAACGTCGCTGCCTCACCTACGCTCCGAACAACCCGTCCGAATGGCAGGTTGAATCCGGCAACGTCGGTCAGCACTACTTCGACTGGCGCTACAACCAGGTTGGTGACGTTCAGATTCCGGATGAAGAAGATCCGGCCGAAGCCACCAGCTTCAGCGTCTCGCCTGACGACGCCACCAACGCCGTCGGAGATACCCACGAGATCACCGTGACGGTTCTGGATCAAGACAGCGAACCGTTTGCGGGTGCTGAAGTGTCTGCGACCGTAACCGATGGTCCGCATGAGGTCACGAACCTGACACCCGACGATGCCACCACCGGTTCCGATGGCACCACCACACTGAGCTACGAGGGAACGGACCTCGGCGAGGACACGATCACCGTTTCGGTCGAGGGAATCGACCAGGACCAGACCGTCACCAAGACCTGGGCAGATATCTCAGTCGAGGTCACCCCGGACGATGCGGAGAATCCGTACTTCCCGGGTGGGTACCCGATCATCGTCGACACGATGACCGTGCTTCAGGCTGCGGAAGAGATGGGACTCACGCTCGATCAGCATCAGTTGCTGTCCGACCTCTATCAGGACGCCGAGTTTGACTTCGAAGGATCGCTGGGCAACCAGGGAGTCAGCGAAGAGGACATCAACGACCTGATGGATGCGATCGACGATGCCGGTGTGAATGAGCACTCCTTCACGGTTCAGGTGACAATTCCTGGCGGAGATGACGACATCGGCTCCTATGACGTCAGTGTCGTGAACGAGAATGAAGGTGAAATCTTCTCCGCCTCCGATCAGTCGATCGACGATGGCGAGGCAATTGACGAATTCACCTACCAGGCCGAGGCTGAAGGCTTCGACACCATCACGGTCACAGTCGATGGTGAGGACTTCGTCTTCGAGGACGCCAAGGAATGGATCAGCCAGCCGGTATCAAGCGATGATGAACTGACGCTTGATCCGCTGACGGCCGGACCGAATCCACTCGAATCCGAACACACCGTGAATGCGACGCTTACGGACGGTGACGCGATCGATCCGCAAGCGATCGAAGGTGCGCTGGTGACCTTCGACATCTCCGAGGGACCGAACTGGGGTCTCTTCACCGGCGGAGGACTCACCGACGACGATGGAAATTCCAGCTTTACCTACACTGATCGCGATGCGGACGATGGTGACGTCGATACCATCGCGGCGCAGGCGCACTACTTCGACGAGGACGGAAATCTCGTTGAAGTGAATGAAACTGAAGAGGCCGAGAAGGCCTGGGGTGCAGAGGTCGACACCACAACCATTGAATTAACGCCGGAAGAGGCAATCAACCCATACATCGACCAGGATCATGAGCAAGTCTGGTACTACGAAGTGCTGATGCTGCGTCAAATTGCTATCGATGAAGGGATCGATTTCGACATCGAAACTGTCTACGACGTTGCCGCCGATAGCGAGGATCCGGATGGCTGGGAAGACATCCTGGATGATGCATCCTTCGACGAGGGTGACATTGATACCTTGCTTGCAGCGCTGGACGACGCGGGCCTGAACGAACACACGTTCACGCTCGAGGTCGACGCGCCAGGCGAGGACAGCAACGGCGACGTCGACGTGGCGATCACTCATTCACCTGATACCGGTACGGACGATACCTTCTACGATGAGACCTTCACGCTCGACACCGGATCGCTCACCGAAGTGATCACCTATGATGCGCGGGGAGTTGGAACCGACTCGATGGTCGTTACCGTCGGCGAGGACGAGGTCGAGTTCGACGACATCCAGGAGTGGACCGAGCAGCCGGTCGAATCCGACGCGGTGCTGACGATTGATCCGCTGGATCCGGACCCGAGCCCGGTCGGCACTGAGCACACCGTCGAAGCCACGTTGCTCGACAGCGAGGGTGGAGATCCGATTGAAGACGCCCTCGTGATCTTCAACGTCTTCGATGGTGACGACGCTTCCCTCGAACGCGCCGGAGCTTCCGACTCCGAGGGCCAGACATCGATGACCTATACGCGTGACGATTCAGGCACGGACGAGATCTCAGCGATGACAGCCTTCCTGAACGATGATGGGGGGCTCGAGGTTGTTCTGACAGGAGACGACGACGGTGCCGAAAAAGATTGGTTCGAACCAGACGAAACCGTCACCAACCTTGATATCAGCGCAACGGAGCCCGGGGGCGACGATACAACCGAATTGAGCATCGAAGCCACGGGAACTGACCTCGATGGTGAGGAAGTTGAAGTATGCCGTGATCATGATGATTTCGGACTCTTCCTTCTCGATAGCACGGGTCAGTCTGAAAGCATCGACTGTGTGACAGTGACACTCGACAGCGATGGCGAGAATGTCGAAGAGCTTGTGTACGATAGTGGCGGTGGCCTGGTAACTGGCGAAACGGACATCGAATTCACCGCCACTCACCAGGGTTCCGGAGAGACAGATTCGGTGGAGGTGTCCTTTCTCGTAGGATAGATTGTTTCGCCAACCTGTTTGATCACCGCGCGGATTCAGCCCCGGGAACCCATCCCGGGGCTGGCCCGTTTAACCGATCTCATAACGCGCGATCTCCCCACGAGTGACATTCTCCTTCCCATCCGCCAGCACACTCCACGTACCGAGACCGCCAGTAGTGATACCGCTCGATTCGCATTGTGCATACTTGTGTATACTTACGAAGAATCCTTTGAGGAATACTGCCTCATTTTCATTGCTTGACAAAGAAAGAACGTATACGTCATCTGTTCGTTCAGCCCGGGGGTAGCCGGACGAGCTGTACGTGAGCAACACCGATTGGCGACCGCATCTGAGGTCCCTGCAGCAGCGCCTGCACCTCGTCGCGTCGCATGTTATTTGCATTGGTTCGAGAAGGGCACATCTTGGGAGTAAAGTTTCGACTCATAGCAGTGCTGGCATTGATCGCCAGTCTGTTCGCCACAACTCTGTTTGCGTCCGCGCAGGAAGTTCCACCCTATAACCCACATACCTATGAATTCGCCACTCCGGAGTTCCAGCAGGTCTGGGATCGCACCGACCGCCCGGTTCAGGAAGGCGTTGCCGAGCGTACCTGGATGTGGGGACCAGGCGCTAACACCGATCTAACGCAGGAACCGTATGCAGAAGCCGACAATGGCGAGCGGGATGTTCAGTACACCGATAAGTCCCGTATGGAGATGCCGGTGCATCCGGTTGACCTCGAATCCGACTGGTACATCACTCAGGGTCTACTCGCCTGGGAACTGATGTCCGGCCAGGTCCAGGTCGGCGATGCCGAGTTCGTCGAAGCATTCCCGGCCGAAATCCAGATTGCAGGCGATCCCAATTCGCAGGGACCGACCTACGCCACCATGGGCATGCATCTGGATAGCTCACCGCGTACCGGTGGCAACCTCATTACCGATTTCATGCACGCTGGCGGAAACATCGAACCAATGTCACATCTCGAAACTTATGCTGTGACCGACGTTGATGGCGACTGGCAGAGCGTCGAAGGAATCAACCAGCCGATTGCCAACGTTTTCTGGGGCTTCATGAACAGCACTGGCCCGGTCTATGAGAACGGAAATCTGGAGACCGGACCGGTAGTCGCGAACCCGATCTATGCGGTTGGCTACCCGCTCACTCCGGCTTACTGGACGTGGGTGCAGGTCAACAACGTCGAGCAGAACGTGCTGATCCAGTGCTTCGAACGCCGTTGCCTCACCTACACCCCGGACAATACGCAGGCATGGCAGGTGGAATCCGGCAACGTTGGCCAGCACTACTTCGACTGGCGCTACAACCAGGTCGGCGACATTTCGGACCCAACCCCGCCAGTTGATGACGGTGCCGACGACACGGTTGATGATGGCGCAGATGACTCAGTTGGCGATGGTGCCGACGACACCGTCGACGACAGCGCAGATGACAGCGCAGATGACAGCGTGGACGACGATGCGCCAACCGTCGAAGTGTCCAGCTTCTCGGTGGCCCCGAGCCTGAGCACCACTCTGGTAAACACCAGCCACACGATCACGGTCACCGTCGAAGGCACCGACGACGAGCCGTTCTCCGGCGCCAGCGTTTCGGCGACCGTTACTGACGGCCCACACGAAAACACAGCTCTGACGTCCGCCAGCACCGTCACCAATTCCGCTGGCCAGGTCAGCCTGAGCTATACCGGGACGGACACCGGTACAGACACGATCACCGTCACGGTTGCCGGGATCGCAGGTTCGCAGACTGTATCGAAGATCTGGTCCGAAGTGTCGGTCTCCGTATCACCGGATGATTCAACCAACCCCTACTTTGAGGGCTTCGAACAGGTCGTTATGTTTCACGCTCTCACAGTGTTCAACGCTGCCGAGGACAATGCAGACATTAGCCTGGATGTGGACCAGTTCTTCATAGATTTCTACCAGTCCTTCGCGGTCGACCCAGCAGCGAACATAGACGCACGGATAGAAATGGTGTTGAAGGAGCAACTGGGGGAAGCAGACGTTGAAGACCTCATGCAGGTCATCGACGACGCCGGGATGAACCAGCATACATTCACGGTGGATATCTCGGTTCCGGCGGGTGGAACCTCTACCGACTTCGATGTCCTTGTGGAACACGAGGACGATTCCGAATTGCTCGATTCGAAGGGCAATGAACTCACGAACGGCGAAGCCACCAAAGAGTTCACCTACAGCGCAGAAGGCGTCGGCTTTGACAGCATCACGGTCACCGTCGAGGGTGAAGATTTTGTCTTCCAGGACGCCAAAGAGTGGATCGAACAGCCAGTTTCCACAGACAACAAACTCGATCTCACTCCGTTGAATCCGGACCCAAAGCCGGTGGGTAGCGACCATACGGTCACCGGCACCCTTACCGAAAGCGATACGTCGATTACTGGAATCGCTAATGCAGCGGTGATCTTCGAAGTTGACGATGGACCGAACAAGGGCCTCACCGGCGCTGGATTCACGGATGCCGACGGAGCAGTCGACTTCACCTACACAGATGGAGCGGAAGCCGCGGACACCGACACCATCACCGCCACGGCAAGCTATCTTGACGATGACGGCAACCTGGTTGAAGTTGCAGCGACGACCAGCGCCCAGAAGGAATGGTACTTTGCACCCGAATACGTGCTGATCACGTCAGAAGATCCCTATGACCATGAGAGTCACGCGGATCGGGACGGCATCGACGTTACTGTTACGATGTACGACCAGAATGATCAGCCGATGACCGATCTTGACGGACAGGACATCGACATCGACCTCCCGAGCGGAATCGATGGTGGCGGGCAGATGTACTTCGGTGGCGCAGACCAGGGCTACGCCCAGACACTGCAAACCACTAATGGGACGGTCGAGTTCACGATTATCAGCAGTCGGGAATTCTATACTCGACCAACCGATGTGGTCATCAATGCTGAGATGCCTGGCGTAACAGGTTCAGAGGACTCGGAGACGATCACGTTCCCTGGCCCGCGACAGTTCGGGCTTACGATCGTCAAGAATGAACTCGACGGGGCGCGGCAAGGGGACACCGGGCTTGAACTGGCTGGGAACATCTACAATCCTGACGATGGCGACGATGACCTATACGCTGTCTTCAAAACGACGTTCAGCCATGGGTCGTATGACTGTGACGCTGGTGAAAACTTTACTGACGTATTCGAGTTCACCGAGGTCGACACAACGCCCCAGGAAGACCAACCGCATCGGGAACCCGAAGAGTACGCACACCTCATGAACGTTTCGTTCGAGTGTGAGAGTGACAGTGGCGACTGGGTTGGCGTCTGGGGCAATCGATCCACCGGCGAAGACATCTATCCTGGGATGGACCAGACGGATACGTTCACGATGACCGTTGGCGAGGAGACGGCGACAGGTGAGTGGACAGTGTCTGCGGACATGGTCGACAAGGGTGAAGATGGCGATGACGTCGACGACAGGGAGATCTACTCAACCGTAAGCCAGACGTTCACGATCCTCGGGCAACTCGGTTTACAGTCGAACTATGCAGGTGGTGCGACCAACGTGTTTTCGGGCGCCGGCGGGAATTCAGCCTGGAGCTCGTTGAGCCACGTGGTCGAAGAGGAGAACGGCGAGGTCTCAACAGCAGGGGTGAGCTCTGGAACCCCCACTCAAATCCTGGTGCTCTCCGACTTCGGCTTCGATATTCCAGATGAGGCGACAATCGTCGGAATCGAAGTGGAGGTCTGGCGGAGCGCCGAGGGTAGTGAGCCAGTTAGTGACCGGATGATCCATTTGACGAAGAACGGCACGAGTGGTGTGGGAGACAATCTGAATGACGATGTTGCCTGGCCATCCTCGATCACCTCGCGCACCTATGGCGCCGATGATTGGCTCTGGAACACAAGCCTGGGCTGGTACCCCTCCGACATCAACGCAGATAGCTTCGGCCTGCTGATCCGCGCCAGGGGAGATAACGGCACCGCACAAGTAGATGCCGCTCAGATCACCGTTCACTACGAGAACTAGATCTGTTCGAGTACCTGTACCTCGCCTGTACGTTTCGTTTCGATCACAGAAGAGACGGCCCCGGGCATCCAGCCCGGGGCTGATTCTGTCCTCCCCTGACCCTTTCAAAACGCCCCCGGTCGCTTTCGTCTACAATGCCTATTTCACCTGCGTCATGGGCAAGTCTGCTTCAGCGCATTCTATGCACTGGTGCAACCACAGATGAACCGGAACGTTTCATATATGGAACCGGATTGCATACCTGTCTTGATTTCTTCGGGAAAATCTGTTTCCCTGTTCTCAGGTTGAGAAGCGCAAACGCGTGGTCGTCACCAGATCGTTCAGCATGGGATAGCCGGGTGATCTGGAAATAAAGAGGGGAGCGACAAGGCACGATTGGCAACCGTGTCTCAGGTCTCTGCAGCAGGGGCTGCACATCGTCGCGTCGCATTTTTCACATTCGTTCGAGGAGGGGAAACCTTGGGAGTAAAATTCCGGCTGATAGCAGTGCTGGCTCTGATCGCCAGTCTGTTCGCCACAACATTGAGTGCGTCCGCGCAGGACGTTCCACCGTATAACCCGCATGCATATGATTTCGCCACCGATGAGTTCCAGGATGTCTGGGATCGCACCGATCTCGCGGTCCAGGATGGCGTCACCGAGCGCACCTGGATGTGGGGGCCTGGCGCCAACACACCATTGATCCAGGAGCCATACGTTGAAGCTGGCGAAAACCAGCTCCGCGATGTCCAGTACACGGACAAATCCCGTATGGAAATGCCCTGGAATAGTGCTGATCCGGAATCTCCATGGTTCATCACTCAGGGCCTGCTGGCCTACGAGATGATGACCGGAAAGGTTCAGGTTGGTGATGCCGAATTCGTCGAGGCGTTCCCGGCCCAGATTCAGGTTGCCGGCGATCCCGGATCACCTGGTCCGACCTACGCCACCATGGGTGGTGCGATGGACAACGATCCGCGCTCCGAGGACAACGTCATCGTTGATGTCATCACCGCTGACGGGTTCATCTTCCAGAATGAAGCGCTCGGCCCGGCCTATGGCGTGACCGATGACTACTGGATCCAGGAAACCGGCTTCTATGTTGCCTCAGTCTTCTGGGACTTCATGCAAAGCACCGGGACCATCTGGGACGGTGAAGGGTATGTCGACAACCAGCCGGTCGTCCCGAATCCGTTCTACGCAGTCGGCTTCCCGACCACCCCGGCATACTGGGCCTGGGTCACGGTGAACAACGTCGAGCAGAACGTTCTGGTTCAGTGCTTCGAACGTCGCTGCCTCACCTTTACCCCGGGCAATGCGCCGGAGTGGCAGGTGGAATCCGGCAACGTCGGCCAGCACTACTTCGAGTGGCGCTACAACCAGGTGGGCGACGTTCAGATCCCGGATCCAGATCCGGCCGAAGCCACCAGCTTCAGCGTTTCGCCACAGAGCGCAACCAACGCCGTGGGTGACACCCATGACATCACCGTGACCGTGCTCGATCAGTACGGCGCTGCGTTCGAAGGTGCTGACGTCTCAGCATCGGTAACGGAAACCACCACGGCCAACAATGCCCACCTCGGTGTGGAGCTCACGCCTGACGATGCCACGTCTGGTGCAGACGGCAACGCAACGCTGAGCTACACCGGAGCGGTAGAAGGCACCGATACCATCACCGTCGAGGTGGAAGGTATCGACGCCAGTCAGACCGTCACCAAGACCTGGGCCGAGTACAGTCTGAACCTCGATCCCGAGGAATCCACCAACCCACTCGGTACCACCCACGAGATTGAGATTACCGTTGTCGACAGCGACGATGATCAGGTCGATATCGCCGCAGCTGGCGACGTTTCCGCTGAAATCAGCCGGGTCTTTGACGATGCGGCGGATGATGACGACGCGGTGGACGTGACTATATTCGCGGTTGAAGTAGACGATGGCGTTGCCACGCTGTCCTACGACGGCCCGAATGATCCCGCAAAGGACACCATCGAAGTCTCCGTGACAGTTGATGGCGTTTCCGTATCCGGCACCGCCACCAAGACATGGGCCGGCCCGGAGCTCATCCTCGATCCAGAGGACTCTGAGAAGCTCGTCGGCACTGGAGCCAGCCTGACCGCATCGATCCAGGAGGTCGATGGCACCCAGGTTGATTTCGATGATGACGACGAATTCGACGTTACCGTCACCCGCGAATTCGACGATGACTCGACCGAAGACGTGACACTCACCAACGATGATGACGACAACGGTGATGTCTCGGTCGAAGTCGACGATGGTATCGCAACCATCACCTACGATGGCTCAGACGAGCCAGCCACCGATACCATCGAAGTTACTGTATTGACCGACGATGGCGAATTCTCGGCCAGCACCACCAAGACGTGGAGCCTGGCTGTGGTCTCGGTAACGCCTGAGGATTCCACGAACCCCTACTTCAAGAGTGATGGACTTGTGGTCGCCGGGTTGCTGAACGCTCTAGAGGCAGCAGATGATCTCAATATCACGCTTGACGGACAGGCCCTGCTTGAAGCGATTGAATCCCAGGATCTTGATAACGATGACGCCGATTGGCAGCAGGCCTTCGAAGACGCTGGACTGACCGGCGCCGACCTGGACGCAATGGTCGCCGTCATGGACGAGCTCAACCTGAACCACCACACCCTGACTGTTGCAGTCGACGCCCCGGGCGATGCTTCGGGCACCGTCACCGTTGTCATCGAGCATGTCGATGATGCCGACAACTCGACTGAGGTGCTCAACGACGATTTCACACTCGAAGATGGTTCGCTCAGTGAGGAAATCACCTACGAGTCCGCAGGCCTCGGCACTGACTCGGTCACGGTGACTCTGAACGACAGGGATTACGACTTCAATGAAGTCAAAACTTGGGCCGACGGAGCAGTCGAGGGCGAAGGAACACTGACACTCAACCCGATCGATCCAGATCCGAATCCGCTCGGTTCAGATCACACCGTTACCGGAACAATGCAGGATGACGGAGAGGCCGTGGGGCCTGGCCTCATTCAGTTCCAGTTTGACAACAGTAGCCCGCACGATCAGTCGGACTCGCTAGTGGTCACCGATTCAGACGGCATTGCCTCATTCACCTACACCGGTGATTCGACGGCTGCTGGCACCGACACGATCACCGCTTTCGGGTTTTACCTCGATGCTGATGGGTTCATCGGAGTACTGGAAGCCGAAGAAGACGCGACCAAGGAGTGGTACATCGCGGCAGCGGAACTGGACCTCTCAGTTGTCTCAAGCCAGTACAACCACCCGGGTAACGA
>REEK01000094.1 GCA_007695115.1 Sphaerobacteraceae bacterium
GCTCCAGATGAGTGCGGGGGCAGGCACAGGAACTCCTGAACAACGCGAAGCCTCTACCCAACGTCATGCTGAGCTTGTCGAAGCATCTCTCCCCTTCGCACGGCAACCGGTTCCGAAACATCAGCCCGGCCGCACACGAGATCTTTCGACTTCGCTCAAGATAACGTGGGGGGGAAAGGCTCACGATAACGTGGGGTAATGCGCACCCACGCACGTCATGCTGAGCTTGTCGAAGCATCTCTCCCTTTCGCCTGGTAACCGGTTCCGAACCACGAGCCCGGCCGCGCACGAGATCTTTCGACTTCGCTCAAGATGACGTGGGGGGAAAGGCTCCAGATAGCGTGATGGGAAGGCAGGGCTCACGATTGTGTAAGGTGAAGCGCTAGCACCTCCGCTGATCACGGGCGTTCGAAGTACAGGTCCCGCCACTCCGGGTTCTCCGCCTCGATCAACGCGATTTTCTTCTCCCGCCGCCAACCCTTCAGCTGCTTCTCACGATCCTTCGCTTCCCGGATACTGGAGAACTCTTCGACATACACCAGCCGGTGCAGGTTGTACCGCTGGGTGAACCCAGTGATCTCGCCGCCCTTGTGCTCGGCAATACGGCGATCAAGATCGTTGGTTACCCCGATGTACAGCCCACCGGAGCGGTTCGTGGTGATGTAGACGTAGAATGTGGTCACGACCTTTCCTCACATCACTGATCCCTGATCCCTGCTGGCCTGTTGCGCCGATACTACCAATATGTGGATCCGTACCCGAACGTACTTGCGTACGTACAACGATCCGCTATAATGCCTTGATGAGCGGCGATTTTCGGGGCTGTGCCGCGTGGTCACATCATGGCGTCACGGGCTGGTTTCCCCGCCTGGAAGGCGATTGCCCAGGCCGATCCAGGTCCCCGGGCTTTCAAACTGTCGACACTGTCGGCAAACATGCGTTCCGTTGATCCGACAGAGTGGGCACTTAACACCCTCTTGACATAGCGAACATATGTTCTATAATCGATGGTAAATCTGACTCTCTGGCAAGTGTAGACATCCCAATTCCGGGGTTGATACACTAGATGTTGCGTTCCCAGTGGGGTAAGCACGCTATATACGGGATTGACTGATGAAAACGCACTGCCCCTTGACAATGCGGAACTCCATTACTATGGAGCATTCTGACTGTTGTCACAGCTGAATGGCAGGGCATCGTTCTCGCGTATCAATGTAGTGCTGCTACCTCGTTGACCGGAGCAGCAATCGACAGTTTCAGATAATCGGCACATTCGCACGGACTAGCAGGCGTGGGCGAGGCCATGATCACAGGGGTCTTCTCGCTTCAATTACGCCACCCGTTCAAGCAGGGAAGAGCGGGAAGCACAAGGAAGGGGTACGCATAATGGCAGACACCAGTGGGTTGGTGATCCAGCGGATCTTCACCCAGCCGGGGCAGGACCCGTTTAGCACGATCGAGTGGGTCCAGCGGACCTCCCGAATTTCGAACCCGGATGGCTCGGTGGTCTTCGAGATGGAAGACGCGGAGATTCCCGCGGTCTGGTCTCAGGTCGCCACGGACATTATGGTTTCCAAGTATTTCCGAAAGGCCGGCGTACCGCAGTACGATGAGCATGGCAATCAGATCTTCGGTGAAGACGGCGAGCCAGTTCTCGGGCCGGAGCGCAGCGCAAAGCAGGTGATCTCCCGGCTGGCCAACACCTGGCGTCACTGGGGTGAAGAGCACGGCTATTTCGCCTCTCCCGATGATGCCCAGGTATTCGAAGACGAGCTGAAGTACATGCTTGTCCATCAGATGGCCGCCCCGAACTCGCCGCAGTGGTTCAACACCGGCCTCTCCCACGCTTACGGCATTACTGGCCCGGCGCAGGGACATACCTATGTCGATCCGGAAACCGATCAGGTTGTCCAGTCTGCCGATGCCTATACCCGACCGACTCCACACGCCTGCTTCATTCAGTCCGTCGCCGATGATCTGGTCAACGAGGGGGGCATCTTTGACCTGGCGATCCGGGAGGCACGCGTCTTCAAGTATGGCTCCGGTACAGGGAGCAATTTCTCGCAGCTGCGCGGTGAGGGTGAACCGCTTTCCGGTGGTGGATCATCATCCGGGCTGATGAGTTTCCTGAAGATCTTCGATCGTGCAGCCGGCGCCATCAAGAGCGGTGGCACCACCCGGCGGGCAGCCAAGATGGTGGTGGTCGATATCGATCATCCGGACATCGAGGCGTTCATCAACTGGAAGGCCGAAGAAGAGCAGAAGGTGGCGGCACTGATCGCTGCCGGGTACTCGGCCGATTTCAATGGAGAAGCCTACGCCACGGTCTCCGGCCAGAATTCCAACAACTCCGTCCGCATTACGGATGATTTCATCCAGGCGGTCATCGATGATGAAGAGTGGCACCTGACCCGGCGAACCGATGGCTCCGCCCATCGCACCGTGCGAGCCCGTGATCTCTGGCACCAGATTGCTCAGGCAGCCTGGCAGTGCGCCGATCCGGGTGTTCAGCTGGATACCACCATCAACGACTGGCACACCTGCCCGGTCTCCGGCCGGATCAACGCATCCAACCCGTGCTCGGAGTACATGTTCCTGGACGATACGGCCTGCAACCTGGCCTCGCTGAATCTCCTGACCTTCTACAATGTGGAAACCCGGGAGTTCGATCTCGAGCGCTATCGTCATGCAACCCGGATCTGGACCGTTGTGCTGGAGATCAGCGTGCTGATGGCCCAGTTCCCCAGCCCGTCGATTGCCCGGAACAGCTACGATTTCCGGACGCTCGGCCTCGGCTATGCAAACCTCGGTTCCCTGCTGATGCAGATGGGGCTGGCCTATGATTCCGAAGCTGGCCGCGCTATCGCCGGTGCCCTGACCTCGATTCTGACGGGCGAGTCCTACGCAGCCTCGGCAGAGATGTCGGCTGTGCTCGGACCGTTCCCGAAGTATCAGGAAAACCGCGACGACATGCTCCGGGTGATGCGGAACCATCGTCGGGCCGCATACAACGCCACGCACGAGGACTACGAGAACCTCTCGATCAAGCCAGTCAGTATCAACCCGGATTACTGCCCCGGCGACATGCTGGAAGCAGCCCGGACCGCCTGGGACCGGGCCATCGAGCTCGGCGAGGAACACGGCTACCGCAACGCACAGGCAACACTGCTGGCGCCAACCGGCACCATCGGTCTGCTGATGGATTGCGATACCACCGGTGTGGAGCCGGACTTCGCGCTGGTGAAGTTCAAGAAACTGGCCGGTGGCGGGTACTTCAAGATTGCCAACCAGTCGGTTGAGCCGGCCCTCAAGGCGCTCGGCTACGGCGAGACCGAGGTGCAGGACATCATGCGCTACCTGCTCGGCACGCTGAGCTTCAGCGAGGCGCCGCACATCAACCGGGATTCACTGCGTGAGCGTGGCCTGACTGATGACGAGATCAACCGCCTCGAAGGTATGCTGGCGGCCGTGTTCGAGCTTCCATTCGCCTTCAACGTCTGGACGCTGGGCGAAGAGACGATGAAGCGGCTCGGATTCACCGCAGAGCAGTGGAGCAAGCCAGGATTCAACCTGCTGCGTTCGCTCGGCTACACCTGGAAGCAGATCGAAGAGGCCAACGACGTGATCTGCGGGATGCAGACCGTCGAAGGTGCTCCGCACATCAGAGATGAGCATCTGTCGGTCTTCGATTGCGCCAATGCCTGTGGTCGCCACGGTGAACGATTCATCCACTACATGGGTCACGTCAAGATGATGGCAGCGGTACAGCCGTTCCTCTCTGGCGCAATCTCCAAGACGATCAATATGCCGAACGATGTCACCGTGCAGGACATCGAGGACTCCTACATGGCGTCCTGGCAGCTCGGCCTCAAGGCAATGGCACTCTATCGCGACGGCTCCAAGCTCTCGCAGCCGCTCTCGTCCGTCAGCGATTCATCGCATGAGGATGAAGCGGAAGCCGCTGAAGAGCCCGCCGTGGCCGCCGCACCGGAACCGGCCGTCAAGGTCATCGAGCGACCGAAGCGCCGGCCGATGCCGGGCAAGCGGGGTGGATTCACGCAGGAAGGCCGGGTTGCTGGCCACAAGATCTACCTGCGCACCGGTGAGTACGAAGATGGCACGCTCGGCGAGATCTTCATCGACATGCACAAGGAAGGTGCCGCCTTCCGGAGTATGATGAATAACTTCGCTATCGCCATCTCCAAGGGACTCCAGTACGGAGTGCCGCTGGAAGAGTTCGTGGAAACCTTCACGTTCCAGCGCTTCGAGCCGCAGGGGATGGTTGAAGGCCACCCGAACATCAAGATGGCAACCTCGATCATCGACTACGTCTTCCGGGTACTTGGATACGAGTACCTTGGCCGGACCGACTTCATTCAGGTCCAGCCGACGATCGACACCGATCCAACGGAGCTGGGACCACCAGACCCGGGGGGAGCCAGCGCCGCGCCGGAGCATAGCGCTCCGACCGCGGCCGCAACCGCCACTCAGACGCAGGCACCGGCGGCAAACGGCACCAATGGGCACAACGGTGCAGCCAACGGAACCAACGGGGGCGATACCAGCCACGAGGAGATCGCCAACCTGGTCGCCGTTGCACAGGGCGCGGCACCGGCGGCTCCTGCATCCCAGCCAGACGGTGGCTGGGGCGAGCAGCTCTCCAGCATGATGGGTGATGCCCCGTTCTGCGACATCTGCGGACACATCACGATTCGCAACGGTGGCTGCTACAAGTGCCTCAACTGTGGCAACAGCCTGGGGTGCTCGTAGACCGCAAACCAGAGCCTTTCCCCAACGCGAAACGGCCAGCCCTGCGGGGCTGGCCGTTTTTCTGTTTCTCAACGCGTGCTGTCGCGGAACGTGTTCGATCGTCAGAAGTCGTTGGCCGCTAGCTGTCAGTGACCCGGATCACCAGCGGCTGAACGTTCCAGTGCGCCATGAGCTCGGAAATCAGATTGCGCAGCTCATTGTCGCTCATTGCGCTGGAGACCGGTTTAACGCCGCCGGTCGGCATGCTGCTGAACTTCTCCCGATTGGCGGCGGAGCGCACATCGGTTCGCCAGGCAATAACATTCAACTGGGCGAGAATCTGCCCGTCATCCACCATCACATACAGGCCGTAGCCCGGATCGAGGTTGATGCCGAAGTAGCCGCCGGACTCGACATTGTCGAAGATTACCGGGTAGCCCGGTTCCGTCCGGTTAACCCACTCTTCACACATCACCTCGAACATCGGAACCATCCGGTCCCGCAACAGGCCAAGATCATCAATCAGTGCCTGCATACTTCCAGAGTTCGCGCTCATTAGTGGTCATCCTCCGCGAATCGATCTCGTTCCGCCTACGTTGCCCCATTATTCACGACCCACCAGCGTGCTGTCGACCGCTCCTGCTCCGGCTAGCTGTCTGTGGAGGCTTTGCGCTGTGCGGCAGTCGGTGTTCGATGCAAGCCAAACACCCGGAATCCGAGTCCCACCGCAGGCCCGATCAGAATGGCATAGATCACCGTGCCGTAGCCAAACTGGCCGCCCAGCAGAATCCCGATCACCACCACCGAGCCTTCGATCAGCCAGCGGCTGACCGTAATCGACATGTTGGTCAGCTCGATCATCGCCAGGTTGAAGCTATCCCGCGGCCCGGCCCCGAAGCCCGCCTTGATATACATGCCGGATGACAAGCCGAGAATCAGAATCGAGAGCCCGAGCATTGTCAGTTGAACCGGCAGGGAAGTGGCGTAGTCGATCAGGCCGGACCAGACAATCAGGTCCATGAACCAGCCGACCAGCAACATGTTGAAGATCGTCCCCATTCCGGGTCGAATCCCCACCAGCCAGCTCGCGAGAATCATCACCAGACCAACGCTCTGCGACGCCTGGCCGATGGTCAGCGGAGACTGAATCGCGATGCCATCATGAAAGACCATCCAGGAGTTCGCCCCGACGTTGGCGTAGATGCTCAGCATCAGTGCCAGCGCGAAGAAGAACAGCCCCACCACCATGATGATGAACTGACGGATCCAGGTTCGGGTCTCGTCTGGTGTCCAGTTGCGGAAATTCCGGAGGGATGGCACCTGGGAAACGGAGAATCCACCAGCTTTACGACTTTTCGGTAATCGAGCCATGCTCCCCCGACGTCCAGAACCCAGAAAACGGATCATCAGCTCAATGACCCGCCCATGCCACATCGGACTATACCATCAGGCAGGCGCAGACACGGCGGGGTAGGATAGATCCGGAATCGGCGAACGAATGCCGGAAACAGGAGAAATCACCGGTGAGCAGCACACAATCACACCCCACCTGCCCAGATGATGGCTTTCCCCTCGTCGAGCTGAACGGCAAGTACGTCTGTTCCGCCGAACATGCGGACGCGCGCATCGGCGGCCGCAGGATCGTGACAACCACGATACGCAATGGCTATCTCTATCTGGAGTTCGACAATCAGACCAGCATCCCGCTGACCTGTCCCTGCTGCGGTGGTCAGCTGCATCTGCGGCAGATCAGTGCAGAACAGCTCGGGCAGCTCCTGGCCGGGCGGACGGTTGAAGGCTTCCGACACGGGCAATGGGTGAGCCATGATCAGTCCGGAGCAAAGCACCCGATTTTCGCGATTCAGTTCAGCGGCGAGGAAGATGTCAATACCCGCACCATGCAGGTTCATCTCGATTCCGTTCGCAATATCTCGGAAACATGATTGGGACGGGCAGAATGTGACAGACTACACTGGTCAGCAAGTCACAGGTGTGCTATAAAACACAATAGTGGCCAAGGATTTCCGCGTGAATGTCCCCAGGAGACAGAAGAGGGCCTGTCACCGATCTCATCTCGCCGAGAAACCTGAGCCAGGTAGATACAAATGACACCGGCATATTTCGACGCCTGGTGTCAAGCACCCGTCACTAAGGAGACCCCAAGAGATGAGTTTCGCTGACAAGACCCTGAACTGCCGTGACTGCAACGCGGAGTTCGTGTTCACCATTGGTGAGCAGGAATTCTATGTCGAAAAAGGCTTCACGAACGAGCCGAGCCGCTGCCCGGAATGCAGGCGCGCCAACAAGGCACGCCGGCAGCCAGAAGGTGGCAACAGCTACGGTGGCGGATTCGGCGGACAGCGCCAGGATCGCCAGATGTACTCGGCAACCTGCAGTGAATGTGGAAAGCCAACCGAAGTACCGTTCCAGCCGAAGCCGGATCGACCGGTCTACTGCAACGATTGTTTCCGCAGTAACCGACCACCGCGTCAGTACGATCGCTACTAGACGATCGCATAGCTGATCCCGAATCAGAATGTTCAACGCCCCTGGCCAGACCCTCGGCCAGGGGCGTTTTTCTGTTCGTCTGTTCAGTTATTCTGCGTGTGCCGGGGGCTCCGCCGCGGAAACCCTCAGGGCTGCTGCTGACTCGGGGGAGGTGCCTGAGCCGGCGGCTCATGACTCGCCTCACCATCCGAACCCACCAGATAGTGGATCGTCAGCGCACCGAGCGTGATCTGATCGCCATGTTTCAGCACGGCGGCTCGTACCATCGTGCCGTTGATCCGGGTGCCGTTGCGGCTGTCCCGGTCCATCAGCTCGTACTTGCCATCCGGCCGGAGAATCACTTCGGCGTGGTAGGCAGAAACCGTCGGGTGATCGAGCATCAGATCATTGTTGTCGAATCGTCCGATCTGCACCCGATCCTGGGTGAGCGGGATCGTCTTGCCCGCAACGATCAGACGGGGAACGGAATACTCCCCGGACTCGGACGATCGGAATCGATCCATCATCTCCGGCTGGAAAATATTCTCCCAGAAGTCAGCCAGCCGATCGACCAGATTCGGAAGCGCGATGGCAACCGGCGCCGCAAACACGAAAAAGATCGCGGCACCAGAGACTGGCCGGAGCGGGTCCTGCCCGTCTCCCCTGGCACGGCTATATATCCAGAGTAGCTGTACGAACCAGATAACAACGGAGAGTAAAACGATAATCGCCAGGATCCACTGGGTGCTCATTCAGCATCCCCCTTCATCACCCCGGCGACAGAGTATACGCTACAAAAGGCCATCCGTTCCGAACGGAAAGGTACTGTTCTCATTCGCGGTTCATCATCACATCGCTACGTAGTCGGTGCGCTTTGCGCATCATCATTATGAGTATTCCTCCGAGCCAGCCAGAGAATGAACAGTATAGTCGGTATCAACACGATCATGCCGGCGATCATCGGCAGTTCCGGACGGATCCCGAAGAACCACCCTGCCGCAAACGGTGCCAGAGCAAAGCCCATTCCCGCCATGAACTCGGCCACGATATAGGCCCGGTTCCGAATCCGGTCCGGGGTGACATCGCTCAACGTGGCGTACATCACCGAGAATGTGGCCAGAAGTCCGCCTCGCAGGATGAATGCAATAGCGAAGATCCAGAGCGACGAGCCGAAGACGAACAATACCAGTGCCGTTGCCACAGAACTGACCGCCAGGCTGTAGCCGAACATCGAGTTCTCGAACACCTTCAGATTGCTCAATATCAGGCCCAGCCCGATACTCCCGACCGCCGCCAGCGACCCGAGATACCCGATCTGCCCCACGGACACATCGTGGACATCCTGTAGCAGGTTCGGTACCAGAGTCACACCGAGGATACTGCAGAATACCACCACGAAGGCCAGCAGCAGAATCATACGGGTGGCACCGTGCCGGAACGCTTCGGAATAGGTCACTGGCGCTCCCGGCTGCCGTATGATCTCCCGGTTGGACAGCCGAGAGAAAACGATGAACCCGGCAATGTTGAACAGCGCAGCAGCGATGAAGATCGCCCGCAGGCTGATCTGCTCAGCCAGGAAACCACCGAGCGCCGGGGTAATCAGCAATGCCGCCGATGGCCCCACATTGAGAATCATCGTAAATGCCCGGACACGCGCTCGACCCCGTCCGGCCACATCGGCAACCACCGACGAGATAACCGGGAACGATGCCGTAGACCCGGCCATGAGAATCACGCCGGGGAAAAGATGCCACCAGGACTGTGCGATCGCCAGGAGCGCAAATCCCAGAATCGCTCCCAGACGAGCGACCAGGATCAGGGTCTTTGGCTGAAATCGCTCCATCAGCATGCCGCTCGGCAGCAGAAACAGCAGCCGGGTGAAGCCCCAGAACCCGATCACGAAGCCGATCTGGGCCGGAGAAGCTCCGAGAGACGCGATGTAGAGCGGCCAGAGCGTCATGAAGATGCCAATGCCCGCCTCGTTGAAGAACATCCCCCAGAACATCAGCTTGTTGTCCGGAGCGAGCCCAAGGCTCGGACGCGGAATGCGCAATCCCAGTCCCATAGCGGTGTCAGCGAACCTTTCCGCGCGTAATCGAAATCTCCGTCGCGTTCAGCACGGGTCTTCCACACACCCTGACTGTTAACGTCCGGGGACCGCGGACGATGCGGTTCAGCAAGCAGCGTTGTGTTGCGACTTCAGGGCGGAGGCACATTTATGGAGACTACTGCAGGAGAACACGCCTCACAAGGCTGATTCAGGTTGTGGTCTGGTCAATCTGGCGATACTCCCTGATAATCAGGGCGAACGATAAAGACATGGCCAGAAGGGATTCTCATGATCGATCTCAGAAGCGATACCGCAACCCGACCGTCACGGGAGATGCGCCAGTTCATGGCCGATGCAGAGGTTGGTGACGAACAGATCCGCGAGGATCCGACCGTCAATCTGTTGCAGGACATGGTGGCCGAGCTGACGGGAAAAGAAGCCGCACTCTTCCTGCCGTCCGGAACGATGTGCAACGCAATCGGCATCAAGATCCACACCAGACCCGGAGACAAGATCATCCTGGAGCGTGATGCGCATCCGTTTACCTCGGAGTCCGGTGGTCCGGCGGTGATGTCCGGCGTGATGACCACACTGGTCGATGGAGACCGGGGTGTCTTCACCGGTGAGCACATTCGCTCACTGGTTCCCCCGGTGACCTTCCACTCGGCGCCCACAACGCTTGTGCTGTTCGAGAACACGCATAACAAGGGTGGCGGCCATGTCTGGCCGCTGGAGACGCTCAACGAGGCTGCAGACGTGGCTCACGAGCTTGGTCTGATCACGCACATGGATGGGGCCAGGCTGCTCAACGCCGTGGTAGCTTCCGATATCCCCGCCCATGTCTGGTCCGAGAAGATGGACACCGTCTGGATCGATCTCTCCAAGGGCCTCGGCGCCCCGGTGGGGGGTGTACTGGCCGGTACCCGAGACCAGATGGAAGATGCCCGGCGCTACAAGCACATGTTTGGCGGAGCGATGCGTCAGGCGGGCATCGTGGCGGCAGCCGGCGTCTATGCGCTGCGCCACAATGTCGATCGCATGGCCGAAGATCACGCCAATGCCCGTCGTCTGGCCGAAGGCCTGGCAGCGATCAACGGGATCGAGCTGGTCTACGACACCACCGATACCAACCTGGTCTTCTTCGATGTCTCCGGCACCGGCAAGTCAGCTCCGGATATCGCCGCAGCGCTGAAAGAGAACGGGGTCCTGATGGGGCCGCAGGGTGCCACACGTTTCCGTGCGGTTACCCATATCGATGTCTCCGCCGAGGACATCGAGACCGCGCTCACCACAATGAACAGGGTCGTCGCTGCATAGACCCGTTCTCAGAAACGTTGACCGCCGGTAGTCGGCCACCTCCGTGTGGCCCTGAACAGCAACCGTGTACGTGGCGAACGTTTCGGTGGATCCGGGGCAGACGGAGCTGCCCAGCTACCGACACTGAAGAGGTTGTCGCAGCGTAGCGTCGCTGCCCAATTGAGTCGCAACAAAGCGACCCCCTCTCCGGGATTCCGGAGAGGGGGTCGTCATGTGTATTCAAAAGAGACCTGGATGGGAACTAATTCCGCGGAGCCCGTACCTCGATACGCTGCTCGTAGGGGATGCCCATTGCTTCGAAGAGATCCCAGTTAACCTCGATGCCCCAGTTAGCCCGCCAGTTGGTCAGATCCTGCTGGGCAACACTGTCCGCGATCGTGCACCAGAACGTCTCGCCGTTCGGCGCGGTCAGGTGCAGACGCTCTCCGATGATGAAGTCCGGATGAACGCAGTAGTAGCCGTTGGGATCGAACTCCCAGTCGTCGATCGCGTTCCCCCAGGAGACGTGAAGCTGCATGATGTGCTCCATACGCTCGACCGGGAACGTTTCCTGCCCATAATGGGCGGCTCGGCCAGCGCCAACCCAGTAGAGGTCCGGATCATCGTCAGCGTCCGGTGCGTCTGAGAATGGCGGCAGCCACGGTGTCGGATCATCGTCTTCATCTGGCTCGATACCGAACGGAGAGGGCTGGCCCTCATAGTTGGACGACATCTCCTGCCACTCGGCAATGGCCTGACTGCTCAGGTGAGCCGGTGGTGCATCGAACGATCCCGCTGCATCCTGCCAGGAGAAATACTCCTCGATGGCGGCTTCCCAGCTGCCGTTCTGGTTGTGCAGCATCGCCAGCAGGTTTGCACCCATCCGTGTGTTCACGGTCGGATCCAGCGGATAGTCCACTCCGCGATCTTCGGCCATCGGCATCGGGATGCCCAGCAGCCCCGCGCGATCACCATTGATCCGGGCCTTTGGATCGAACCCACTGGCAGCACTGGCAACGCCTGCCAGCACGAACGGATCTACCCCGTTCCTGATCGCTGCATCGACTATGATCTCGCCGTATGGAACCGAATAGGCCAGCGCATGCAGTCTCGGGCTCTCTGGCATCGAGAGTTGACGCCACGATCGATAGTGGAGACCCGCGTTCCCGGCTTCGACCTGCCACTGAGCATCGTTTTCCGGGTTGTAGGTGAGGATGCGTCGCTCGAACGCCTGCACCATCACCTGAGCAGGTTCTCCCCCGATAACGGTATCCACCCAGAACGCGCCGGTTACCGGATGACCGATAATGTAGCGCCAGTCGAACGGCTGATCGTCCATCCAGTCCCAGAAGACGTCCGGGATATTGAAGCCGAGCGTGCCGTCATAGTAAGCGAAGGCCACATCTGCTGGCGGATTGTCGAGCGTGCTGGTTGTTCCGTCACTGGCGAGCTTCGTCAGCACGGTCTCGCCAACCTGGTCCGTGGTCCGGTTTTCGTCCTGCCCACCGAGTACGGTGAACTGGCCGAGGGTGGCGTAGGTGGGCGAGTCCGGATTATCGATCAGATCACCGGTTACCGGAATGTCGGCCGGCTCGGTGTCGATTGATTCCGAATCGCCAACCTGAATCTGCCCCAGCATCATCTCCCGGATGAGCAGGCCAGATGTGGCGTACCAGATCGAATCCCAGTCTTCGCCGGGATTGTTGATCTCCATGCGTGCTTTATCGAAGTAGTACACCGCGCGGTTACCGTCTGGAGATTCCACGTACGGTTCATGAGTGGCGGACCGAATAGATGGACCCCAGATCCAGGATCGACCGGAGGCCTGGCGTGCCGCGTCACTATCGGCATCGGCCCAGATGTCCGGGATCGGATCATCGGCAAAATCAGGGGGGACGTCGAAATCCTGCGCGCGCGTGTCAAAGCTCTGCGCAGAGATACTGACCAGCGAAACGATGAGAATGAGAGCGAAGGCAGCGTGTAAACTCCGCCGTGTCAAGGATTACCTCCCCTGCACTGGGGTCGCTCCAGGTGCAAAGTTATCGATTACGCGGGACACGAACGAGGGTATTGTATCCGGAAACCGCTCTGTTGGCGGTATTCGGCTGGTTCATCATTGAATGACTATCCGACACGAGCCAGCGGCTCGTACCCCATCCGTATTCCCAGACTCAGCGACGAGTCATCCACTATTCTACACTGGACGAACGTACAGTGTACATTCACGGAAATGGGCGATCTCCCCCAATACAGGGAATTACTGAGGATCTGCGGGAGGCCTGAGCCTGCTACGCGGTCGGATTCAGGCTAAGGCTCGACGTGGCAGCAGTATCTCGATCGATTGCTGGTTCGGTGACGGCGTGTCGCTATGCACGAAGATCTGTCCATCGTGCCGCCGGATGACGCCGCGACAATACGCGAGGTCCAGGGAGAGCTGATCGTTGTGATCATTCGAGGGCCTGGTATTGGAGAGCGGTGCCATCAGCACGGCCAGATCTTTGTCAGAAATCACAGATCCGGCATAGCTGATCTGAACTCGCACGAACACATCGCTATCAGCGATCGCTATTTCTGGAACAGTCTTTTCGTCCAGATACCAGTTGAGCCGGTTGAGGAGAAAACAGAACGCTTCCTGGAGCGCCTGGTGGTCATGCTCGATCGCCGTTTCCGTATCGCCCGTGATCGGGATGCGATCGATGCAACTCTTCGGCTCATCGAGACAACTATCCACCGCCCGGGTGATGGTCTGGCCGATCGGCCCCGAATCCAGAGACAGAGGGAACGCCCCACGCTCCAGCCGGCTGACGTCGAGCAGTTTCTGAACCAGTCCGCTCATCCCATCCACACTGTTGATCGCGGCTTCCAACCGATTGGGAACCCGATCGTGCTGACCTTTGCGGCTAGCCATGAGCGCCAGCTGGATGTTGCCGCGCATACCCGTCAATGGCGTGCGCAGTTCATGGGCAATGAAACCGAGCAGGTGTGCGGTGGACGCCGCTTCGTCTGCCTCGGAGAAGAGGCCGGTCAATCGGGCATTCTCGGCAATCAGTCCCGCGGTCATACCGAAAGAGCTGAGGCGGGCCAGTTCATCATCGTCAAAAGGGCGATCTACGGTCACCCCGAGACCGAGCGGTGCACCATCGTACATCCCCGCCGGAATTCCAACAAAGCCGGAAGGGTTGCCAGACTCCAGTTGAACCTGCGCAGATTTGCCCAGCAGCATCCTGGACAATGGAACATGTTCCTGCGCGAGGGAGCGGTGCATCAGATCATCGTCGAACGGATCCAGTGCAAGCCAGTGAAGGCGATCAGAGGCTTGGTCGAGACGAAACAGTCCAGCCGCACAAATCGGTTTCATTGTAATCAGACCGGCACAGATACCGGTCAGTACGGACTCCGGCGTATCGAATGATCCGTACTGTAAGTCATGAACGAGTTGGCCGAAGTGCTCAACAGTCATAGCTCCACGATCATCTCTTGCGTCCAGCATGCGACAAACCTTCCGGGGAGTGGCCGAGGGTATCAGGAGTGATCCCGGGCGGTTGCAATATTAGAATGAGGAAAACGATCACGGGGGCGGGATTGAGACGCTGATGCCGTGATCGTCCCACGGCTGATGTACGCATGTGCTGTACCAGAATTTCGAAAGGCTTCAGCAATGCGTAACTCAGCTTTTCTGGACAATCCGGATCGTCTGGAGCGAAGCGTCACGAGGGCCACTGATGTACATCCCGGCAGCAGCCGCTTCCTCAAGGTAATCTACGCATGTCGAAGTAAGTTCATCACCCGGTGCAACAACAGGAATGCCTGGCGGATAGGGGGTTACGATCTCTGAAGAAATCTCCCCGATTGCTTTACGCAGGGGAACAGCGCGAGTTTGCCCGAATGCGGCCTCTCGTGGAGTGATTCGGGGTATCGCCGAGAAGATCGCCGACCCGCTGGACCGCAGGCTGGGACTGATCAGCTCACCTGCTGGCGCGAGGGCGGAATCTGACTCGGCCAGCCAGCGAATTCCCCGGATCAGATGTTCCACAGACTGCCGATCGTCACCGATAGTGATATGCACGATCACGCCGGTCAGATCGCTCATCTCAACACCAATCCGGGCGTGATTGCGGAGAAGGTCTTCGGCCTGAAATCCGGTCAGGCCAAGATGCTGAAGATCGATCATGATCCGGGTCGGGTCGAACCCGGCACCGGGCCTTCCCTCGATCACATCAGGTCCAATAATCCGGACTCCGTCGATCTCCCCAAGCTTCGACCGGGCATCCAGCGACAGCTCGATCGTCCGCTCCAGTAGTTCATGTCCATTCAGGGCCATCTGGCGACGGGCGGCATCGATCGAGGCAGCGATCATCGCGGATGGACTGGTTGTCTCGATCAGCGAGATCGCCGGAGCCACCTCATCCCGGGTAATCAGATCACCACCAAATGTCATCAGGGAAGACTGGGTCAATCCGGCCAGCAGCTTGTGGATACTGGTCACGGCCGCGCTCGCCCCGGCCTGCACCGCACCGGGCGGCAAGGCGTGATGAAACGGAAAATGCGGCCCCCACGCTTCATCGACGAAGAGCATCACACCACGCTCCCGGCAGAGGCTGGCAATCTGCGGCAGATCGGCGCTCACCCCGGTGTATGACGGGCTGATCAGTGCCACGGCTTTCGCGTCCGGGTGCTGATCGAGTCCCAGTCTGACCGATTCCACCGAGACATCCAGCGTGAGATTGAACTCGGGATGCACATCGGGGTAGAGATAGGCCGGCCGAGCACCGGAGAGGATCAATCCGGACAACAGCGAGGTATGAAGGTTCCGGGCAACCAGCACCGTTTCGCCCGCCTGACAGGTCGCCAGAAGAAACGCGATGTTGCCAGTGGAGCTCCCGTTGACCAGAAATGCTGCGTCCTCCGCACCCCAGGCTGCGGCAGCCAGTCGCTCGGCCTGTGGCTGCATGTTTCGCGTGCGATGGGTGTCATCCACTCCGCCGCCATTCGGAATATCGAGCCCCAGCGCAGCCTGCCCGAACGCCTCGACCATCTCCGCTGGCGCACCATTGCCGAGCTTGTGACCGGGGGTGGAATACGGAACGATCCCGGCATCACGGTAGGCGAGCAGGCCATCGAAGAAAGGGGCAAGCGTCTGGTCAACAGCTTCCGGGTTCCGCTGGGACACGAATTCCTCCGCTTTCCGTTCTGACTGGTCAATTATGATTCCGGTGATGGGGATGGCTCTGGTCTGAGTTCCGGACGTCTGGTATTGTACGGCCTATTGGTCAAAGTACGTGACTGCCAGAACCATCGGCGAACGGGAGTTCCTACGTTGTCTGAGAATCCCGAACGAGAACCGCATAATGATGACGAGGTCGATCTCTTCGAAGAGATTCGCTCGTATCTCAACCAGCAATCCGGTGATGAGATCTACGAGGACATCCGGGCTGCCTATCAGGGTGCCCAGGGATTCGTGAAGCGTGAACTCCTCGAGATGGAGGAGTACAAGCGCATGCTCCGGGCACTGGAGAAACTGCTGGAAGAAGAGTTCAGCGGGATGATCAACCCGAATCTGCGCGGCAGGATGGCCGAGGTGCTCTACACCTACGGACTGGCCCACTACTCCCTTCTGCAGCACCCAGCTGAGGAAGATGAGGACGATTCCTCATCAGAAGAACCGAACAAGGAGTCCCGCGATGGCTCTGGTTCCCGGCCATTGATCATCTACGATCTCTGGTTCCCACAGGACATCGCCATCGAACGCGCCCAGGACGGCTACTACATGCACCTGAGTGATGGCCGCATCGATCTGACCCTCTACCTCGGGACCAGTGCCAACGAGCGCAGCGCGCTGGTGGATCTGGTGGATCACTGGGGCTATGCCGCCGCGGCGGACGCGCCTCCTGGCTCAGTTCAGCCCGGTAACGACCGGATTACCCCTATGCTCACCATCGAGCTCGATTACGCTGGCTCCGAACTGATCGACGCCGAGGACCACGTCGATATCATCTTCTTCGACGAGAAAAGTGAACCGCTGGTCCGGATGCACGCCCGGGCGGCCGAACTCCGCATGATCGTGGATGAGCTGCAGGCGCTGGAGCAGGATTCCAGCAGCTAACGGCGAACCACGTAACCTGTTCCCGACATCGCGCTTTATCAGGTCGAGACTGCTTTGTTGCAGTGTGCGTGTTCCCGGCGTGTTCGCCGGTCTATGAAGGGAACGGACAATCATGGTTGAGATGGCAGCTACCCAGGGAGAAGCAGGGAGCCGTTTGCCGACGGTTCAGGTGCTGACCGAGCTCATCACCTTCCGGGTTACCAGCGATCAGACCGATGGCGCCTACACGCTGTGTGAAACGATCACTGCACCGGGTGGCGGGGTCCCGCCGCATGTTCAGCACAAGGACACCGAGGCGTTCTACGTGCTGGAAGGCACCTACACCTTCACCCTCTATGACGACACGATCGAGGCCGGTCCAGGCGAGAGTGTCTTCGTGCCGATCGGGGCGGTACATTCCTTCATGAATCAGGGATCAGCACCTGCTCGCATGCTGATCCTCAACTCACCGGGCGGTATTCACGAGGCGTTCTTCAAAGAGGTGGGCGTTCCGGTCGATGATCCGGCAAATGCCCCGGCGCCAGACATGGAGGCGCAGATCGCCAGAGTGATGCAGGCTGCACCTGCCTACGGGATCGAGATGCTTCCACCGCAAGCCGAGTAATCAACGCCGGGTTGCAGAAACCCGTCACTGGCGAGGGGGCACCCCGCTGGTGACGGGTTCGTCCATGTCATCAATGTCATCGACCGGATCGTCGTCTGCGCTGCTGAAGATCTCCTGGCCGATTTCACCACCAGTACGCTGCAGAATCTCTTCCAGAATCGCAACGTCAGCCAGCACTTCTCCATCGTCCAGTTTGCCAGCAGCGGCGTTCAGACCCTCAGTGGCGTACTCGCGGGCAACCTGAGGTTCTCCCTCGATGAGCGCGACCGCCGCCTGCACCCGTCTGATCCGGTGTCGATCAACGATCCGGTTGCCCATCTGTTCCATCTGTTCGCGAGCAGCTTCGGGGTCCTCGTTGATCCAGGCTTCGACGAATGGCCGTTCGAGCTCCACAATGTGCTCGCGCATCCGGCCTGGCAAACGATCGGCGTTTTCGTCCAGATACTCGAAATATTCGCGCGCCCGTTCGAGATCACCGGAATCGAGTGCATGCAGGTAGCCAAAGCGATAGGCGTAGAGGCCTTCGATCGATTCATCCTCATCCCAGATGGCCTGCTCGGCCCATTCGTTCGGCCACTCGTTCGGCCGGCGCCCAACCAGCATCAACGAGGTCATGGCGATAATGGCAGCCTCACGGTCGGCGTTTCCCCCGGCACGGCTCATCCGCCAGATACGGGGAACGTGACGGTTGATCAGTTGCCAGACGCCAAGCGTGATCACCAGCACACTGAGACCGAACGTGATCGTCGCGGTCATCCGCGCACGTTCCGGATCATCAGCGATAAAGGCCTGTCCACGGAGAACCGCATGGAGAAGCTGGATCAGCAGAACATAGGCAAGCACCCCGAGGAAAGATCCGGTCTCCCGCCAGCGAATCCAGCGGCGAAGATCAGCACCCGGTTGCGGGGCGGTAATCGCTGATCCGGCATAGCGTGCCCAGCGAAGGTTCAATCCGGGTTTGAGTTCTCCATTGACCCGGTGCAGCATGAACGGTCCACTGGTGAAGCGGAGTATCTGCCCACCACCGAGCTTCGACATCACTGCATGGCCAATCGAGCGTGCGCTGACGATCGGGACGATCAATGCGCCGAGGAGCGCCGGAATCAACAGCATCCGTCCAACCGGTGAATCCAGTTGCCCGGTCTGGATGACGACGAACAGTCCACCGTAGACGATGAGCGTCATGATCGGAGGATCGAAGATACGAAACCGCGTTTCGGCCGGCTGATAGGTTGTTTGCGCCATACACCATCCCAGACTGGACATCTTTTCAACAGTTGAAATATGCCACGCAGCGTAGCACGAAGGTATATGCTGTGGCTCGCGACAGCCGAATCACCGGTTGTCAGGCCGCAGGCTGCGTGTCACCATCCGGGCTGTTGTGGTTTATCAGGCCTGCTTCGTCAGGCGTCATCCGGGGTTCAGCATCATGAGTCGGCAACAGGATCACATTTCTGGACCACGTAATCGGGAACACCGCTCCGTCTTCTCACGGGTGGTTACTCCGCTCAATGTGACGCTCCTCGGCCTGCTCTGCCTGGCATTGCCGGAGATCGACCACCAGATCGCGTCGATTTTCTACTTCGTGCTCAGGCCACTGACGATTCCGATTGTGGTGATCGGGGTGGCCGCGGCCGTCTCTCTGCTCGTGATTATCGCCAGCACGATCAGTGGATTGCGACTCAGCTTTCTGGCATTCGGGCCGCTCCAATTTCATACCGGCGGAGTTGCCGGGTGGGGCATCGGATTGAACCGGAGCTGGCGGCACTTCATCGGCAGTGTTCTGCTGGTGCCGAAATCGGGCAGCTTCAGCCCAACTCAGGCAGTGGTCTCGGCCGGCACAGGCCTCGTAAGCAGTTTCGTAGTGCTCATGATCCTGATCTTCGAAGCACGATCCCGGGGCTGGCCCGGCGTTGATGATCCAGCCCTCGGCACGCAACTAGAGACACTACTCACCGCGGCCCCGGTTGCGGCGGGGATCGTGTTCGTCGCCGAAATGCTGACCGGGGGAACGGTGCTCTCCGGTATCCTGCGCGGTACCCCGGCGCAGGCTCAGCGAATGCTTGCGAATATGACGATCGCCTCGCGGATGGCGATTGGACAGCGGCCCCGAGACTGGGAGACTGAGCTGCTCGAGGAAGCGATCTCGCTGCCGGATTCGACGGCCGATCACCTCATGGGGCTCTGCTTTGCTTACCTGGCTGCTGTTGATCATAAGGATCTGGCCGCGGCCAATCAGCACCTGCGCTCGTTCGAACGCTGGCTCCAGGAATCGAGCTCATCCGTCCGACCATACGTGTTGTCATCGCTGACTGGTTACGCCTCGCTCTACCACGAGCGGGCCTGGCTGACCGCCGTACACCGGCAGGATCTGGATGGCGCCTCGGAGTACCTCAATCGAGCGGCCGATTTCGATGTCGCGATCCCGATCGATCTCCGGGTCAAGGCATCGATCCTGGCACTTGAAGGCGATCTGGAGACCGCCCGGGTTGTTGCCCATTCCGGACTGGAGCGGCTCGACAGCTTCCCCACCATGGAGCGCTGGAGAATTCCGTTCGAGCGGGATCTGCTCAACCGGATACTGGAGTAACCAACCCGCCAGAAATCACCATTTCCCTGCTACAATGCCGAAAATCCACCATTCGGTTATCAGGGAGGAACCCCGCCATGTCCGCTCCAGCTGCTTCGACGCCAGTGCATGATGTCATCGTGGTTTACAACGTCATGGTTTCAATGCGGGATGGCGTCCGGCTGGCGACGGACATCTATCGCCCGGCAGACGGATTCGAGCCACTGGATGGCGAGTTTCCGGTGGTCATGGAGCGCACCCCGTACAACAAGAGCAAGCAGGCGGTGATGGAGGAGAAGGGCGAGTTCTACGCTCGCCGTGGGTATGTCTGTGTGGTGCAGGACTGCCGCGGGCGTTACCGGTCTGAGGGTGACTTCTATTTCCTTCGTCAGGAAGCCGAAGACGGCTACGACACGGTGCAGTGGATCAATCAGCAACCGTGGTGCAACGGCAAGATCGGCACCTTCGGGACGTCCTATGCCGCCTGGACGCAGAACGCGCTGGCCTCGCTGAATCCAGACGGTCTGGCGGCGATGTACGTCAATCAGGGCGGCTACAACGCCCATACCAGCTCGGTCCGGCACAATGGGGCGTTCGAGCTTCGCTTCCTCTCCTGGGCATTCATGGGCGCGGCAACCAGTCCACAGGCAGCCGCCCAGCCACACATCCAGAAGGTGCTCGCCGCAACCCGCACCCGGGAATGGTTCACCCGATTGCCGCTGAAGCCGGGCCAGAGCCCGCTCTCACTGGTTCCGGGTTACGAGCAGTGGGCCGCAGACATCATGGGTGCCGGTGATTACAACGGATACTGGCAGCATCCGGGGTTCAGTTTCGAGCACTGGGCCGGGAATCACTCCGATGTGCCGATCCTCTTCACCGGTGGCTGGTACGACTCCTACACACGCTCTACCCTCGATTGCTTTGTCGATTTCCAGCGCCGGAAGCGGGGGCCGATTCGGGTCATCATGGGACCATGGACGCATGGCGGGAAGACGCAGGACGTCAGCTTCGCCGGAGATGTCGAATTTGGCCCGGACGCCACCATGGGAGCCGCCTTTGCCGATAACTTCCGGGATCACCACCTGCGTTTCTTCGATCACTGGCTGAAAGGCGTCGCCAACGAGATTGCCGACGATCCGCCAGTCCGGATCTTCGTCATGGGTGGCGGCGGTGGTCACAAGACGCCAGAGGGGCGCCTGTTTCACGGCGGTTCCTGGCGAACCGAGCAGGAGTGGCCCCTTGCCCGGACGGCGTATACCAACCTCTATTTCGGCGAGGGCGGGCAGCTCGGCACCGCCAGTCCGATTCATCAGCAGGCGTCCAGCAGATTCCGGTTCGATCCGGACAACCCGGTCCCGACCGTCGGCGGCAACATGTCGTCGCTGTCTGATCTGTTCGATGTCCCGGCCGAGATCGATGCCAAAGTCGATATCGCCGACCGCTGGGGGCTGATCGTAAGCATTGGTGGGCAGGATCAGCGCACCGGGCCGAACGTTTACGGTGCCGAACCACCGTATCTGCCACTGGCCGCTCGTGATGATGTGCTGGTCTTCGAGTCGGCGCCGCTGGAGAGCGATCTGGAAGTCACTGGCCCGTTGACCGCAGTGCTCTGGGTTTCGTCGAGTGCGGTCGATACCGACATCACCGTCAAATTGATCGATGTCTACCCATCGAGTCCGGATTATCCCGAGGGCTACGCCCTGAACATCTCGGACAGTATCCAGCGGTTGCGCTATCGCAACGGCCGGGAACGGGCAGAGTTCATGGAGCCGGGGTCGATCGAGAAGGTCGAGATCGTCATGTACCCGACCAGCAACCGGTTCATGACCGGGCACCGGATCAGGGTCGATATCTCCAGCAGCAACTTCCCGCGGTTCGATGTGAATCCGAACACCGGAGAACCACTGAATCGAAACGGCCGGAGTGAGGTTGCCATCAACACCATCCACCACGACCGCGAGCATCCCTCGCACATCGTGTTGCCGGTGATTCCGTAGCGGCCCGAGAGGCCTGTCCATTCGCTCTCAGCGTTACCTGATTCTCTTTTTCGGAGACCGGGCCGCTCCATCTGCCTCGTCAGGCGGACAGGCTGGCGGTTGCCAGCCTGTCCGCAACCTGCAAGGAGATCAGAATCCTATCTGGTATCTGGCTGAGCAGCCTGGCCCGCGCCGATGAGGGTACAGTTCGGATTTTCCCGCAGCGATATGACACCCCTCCCGTCGTCGCGGAATGTCCAGCTTCCCTCTGGCACATAATCGACCGTGACGGATAGCGACATCGAGCCGCAACGTTTTCCGCTCCGCTCCTCAAGGATGTCGAATGTGCGAATCATCTGGATCTCGCAGATGACGCCGCCATCACCGTTGATGTCGCATTTACCCCGGCCGCTCACCTGGCCCTCAGCGACCAGGCCGCTCGGAAAGACGCCCCGTACCTTCCCGCTCATCCCGGCCAGGTTCCGCTCCGAATCGTAGCGAACCTCAACCTGCATATCCTGCAGCATCGCTAACGGATTCGTCGCCGGATCCCAGAGCGTGTCACTCCGGCCTTCTTCGGAACTGACGAGATTCACCTCGATTTCATGCCGATTGTAGAAGTCAATCTGGACGTTGTCGCCCGGCATCACTCTGGTCGTGGTATCAGGTCCACCCAGTGCAGTTTGACTATAGAAGAACGACACCTCACCGGTGAGATGGTTCTTCTCGGTCTCTCCGATGTAGCAGGTTGAACCGTCCGCGGCCACGTCCAGCGCAAGGCTCGCACGCATGAACGCGAGATCATCCGCCTCTGAATCCATTCCAGAAATCGACTTGAAGCCCCAGACCTGGTCAGCCGAATTGACAGTGCTCTCCGCAACAACCGTCATCTCACCGCACTTGCGCTTGTGATCCCGGAGTGATCCAGTCATCTCAAAAATAATCGTGCAGTCATCGCCGATACAGGTGCCTGATCCGACGACTTTCGCATCCCAGTTCAGCGCACCAACGATGACCTCATCCCCCACGTCCGGGATAAACCAGCCGAGGCGTCCATCGGCGCGGCCTGAGACCTCGACCAACTGCGTTCGCGAGATCATCCCGGAGGAGTCAGAATCCATATCGGGAACATAGCGCAGGTCTACTCTCATCTGGTGCTGCATCTGCAGCTCATCACCCGGCTTCCAGAACGTGTCGCTGGCTGGCTGCCGCGTTTCCATGACCGTCATTACCGAGTTGATGGGCTGACTCTGGACACTCGTGCGTTTCTTCTGGACTCGCCACGTCCAGAGGTCATCAGTTGCGGTGTAGCCGAGCTGGTCCGGCACCACGTTGGCCGTGCCGCCCATAGAGCCAGTCGTATCCGTTATACGTCGATTCGGCTCCTGCGCAGATCCGGCAGGTAACCCGACAAATGCCGCCAGCAGTGTGAGCACCATGGCCAGTCTGACTGACCGCCAGTTCGTCTTCATGTTTCCCTCTCCGCGGTTCCGAGCGCATGCCTGGAGAACCGCCCCACTCCCGCGTCCGAACTCCATCGCGCATGTCCCAATACGACACGACCCGGATGCGGCACAACTTATCAACCCGGCGTCCCCCGTCATACCGGCGCCAACCAGCCGACTTGTTCGGGTTTATGCCCGGAATGTCATTAGTATAACCAGTTGTCATAGGCTTGCAACACTCTGTAGTCATTCAGTGAGAATGACAGGGGGTGAAGTGTTCCGTCGGCCGTCTTCTACTGGGAGAGGGAGAACGCCTTGTAGGCAGGCTGTGTGGCTTCGACCTTGCCACGTCGACCGCGAGCGGAGTCGGTCTAAGCGCCAATCATTCCGCAACGGACGTCAGAGATCTCTCCACTTCGGTCGAGATGACGTAGTGAGAGCCTGTCGAAGCATCTCTCCCCTTCGCATGGCTGCCAGTCCTGAACCACTAGCCCTGCGGCGCACGAGATCTTTCGACTTCGCTCAAGATAACGTGGGGGAGGCTGAAAATGACCACCATTGACATAGGAACGTCCTAGTGGGCGATCGAGATGGCACAGGAGAGGAACAGCACGGCTGGCACAGTAGGGGCCGACGCGCGGCTTCGGACCGGACCCGGACTAGGAACGAACGGCCTCGAGGGCGGTCATTACTTCATCGATCAGGTCTTCTGGCTCTTCGATGCCGATGGAGAACCGCAGCAGGCCGTCGGTGATGCCCAGCTCGGCTTTCGTTTCGGAATCGACCGAACGATGTGAGGTGGTTGCCGGGTGAACCACGGTGGTGCCCAGCCCGCCGAGAGTCTCGGCAAAGCGAATCGTCTCCAGGCGACGAACCACGGTCTCCACGGCAGATCGTCCCCCAGCCAGATCGATCGAGAGCATACTGCCGTAGCCACCCCGCAGCATTCGCCGGGCAACGGCATGCTGTGGATGTCCTTCCAGTCCGGGATAGCGTACCTGCTCGACCGCCCGATGCCCCTCCAGGGCCGCAGCGAGCACCTGAGCGTTATGGCTGCTCTGGCGCATCCGGAGCGCCAGGGTCTTCATCCCGCGGAGCACCAGCCAGGCATCGAACGGCCCGCCAATTCCGCCAAACCGGATCGCCAGCTGACGGATCGGATCGATCAGTTCCTCTGACCCGAGCACCACACCACCAGAGACATCGTTGTGCCCGGCAATGAACTTGGTAGTGGAGTGGATGGTGATGTCTGCCCCATGTGCCGATGGCGTGGTGTGGATCGGCGTGGCGAAGGTGCTATCCACCACAAATGGCACCCCGGCTTCCCGGGCGATCTCGCCCAGCGCATCCAGATCGAGCACATTGATGGTCGGGTTGGTGATGCCTTCGACGTAGAGCATCCCGGTCGATTCATTGAGCGCAGCCCGGACCTGATCGAGATCCAGGGCATCGACGTAGCTCACTTCGATGCCGAACCGCTGGACATCCAGATTCAGCAGATTTCGCGTTCCGCCGTAGACCTGGTTGCTGGCGACGATCCGATCTCCGGCGGAGAGCAGACCGAAGATTACCGAGCTGATGGCGCTCATCCCGGTGGCGGTGGCCACGCCCGTTTCCATGTCCTCGAGATCAGCCAGCGTGGATTCCAGCAACCGGTGGTTCGGCATCCCGTAGCGAGCGTAGATATACCCTGGCTCCCGATGCTCGTAGACATCGTCGACTGCCGAGACATCCGGGTAGGAGTAGACCGTTGTCTGGTAGATCGGCGCAACCAGCGGCTCAGTGAGTGATTCGATCGGTTCTTCACCTGCATGTGCAATCCGGGTTCCCGGTTTCCGATGCTCAGCCACGTCGATCACTCCTGTCCTGTCGAGCCGAATGCCCATCTCCGGCGCTACTGGTCGGCAGCAGCACGAACGGCCTCTTCGCTGGAAGCAGAGAACAGCGTTACGGTGTCCCCATCGGTCTGAACGATGTGATAGCGGTCATTTCCAGCATATACGCCGTCAGTTGCCTCATAATCGGCCATCGTCTGCAGCAACAGATCTTCGAACACCAGCGCAGCTTCCTCATCGGCCCAGATGTTTCGGGCCACGGCGACCACGTCAGTTCCATCTTCATCTTCGTACATGGCGAACCGTGATCCGCGCCAGCTTTCCAGCGCCTCATACGGATCAGCCACGCCATTCTCTTCCAGCATGATCATCAGATCGAAGGTGCCGACCGTACCAGTGTCGTAGAGCACCCAGCTATCGCCAAGCAGGGAATCCAGATCGGGAAGCTCGACCTCGACCGGCGGCGCGACGGTTCCATCCATGAACCCCGACGGGTTCATCACTTGTTGAGTAGATACCGGCGGATCTTCGAGGAATTGATCGATGACGTTCAAATCCCCGGCAAACGCATTGATCATGAACATCGGGCCCTCGATATACGGGAAAGAGAAGGACTCGACGATATACCGGGGGAGTTCATCGAGCATGGCGCTGGCTTCATCGTCCATTACGGCTTCGAGCAGCTCACGCTGGTACTCCACCAGCTGATCACTATCGAGATAGGCCAGCGCATAGAGTTCCTGGGTCAGGACCGCATCGCCCTCGAGCATCGCCAGGAAGGCAAACATGGCATCGTACTCGTCCTCTTCCATCTCCATCATCCGGTCGCCGACGTTGAAGTGCTGATCCTGAAGAGCATGGGTGATCTCGTGCGCCAGAAAGACTTCTTCCATCGCGCTGAGGTCTTCGCTCTCGGCGACGACGTAGACCGTCTCGTTCTCGAACATATACAGGCCGTAGATGTCCGATGCCTGGACATCGATCAGCATCTCTTCGAGTTCGATATCACGATCATCGAGCAGTCGGAGAATCCAGTAGAGATCAATCTCTGACTGAGTGATCTCGGTCTCCTCTTCGAGGAGTTCCAGCAGCTCATCGCGGCTCATGATCTCCACGTTGAGCTCTTCGAGCACCTCCAGCCCGCGAAGTTCGGCCACGTTGGCAGCAACCTCATCGACAAACTCACCGAGATCGACGTCGGAATCGGCTTCTTCTGGTTCCGGGGTTACGGTTGGTGTTGGTTCCGGAGTCGGGGTCGGTTCCGGTTCAGGGGTCGGAGTTGGATCCGGTTCCTGCTCGTCGACAACAGCCGTCGCGGTGGGAGTTGGATCGGCTTGATCGGAATCGTCCGTCGCGTCATCAGCGGTTGTGGTACACGCTGCCAGAACGAATAACAGCACCAGGAGTAAACTGACACGTCGCATCAGGGCCTCTTTCCACGCGATAGACAAGACATGCAGCCTGAGGCGCCGTCTTACGGGTTAGGTTCCATCGCGCGAAGTATAAGGGGAGGGGGGACCCCGCGCCACAGCCGGAGCTGTAGCGCGGAGGCGAACGGAGCTATTGCATATCAGCGGCGTCGAGGAGTGCATCCGGATCGGTCGATGACATCAGGTTGAGCGTGTCTCCATCCTGAATCACGACGTGGTATCGATCATCAGCCATCCACACGCCATCTTCCTCGTCGTAGTCGGCCATCGTCTCTAGCAACTGGTCTTCGTAAGCTGCCGCCTGATCTTCGTCTTCCCAGACGGTAGAAACAGCGACCAGAGACTGATCGTCCTCCGAGATGTAGAACTCGTACCAGTCACCGCTCCAGCCATCGAATGCAACGACCGGATCGGTGGCTTCATTCTCGAACAGAATCATAAACAGCGTGAATGCACCGAACGTGCCCTCTTCAGACATCTCCCAGGTGTCGCCCAGTCGATCACCAAGGTCTGGCATTTCGACATCGACGGGATCATCGAGCTCGCCCGCAATGTACGCCTGTGAATTGATCACCTGATAGGTGGAGACTGGCGGGTTTTCGATGTATTCGTCCATGTTGTTGAGATCATCCCCGACGACCTGTGACATGAACTCTGGCCCTGCGGAATACGGGAAGACAAACGTCTCCAGGTAGTAGGACGGGATGTCCTCGATTGCGGCCATCGTTTCTTCATCCTGCTGGGCTGCCATTGCGTCTTGCTGATACTCCATCTGCTGTTCTTCATCGAGGTACGTCTCAGCGTATTGCTGCTGAGAGATAACGGCGTCGCCTTCGAGCATCGAGCGGAAGGAGAGGGCCGCATCGCCATCCGGCAGCAGTGATTCGAGCCGGCCGAGATCAAAGTGCTGATCCTGAAGCGCATGGACGATCTCATGAGCGAGGAACACCTCTTCCATGGCGCTCAGTTCATCATCGTCGCTCACAACCACGGTCTCGCCGGTCTCCGGATCATAGAATCCGCCAACATCTGCCACCTGCAAGTCGATCAGCATCTGCTCAACATCTTCATCGGGATCCGGAATAAGGCGGAGCAGCCAGTCACGATCAATTTCGTGCTGCTCGAGCTCGATACTGTCCTCGAGGTAGTCTCGCAGTTCATCCTGCGTCATAACGATGAGGTCAATGTCTTCGAGCAATTCCAGCCCACGCATCTCGACGACATTTTCCGTGATCGTGTCGACACGTTCGCTCAGATCAGCGGTGTCTTCTGTTGCATCATCGTCGGTCGCATCGTCTTCTGGTTCCACTGCATCGTCGTCGTCATCATGTATGGCGTCATCCTCATCGTCCGGAACCGGGGTAGCAGTTGGTTCCGGGGTCGGCTCTTCGGCGATCTCCTCAGTAGGAGTCGGCTCGGGTTCGGCCACGTCATCGGTTGCATCATCGTCAGTTGCCTCGGCACAGGCCGCAATAGCCAGTAGCAGAGTCAGCAAAACGGCAAAACCAATACGTCGCACAGGCACCTCCTCAGCTCGTTCGCGGTCAGTCAGGAACAACTAAATGTTTAGTGGAAATCAGGAAAGTACAGCCTGATGCGCCGAAACATCGAATGGTTCCTATACACTCTTTCCACTTCATCCTATCATGCAATAGTTCGTTTAGCGCAAACGATCAGTCTTCCCGAGCGAACGTTGCACCGATGTGCCCGGAGTGCTACGCTCTACGGTTGTTGGTGCCGCACAGGCACACAGATTTTCGAGGCAGCAACTGGCTGCTTCATTGTTTCCGGAGTACTCCGCCGGGCTGATTGCGCCCGGGGAGGATGACGGACCACCTGAGGGTGAGGGTTACGTTTCATGGTAGAACACAGAAAATTGACCGCTGAGCCACGTGAAGTGCTCGGCAAGAAGGTCAAGCAGCTCCGTCGAGACGGCATTCTGCCGGCCGTGGTCTACGGACCGATGGTCGAAGGTGCGGACTCAGTGCAGGTCGATGGCCGTGAGTTCGGGTTCGCCTTCCGCGACGTTGGCTACACCAGCCTGATCGACCTCTCGGTTGGCAGCGACAAGAGCATACCGGTCTTCGTTCGTGAAGTTCAGGTTCACCCGGTACGGCGAGATATTCTCCACATCGATTTCTATGCACCAAACATGAGGCTTCCGGTTGAAGCCAACGTCCCGGTGTCGATTGTTGGAGAGTTGGCCGATGAAGTCGAAGCCGAGTTGACGCTTGGCCTCTTCGAAGTCACGGTCAGCGCACTACCGGATTCCATCCCGGATGAGCTCCAGGCAGATATCTCCGGTCTCAAGGAGATCGGTGATCAGATCACTGCTTCCGAGCTTCCGTTCCCGGAGGGCGTTGAATTTGTCGGTAACGACGATGATCTCATCGTCAAGCTCGACCCGATCCGTGAGGAAGAGGAAGAGCCGGAAGAGGAAGTCGCAGAGGGCGAAGAGCCGGAAGTTGTTGGCGAAGACGAAGATGCCGACGGCGATGGAGATTCCGAAGAGGAATAATCCCCAGCGATCGCCTGACTCGCGTCTTGCGAGCCAGACCCAGAAACCCCGGAGTGGCTATTCCGCCACTTCGGGGTTTTTCGTTGTCCCGCTGGAGCGGTCTGCGGTAGACAACGTTGCCGTTAGCAATGGGGCCAGCGCACCGGGCGAGAGCTTCGCCGGGAGTGTCACGCCGCTGCGCCGGGCCAGAACGACACTGGCGACACCGATTGCACCGGCCGCCAGCGCCCGGAGTTTCCATCGACTGCGACGATCTTGCCGCAGTTGCGACTTCAGCACATCCGGAGCAATCGACCACGAGCTTGCACTGCGGATCGTTACTCGCCGGATGAACGGCACATCGATGTCAACTTCCACCTCGGACAGGGTCACGCCACTGGCGCCATCAGTCGACGGCAGGATCTGTGAAACGAGCGGGCGAGACTCCGGGAGGCGATTCCGGTTCGCCATCCGGAGAACATCCGGTAACGCCTGAGCCACCGCACGGCCAATCGGAGAACCCAGCCAGGTACTCAACCCCGAGAGGCGACCGTTTCCCGTACCGGTGCTGATCTGATCTGGCATATCGTTCGATCTCATTGCTGGCAGGTTCCTGCTCATCTGGCTACTCCAATACCGGCTTGAGCCGGCGCTCTCAGGCTGTTGTTGAAGGATCTTCTCCGCCTTCGGGCGTTTCAGGTTCGAACGCTTCCCTGGCAAGGGTGCGCTCTTCATAACGCTTCACTGCCGCAGCCCGGCGGGCGTTCCACTCTTCCTGCGCAGCGGCAACTGCCGCTTCACCACCCAGGTATTTGTCGATCAGTTCCTGTAGCCCGAACACGACATCGACCCGGACATCGGTCTTGCTATACCGCATGATCAGATCTTCGAACCGCTTGAAATAGTAGTTCTCGCCGCCTCCGGCTTTGTATTCCCAGGCTGGTCGAACCTGAACGACTATGTTCTGCTCTGGATCGTAGTACTCGAACGTGGTGTCGATGTATTGCTTGAGCTTGCAATGTGGGCAGTACGATTGATGCATGGTGTTGAGCAGAATACCGAGACGAGCATCCGGGTCCGTACCAGCGTTGACAAAGCGGGCAATCGGTGGCTGCCATTTCGACTGGCATCGCCGGCAGACAACCTCGAACTCCATGAGTCTGGTTTCGAGTGTTTGTTCTTCAACCGTGTCGCTCATACTGCTGGCGCCCCCTTCACGATCGTTACCCATTGCCTACACATCTGTTCAGTTGACCCGTCACCGCTCAGCCCTGCGGACATGCCGGGTGAACCGGCCGGACTGGATTGTCTGCTGACACTCCCTGCCTGGACCACCTGTTGACCCGCGATTATAGAATACCGGGCTGCCATTGAGTCAATGCTGGACGTCACCCTGTACCATCACCGGGAATGTTTGCGCGCTGTTGACCGTTACCGACGAAGGGAATCGGGCGCAGGTACAGCACAACGATCAGCGTATTCATGCTGACCAGAACAGGTGGAGAAAGGGAACGGTGTATTGATGAAGATACTGGGAGTCTCGGGCAGTATTCGCAAGAAATCGTTCAATCGTGGACTCTTGAAGGCTGCCAGCGAGGTGGCGCCCGAGGGTGTGGAGATCGAACTCTACGACGTAGCCGATATCGAGCTCTACAACAATGATGTGGAGAACGTAGCTACACCGGCATCCGTTGAGGCATTCAAATCGGCGATTGCGGAGGCAGATGCCCTGCTGATCGCCTGCCCGGAATACAACGGCTCATTTACCGGCGTGCTGAAGAATGCAATCGACTGGGCGTCCCGGCCGGTCTCCAGCACACCGCTGATGGGCAAGCCGACCGCGATGGTTGGCGCCTCTGGTGGACCGTCGGGAACCGCCCGGGCACAGGCCGCGCTGCTACCGGTGCTGATGGGATGCGGGGCTGTCGTCATGCCGAAACCGGGTGTGATGGTCCGCAACGCGGGGAGCCTCTTCGATGATGAGGTCAACCTGACCGATCAGGATACGAAGGATCGCCTTCGCCAGCAGGTCGAAGCACTGGCAGTCTTCGCTGGAAAGCTCAACGGCCCCGCCTGATCAATCAGGCTATTTCCCACGTATACCGTACGAGCCGCATCCGGAACGATCAGGACAACAGTTTGTTCCTGATCGTTCCCAGATGCTCGCCTCGTGACCACATCTCCCTGGCACGCTGGAAATCATCGATCGCCTTCTGCCCGGCAAGGTTCAGACCCGCCGTGAACGCATCATCATCCACCCACCGGAAGCCGTAGAGCTCGGCGTAGAACGGATTCTGACGCAGGCCACTCCGGCGTCGATCGATCGCCGTGAAGTGATAATCGAGCGCAAACCGGATCGTCGGCGGGTCTGTCCAGTTGGCCCGGAACAGCACCGTATGGGCGGTGTTGAGGATGTAGGTCATGTTCGGCAGTGTTCCGAACGCCCGGTGCGTTGAGCCCTCCAGATCATCAACCAGGATCTTTCGGCTGACTCCGACGATCTTCTGAAAATCCCGGGCATGCTGGAGCTTCTGCTCGAAGCTCGTGTGGGCAGGATAGTGCTCCCCGGGATGAGCCTCACGGGTATAGATGAAGACGGATTGCACCCCCCGATCGGCATAGTCTTCGACCATATCATCGAGTGCTGGGCACGCCAGCGTGCAGTATGGTCAGGTCAGTGAGCCGAACTCGAGAATCGTTATGCCCTGTCTGGTCAGGTCCCGCAGATGAACTGGTTCTCCTGTGTCCAGGTCAGTCAACACGGTCTCCGGCGCAGTGGTTCCGATCTTGACGATATCCGGAAATCGAGCAAAATCCTCGACATCGCTCTCTACCGGAAAGTCAGGGGTGTTGTAATCCTCTTCAGTCACGAAACTCGCTCATTCCTTATTGCTGCCAATCTGATTCGGTATCCAAGCACCCCTCCGAGCCGGGCCAGCAGCCGGATGACAAAGTCCGGGGGGCGTGCCGACACTGAAATGTCCCGATACTCCTTGAAGATCAGCGCCACATATATCCCGCTCCGGACACCTGTGAGGCTTGTTATCTTCCCTTCATCGATCAATCTGGCTGTCGCGGAAAGGAACTCCTGGCCGCGTAATCCGGGATCCAGAGAATTCATCACCTCAACAGGCTCCTGCCCGCGCACGTTCAGATCATGGACCACTCCGGGTGGTATCTCACATTTGTCACCTGGGCCGACCTCGTAACGGCGGCCAGCAACTGACATTTCGAGAACCCCCGCGTTCACATCATACGTCTCCGTCTGTGCTGGATGGTAATGCGGCGGGAGCGAGAAGCCAGGCCCGAATCTGGCCCGAGTGATGAGTGGCGCGTGCGGCAACGACTCTGGATCGGATGTTTCAAACGAAAATTGCGCGGGAAACACGGGGGCGTAGTCGATTGTGTGGCAGAAGGTGGTCATACTGGCTACCTTCCCTCGGTCACGTGCTCTGGTTCTGCCGGGTCCCGCCTGTTGTCCCTTCAGCGGTCCGTTTCTGACTCGTTCTGCGCGATGATCTCCTCGGAAATTGCCGTGTATTCTCGCGGAAGCAGGATAGCAAAGCGGGAGCCGATACCGGGTTCGCTCTCGAGCCAGATGATGCCGCCATGCCGGGTAACGATCTGCTGGGAAATATAGAGTCCCAGACCTACGCCGCTGATTGCCCGCTGAACCGTCTCACTTCTGGCAAACGGGCGGAACAGCTGGCTCTGTTCCTCTTCCGGAATCCCGATACCCTGATCGATGACGGCGAATTCCACCTGATCATTCTCTGCTTCCGAGATGGTGATCCCGATGGCTCCACCATCCGGGGAGTATTTGACCGCGTTGGAGATGAGATTGGTCAGCACCTGATCCAGCCGGTCTGGATCCCAGACGCCATTCATCTCCTCCGGACCGCTGATCACAAAGTGATGCCGTGGGTCTGGCTCGGCCGGATACTCGAACCGGCTCACCACCATCCGGACCAGCTCCACCAGATCGGTCGGCTCTGGCCGAAGCTCCAGTCCCCGTTGCTGAATTCTGGAGACATCCAGCAAGTCGGCAATCAATGTCTCGAAACGGGAGAGTTGCTCCTGCAGCTGATCAGCCAGCCGGATCAATCGATCTGGATCCGTGGTTGGCCGGCGCAGGAGTCGGCTGAGAATCTGCCCATACCCCTTGACGGTGGTCAGCGGGGTCTTGAGCTCGTGCGAGGCAATGGAGAGGAACTCCTCCCGGATTCGTACCGCATCCTGCGCTTCCCGGTAGAGTCGGGCATTGTCGATCGCCATTGCGGCACGCCGGGTCAGCTCCTGAGCCAGCGCCAGATCAGACGGGCCATAGCGCTCACCGGATTCCGACGCCACGAAGCTGATCACCCCGATCGTCCGGCCCCGGGCGACCAGCGGCACATACATGGCCGAATCGATCCCGATGTCTCTGAGGGCGGCGAGATAGGCCTCGTCATTTTCGGCGAAGAGCTGAAGCACGTCGTCGTCCACATCGGAGAAGAGGATCGGCCGACCGCTCCGCAAGACCTGAGCAACCGGATGATTGCTCTCCGGGTCAACCGGATGGTCTTCGTGCATCTGCCGGCCGATCTCTTCTTTCTCCGGGTTGACATCAGCCAACTCCAGCGACTGGATCTGGTTATCGTCTTGCAGCATATCAATGGCGCAGTAATCGGCCAGGCGGGGAACGGCGAGCCGGGCAACGTTAGAGAGCGTTACCCCGAAATCGAGGCTGGCCGAGAGTTGGGCGCTCGCCTCAGCCAGAAAGGCGAGCCGGCGTTCGGCGGCTTCGGCTTCGGCACGGGCCGACTGTTCGCGGGCAAGAATCTGTACCCGCTCTTCCTCGACCTGTTTACGCTCGATGAACTGCCCGATCTGGCTGCCGAGCGAATCGAACATTCGCAGCATTTCTGGATCACGTTCACGCCGCTGCCGGCTTTGGAATTCGATAATACCGATGATCTCGTTGCGTCCGATGATCGGCATCGCCGCCACGCTTCTGAATCCGGATTCGAGCGCGCTCTCGCTCCGACGGTACGGGTTCGGCTCGGCCATGTCTTCGATCCAGTCAGCGGTCTGCCGGGTCCAGATCTGTCCCAGAAAGCCATAGCCGGGGCCGAACCCGTTCTCCTCGCTGGCAGCTTCCAGCGGATGTACTGAATCCTGACCCACATTCCAGGTCAGATCGAGTTTCATCTCGTTGGAGCCCGGTTGGCGGACCCAGCAGGCAGCCCAGTCCCACTCCAGGCCTTCACAGACTGCTGCCAGTACATCGGGCAGTGCAGACCGTGGGGATTCAGTCTCTGCCAGGATATGCGTCACCGCATAGCGGGTGCTCCGGCGACGATCGTTCCACTTCTCCTCGGTCAGGTCGTGAATGTAGAGCGTGTAGACCCAGCTATCACGCATCGGGATACGGGTGAGGGTGAACTCTGCCGGAAAATCGGAGCCGTCCCGTCGTACAGCCGTAATCTGTACCCGACGTCCATTCAGCGGCCCACCGCCATCCCGGGAGAATGACTGAAACGATGCGGTCCACCACTCGTGCCAGTGCTCGTGAATCAGGGTCTCGGTAATGTCTCTGCCAATGACTTCACTGGCAAAGCATCGAAACGTCTCCTCAGCGGCAAGGTTGAACTCGAGAATCCGCCCCTGCTGGCTAATGGTGATGATCGAGTCGAGCGTCATTTCCAGGAATGCCTGGTGGCGCGCCTCGCTCTGCTCAACGGCAACCACGGCGGCTTTCTGATCCCGGAGGTCAGCAAACCGGACCACCGCGCCATTCACCTCGCCCGAGGCTTCGACATTCGGCACCACCGTCAGCTCGACCGGAAACGACAGACCATCTGGACGATTCAGTTGCACTTCATGAAATTCGGTCGCTTCGCGCTCAGCCGCAGCCAGCAGATCGTTCTGCTCTGCGGATTCAGGTAAGTGGAAGAGACTGGAGACCGGCATACTGATGACATCATCGGGATCACTGCCAATCAAGTCTGCGCCAGCCTGATTGATGTAGCGGCAACGGCCGTCTGTATCGATACCGATAACGCCGTCCCGCGCAGACTCGGCTATCAGATCCCTGAGCCGGGCATGATCCGAGATCGAAGATGCGGTGGTTGAGGCATTGTACTGGCCAATCAGTCGGGCAAACCCGAGGAGTGTTGCGTGTTCGCGATCGCCCGGTTCCCACGGATCTTCAGCACAGGCGACCAGCGCTCCACCATCTTCCAGTGCGGCTGCCATCCAGCGAATGTTCGGCTGCTCTCCCTCGAAGATAAGCGTGTCTGTCACAACCGTAGAGAGATCGAATTCGGTGGCGGTGGAGATATCCGACCCCTCAATTGCCGCGATCAATCGCTCACGGCAGACATCGGTCAGGTTGAGGGTCTGGTTGTCGACGATCCGTGCTGATTCATCAGCGTTTGAAAGCACCAGAAGCGCGTGGGGACCATCCAGTGATCGCTCAACCAGTTCGAGCAATGAACGGAGCGACGACTCATCGTGCCTGTCGTTCACCGTCTGATTGGGTGTGGAATCGTGGTCGTTTGACGGCGGTGCCATAGATTCTCCGCAAAGCCCCAGTCTGAGACGAACAAATCGCACGATTATGCGACCCCGGCTCTCTGGCAACCGGGAGTCACCATTCTATACCACCTGACACGTCGTCCGTCGCTGCTGGCGATCAACCGATCTCACGCTCGAATGTGGCATCCGGATCGAGCGGCCAAATCGGACGACGAACGTGGGAGAACGTGAGTCGGGAGAGATCGGCACCGGTGATGCCTGGCCCTTCAACGAGCATGACCCGTTCGGCAATCGGCTCATATGACGCCCGGAAGTGGCCTTTTCCTTTAATTCCGAGAATCCGCATCTCTGTCGGTTCGATTCCGTGACGACGGAAGATGTTGAGATCGATCGGGGTCTCAGCGCGCTCGGAAATCAGCACCTGGACACCATCGATCCGGACAACCGCCGACGGCCCGAGATCCACCTGTACGCCCGCGTGCATCGGTCCCCGATTTACATACTTGCCATCGGAGAGCGTCTGCACATAACCACTAGCCTCGAGCGAGCGGCCGTGCAGTTCATCGATCTTCCCGCCGAGTGTCAGCTCTACCGGTGACCCGACACCTGCCTGCCGGCAGACCTCGACCGATTCCGGGTCTTTCACCAGAGCGACCGCGGCTGACCGGACCTGCTGTTTGAGCAGGAAACGGAGCAGTTCCACACTGTCGCCCGGGCCACCAGTCCACGGGTTATCCCCGATGTCGACCAGCACCAGTGGGCCGGTCTCGATACTGCGCAGGGCTGCGGCCGCCTCGTCCCATGTCGAGACGCCACCGAGGAAGTCATCCCGCTGCTTCCAGGCGAAGTTCGCCAGGTCCCAGGACAGGGTTTCGGCGAGCGCTGGATCATTATCAGTGGTCACGATGACGCTGAAGCCGCACTCCGGGACGTCAGCCGGGGGAAACCCGCCAGCCACCGTGACGTTGAGCACTTCCGGCACCTCTTCGATCCGGAAGGCGCGCTCCAGAATCGCGGCCATCGGGCCACCTGTTGTCGCCATATTCTGCGAAGTCGGCATCATCGGTGGTTTCACCAGTGATGCCGATGGCGTGATCTCTCCGTTGATAATCCGGATGATTGCCGATCCCGCCTCACGAGCACGCTCCCGCTGATCGATGTGGGGGTAGGTATCGAAGCCGATCAGCAAGTCGGCATGGTCCACCATCTCCTGGCTGATGTTGGCATGGAGATCGAGTGTAGCGACGATCGGAACGCGCTTGCCCACCTGTTCCCGGATCGAGCGCAGGATATACCCGTCGGCATCTGGCTGATGCTCCGCCACCATTGCCCCGTGCAGGCCGAGCAGGATGCCATCGACCTTCCCGGCGCTGGCAATCCCGCGCAGGAGCTCGATCAGCAGCGTCTCCAGCGCCTCTTTCGTGACCATGCCAGAGGGCGTCGCCCAGACCGCAAGTGTCGGGATCAGGTCGAAGTCATACTCGTTGGCCGCGTCCAGAAACCCGGCGATCGGGGTTGCGGTATTCTGCAGCGCCGGGAACATTGCCTTCCCGCGATGGACACCAGAGCGCTCGAACGCGGCCAGATCGGTCGGCACTGCACTGAATCGGTTGGTCTCATGGGAGAGTTCTGCCGCGATAATCCGCACGATCAGGCCTCCGGCTGGAATGCCGGCAAGCCGAGCATCTCGCGGGTCTCGGCTGGCGTGGCTACCGGGCGTTCCAGCTCGTTGCAGAGACGGGCAACGCGGGCGACCAGTTGCTGGTTGCTCTCCGCCAGCACCCGGTATGAGTAGTAGATGTTGTCTTCGATACCGGTCCGGGGATGGCCACCCATCGCCAGAGCGATTGCGTTCATGGGGAGCTGGTGACGGCCGATTGCGCAGACTGACCAGCGGGATTGTTCCGGCAGGGAATTGACCATCAGATTCAGATGATCCACCGTCGCCGGTGCACCACCCCGGATGCCGAGCACGAACTGGAACCAGAACGGCGGCTCGATCAGCCCTTGGTCAATTATCCGTTTCGCGTTCTCGATCATCCCGGTATCGAAGCACTCGATCTCTGGCTTGACGCCGTACTCCTGCATCTCCCGGGCGAGCTTGTCCAGAAACTGCGGGGAGTTGACGAAGACGCCATCGCCGAAATTGACCGATCCACAGTCATAGGATGCGATCTCCGGACGAACCCGGACAGGGGCAATGCGCTCGTCTTCGGTCAGCCTGCCAACCCGGCCGCCGGTAGACATGTTGATGATCATGTCGCAGCCCGGTTCTGCCCGAACAAGCTCCTGAACCCGGGCGTAGCGTTCCGGATCACAGGTGGCGAGCTGATCCTCATCCCGGACGTGGACGTGGAGAATCGAGGCCCCGGCCTTCCAGCTGGCGATCGCCTGCTCAGCAATCTCCTCCTCGGTGATCGGCACGTTTGGCGTCTGCTCACGGGTGGTAATGCCGCCAGTTGTCGCGACAGAAATAATCGCCTTATCCATAGAGGCTGGGTCTCCTTCTCAGCTCGAAACGGTCTGCCCGGATTCGGCCACATGCTGTGGTCTGGTCATCATAGACGAAACCGACGGATCTGACAGGCGCAGCTTAACAAAATCCTCACTTGCACATATCGTGATATGGTGATAGCCTTCTAACAGTAAACGAACGGCGGGCCGAACCCGCAGCGCGACCTGGTCACGCGAAGCCGAAGGGAAACGACGATGTTTCGACGACTACAGAGCATGATGGCCTGGAACGCCCACTACCGGGTAGATAACGATCGATTCGGCAATTACTACGGCTCGATGGCCGCACGCAACTACGCCCGTGGCGAGGCAAAGCGGGACATCGATGTCGCCATGTACCGGTTGAACATCCGAATGTAATTCCGGCGAGTTTTCGGACTTGACGGTATCACGATATCGCGATATAGTTTGTACGTAATGATGACTAACTGCGCGTAAGCGCACCGGAGTCGAGAGGAAACAAGACAATGGCAAAGATGAATCGCTTCAGGAACATGTTCAGCAACACCAGCACGCAGTTTGGCGGAGACAGTCTCTTCCAGTCGTACTACGGCTCACTGCTGCAGGACCGCCAGGAAGGCGGCCCGAACGCACAGGAAGCCCGCCGCGATTTCGAGCAGATCCGCTCTTCGCTGAGCCGACTCTCGGTCTACTAGATCGCTGAGCAGCAAGCCCGTCTGCCGGACTGACTGGCGCGTCCGGCGGAATTCGAAACAGACAAGATCCTTACTCCCATAAGGTATCCACCCACACCACCCGCGGACCCGGCCCACACCCGGGTCCGCATTTTGTTAAGCCCCCGCTGCGCTGATATCTCTGCACTCCAACTACGCATACCTGTACCAACAATTCCTTCATTGAGGTTTTCTTTAACGCTTCGCAATGAACTGGCAATATTGGCGAGCCCATAGTCCGTAGAGTCACTCCAGTGAGGAGGACTCGTATGTCGGACGCGCAGCAAGCACTCGATCCAGGAGCTGGCAGGACAGGGGTCGATCTCGGTTTCCGGGAGCGAATCAGTGGATGGCGCCAGCGTGCCGGCCGTTCAGAAGTCATCCTCTTTCTGCTCTTCATCGCTCCCAACATGATGCTGTTCTCGGTCTTTACCTTCTGGCCGATGATCTACAACATGTATCTCAGCACCGTTCGCTGGGACATGATCTCGCCCACCCGGCAGTCGGTCGGAACGGCGAATTTCGAGTACCTCCTGACCCAGGGAAGCTTCCACAACGTTCTGCTCAATACCTTCTACTTCACTGCTGGCGCGGTTGGTGGAACGCTCATTCTGGGACTGCTCTTCGCTTTGCTGCTGAACCAGCCGCTTCGGGGCCGCGATGGCGTCCGGGCGGTTGTCTTTGCGCCAACGCTGCTCAGCGGGGCGGCGATCGCGATCGTCTGGATCTACATGTTCGATCCGCGATTCGGGATCATCGCTCAGATGCTGGCCCTGAGTGGGATCACCTCGCCACGCTGGCTGAACGACCCGAGCTGGGCGATGGTCGCGATCATCATCGTCTACGTCTGGAAGAACCTCGGGATCACCCTGGTGATCTACCTTGCCGGCCTTCAGGCGATTCCGAAAGAGCTCTACGAAGCGGCGAAGATCGACGGTGCCGGTCCACTCCGGACCTTCTGGTCGGTCACCCTGCCGATGCTCTCCCCGATCACATTCTTTCTCTTCGTCACGTCGCTACTCAGCTCCTTCCAGGCCTTCGACATCATCCACGTGATGACGTCCGGTGGCCCGGTGGAATCAACGATGACGCTCATCTACTACGTCTACGAACAGGGATTCGTGGTCTTCAATGCCGGCCGGGCTGCGGCTGCCGCTCTGGTGCTGTTCGTGATCATGTTCGTGATCACCATCCTGCAGCTCCACTACAGCGAACGGAAGGTTCACTATGGATAGACGCCGTCCGTTCAACGCACGTGCGATGAGCTGGCAGGTGGTCGGGTATCTGGCGATGGCCTTCATCGTGATCATGATGGGCATCCCGCTGTTCTGGATGCTGACCGGATCACTGAAGACCCTGGGTGAGATCTACACCTTTCCGCCCGTCTGGATCCCCAACCATCCGCAGTGGAGCAACTTCTCCGATGCCTGGAACCGGGCACCGTTCGAGCGCTTCTATCTCAACAGCATCATCACCACCTTTATCGGCATGTCGATCGAGCTGGTGAATGCCACGCTCACCGCCTATGCGCTGGCATTCCTGCGATTTCCCTACAAGCGGCTCGTCTTCATCCTGATTCTTGCCGCGCTGATGATTCCGAGCCAGGTGACGATTCTGCCGAACTTTCTGACGATGGCGAACCTCGACTGGGTCAACACCTATCAGGGGATCATTCTCCCGGGCGCGTCGGTCGCCTTTGGGACTTTCCTGCTGCGCCAGTACTTCATGGGATTGCCGAAAGATGTGCTGGATGCCGCCAAGGTCGACGGCTGCAGCCACCTGCGCCTGCTCTGGTCGGTGGTGATCCCGATGTCGAAACCGGTGCTGGTGACGTTCGGGCTGCTCTCGATTGTCTGGAAGTGGAACGAGTTCCTCTGGACGCTGGTGATTACCAACACGCTCGATATGCGAACGCTGCCGATCGGTATCGCCTACCTGTTCGACGTCGAAGGCAACACCCAGTGGGGTGTGGTGATGGCGGGAACGATCTTCGTTGTCGCACCGATGCTCGTGATCTTCCTTCTGGCGCAACGCTACATCGTCGAAGGAATTACCGCGGGTGCAACCAAGGGTTAGTGGCCACTGGAGGCCGTAACTGCGAGATGCGTCACGCCGGGTGGCCTGACGCCTGGTCTGAATGATCGAGGAGAGGACACGGGTTATGCTCGACAAGCGGATGAACCGCCGCACGCTCGTCACCGGTATGGCCGCTGGTGCCGCATCGATGGCACTCCTGGCTGCCTGTGGTGATGAAGATACCCTGCCAGATGGCGACGACAGCGTTGCCGCGGAGGCTGAGGAAACTGACGACGAGCCAGTGGTTGCCGACGAAGGCGACGATGAGGAAGAAGAGATCGAAGAATC
>REEK01000160.1 GCA_007695115.1 Sphaerobacteraceae bacterium
CTAGATAAAGAACACCACCATTGCCACGGTAACAATCGCAATTACGATCGCCAGAATCCGCGGGTTCTGCCACAGCGGTAGATCGTTGAGCTCTTCAGTCTCCTGGTGCCAGTGCTCACGAGACCACATGAGCTCGCCAACATCCTCGGTCGCTGGCGCCGGAGTCATCAGGCTGACCCCGATATAGATCGTCGCACTCAGCAAGAGCATGAGGCCGGTGGCATAGAGGAACTGCAGCGTGTAGAGCTCGAAGAGTTGTCCGGTCAGGAAGGCGACCAGGCCAACCGGGAAGCCGATCAACAAGGTGACGAATGCCGCCTGGCGAGTTCCTCTGGCCCAGAAAAGACCACCAAGGAAGATCACCACCACCGGCATCGTAATGTGCCCCAGGAACGCCTGGAAGTATTCGACGATCGTGTCGAACTCGGTCAATACCGGCGCCCAGAGCGCGGCGATGATCATGAATACGCCGATCATTCCCCGGCTCATCAGCAACAGGGCGCGATCGGTGAATTGTCGCTTGCGTGTCTTGATGAAATCGTTGACGACAAGGGATGACGCGCCGTTGAGTACCGAGTCGAGCGTCGACATGAGCGCAGCCACCAGTGCGGCGAAGATCAACCCCCGGAGCCCGATCGGCATGAAGTCGAAGACCAGCGCCTGCCAGATCTGATCGGCCTCGGCGAGATCGGGATAGATCTCCCGCCCCATCACGCCGGGCAGCACCAGCAGGAAGAGCAACGGAAGTTGCAGCGCACCGGCAAACAGCGCACCCCAGCGGCCGTGGTTGATGTCTCTGGCGGCGAGCACTTTCTGGACCACGACATGGTTGGTTATCCAGTAGTAGAACCCGAGCCATAAGACCCCGGTGAAGATACCGGGCCAGGGCAGGAATTCATCGTCCGAAGATGGCGCGACCGTAAACCCGTCTTCCGGTGCGGCATTGCGAACGGCATCCCAGGATCCGAGCTCGATGAACAGGGTCACGAAGATGATCAACCCGGCAATGAGCAGCAGAACGCCCTGCACGGTATCGGTAATCATGACTGCTCTCAGTCCACCGAGAATCACGTAGGCACCGGCCAGAAGCGCCAGGATGGTGATCAGCGCCGAGAGGGGCATGTCTGGAAAGAGGAGTTGCAGCGTGATGGCTCCGGCGAAGAGCGCTCCGGCGCTGTCGATGAACATTGCCGTGAACACAGAGAACCCGGAGAAGACATAGCGAGATCGCCGATCATATCTCTTTTCCAGGAACTCTGGCATCGTGTTGACTTTTGATCTGAGATAGAAGGGGAGAACGAATAGCGCGAAAAAGAGGAGGACGAGCGTAGCCATCCACTCGTAGTTCCAGACAGCGATGCCTTCTTCATATCCGGCACCGGCGATGCCGATGTAGGACGTGCCGGACATGTTGGCGGCCATCAGCCCGAAACCGATAAGCGGCCAGATTGCGATGCGACCACCGAGCAGGAAATCTTCGGCGCTCTTCTTGCCGCGACCGACCCAGAATCCGAGAAAGAGGATTCCGACGATGTAGAGGGCGACGATAACGTAATCGATCGTCGCCAGTTCGAACGTCGGCCCGTTATCGCCATTTGCCTGGGCAAGCAGGACAGGACCACTCAAAGCATCAACTAAGAGTTCATCACGCATAAAGTGAATCCTATGCATATCAAGCGGGTTTTCGTGAAGAGTGCATCGCACTGGTATGCTGGTTTAGCAAATTGTTTGCCGCCGACTGTGAACTCGTACAAGCGGCGCGTGATGCGACAACCAGGGCAAGAGCGATAGAATGAGCCTGATCCTGATTCACACTTTCCAGAGGATAGAGCTCATGTCCAGTTCCGATCAGATGCCAGCGATCAGGCCAGACTTCCATGAGACGGTGATCCGGCTTCGTCGTCACCTGCCAGGGTTGCGTGAGCGATACGGGGTGACCGAGCTTGGCGTGTTTGGATCATTGCTCCATAAGCCGGCTAGTGAGGTGAATGACATCGACATTCTGGTGTCGTTCGATGATCGTCCTGTGTCACTGTTCGATTTTGTTCGCCTGAAGAGCGAGCTTGCTGACATTCTCGGCACCGAGGTTGATCTGGTGGAAAAGAAGGCGCTCAAACCTGGAATTGGGGACCGCATCATTCAGGAGGTCAGATACCTGTGACTGCGCCCAGAGATTATCGATTCGTATGTTCAGGGGGTAGATGATGACATTCCCCGATGACAATTTGCTCCAGGAGATTATTGATCGCATCGTCGAGGCAATAGAGCCTGAACGCGTTATTCTGTTTGGATCGGCTTCCCGCGGAGAGATGACCCGAAACAGCGATATCGATTTGCTCGTGATCAAATCGAACGTTCATCGGGGCAAAGCCACGGATGCTATCTATCGCAACATACGCGGGTGTGGATACCCCGTCGATGTCATCGTGGCGCGTCCTGAGGATCTGCAGCAGTTTGGTGATTCACCTGCATTGGTGTTTTCGTCAGCAATCCGGAGTGGCCGGGAAGTGTATGCCGCGTGATCGATTCTCAGCGGATGATCCTCGGGAGTGGCTTCAGCGCGCCAGAAGCAATCTGGCTCAGGCGCGCAATGAACATCCTGACATTTACCTCGAGGATCTGTGTTTCCAGGCGCAACAGGCAGCGGAGAAGGCGCTCAAAGGAGTGATTCTGGGATACGGCCTTGAATTCCCCTATACACACGATGTCGCTTACCTGATTTCCGTTCTCGAGCGCCACTTTGGACCAGTTCCGGCTGATCTGGAAGATGCTGCCGTGTTGACGAGATATGCCGTGGCCACACGATATCCTGGCGTCATTGAGCCGGTTACAAGAGCTGAATATCTTGAGGTGCTGGAACTGGCTCAGCGAGTTGTTGTCTGGGCTGAACAGGCAGTGAATGAGCACTCGTGAGTCCTACTTCCCACTTTGACGCCTCGACGCACTGCCTCTAGGATGATTCGAACGTCAACCACATCGAAGATCGGGCTGGAATGATGCCAGGACACACCCCACCTCGCGTTCTGCTGGGCGATATCACCGCACTGGAGCGTGAACTCGAAACCGGAATTGCCGAGATTCGCGCGAGACAGCCCCTCGTTCCGGTGACGATTCTGATCGAAAACACCATGCTGCGTGACTACCTGCGGCAGCGCCTGGCGTTTTCGGCTTCCGGCCACATCAATCTGAAGATCGTTACCCCGGGACGTTTTGCCGATCAGTTCACGCGCCCGATGCTGGCTCGGACCAGACGCCCGATGCCGCAGTACGGTGACCGGATTCTGGCCAGATCTGTGGCCGAGAGTGGTGCCGGGGATTACTTCTCGCCGGTTGCCTACTCCAACGGTTTTGCCGAGACGTTGCGGGGGTTGATTCGTGAGTTCCACACCAGCGGGATCGATCCCTCCAGCCTGGCGGGGGTGATCGATCAGTCGGGACCGAGCGAGACATCGAAGCTGGCCGACATCGCCAGCCTGTATCGTCGTTTCGAGGAGCGGCGGACGTCGTTCTTCACCCCGGACGACATCGTAGCGGCGATCGATCAGGTGGACCTGGAGATGATCAGGCAGCGCACAACGTCGCCAGTCTTCATCTATGGGATCTGGAACCCGACCGGCATTCAGCTGCGTCTCTTCGAGCACCTGATGCGGGCCGGAATCGAGCTACGGGTTCTGTTGCCAGAGACCGGGACCGATGTCGATGAGGCCCATGCAACGTTCCGGGAGTGGCTGAACGACTTCGATGCCGAGATCGAGCATGTGGCGTCCGATGGAGATCCCGGCTCGGCACTGAACCATCTGCAGCGCACGCTGTTTACCGAGCCAGAAGCTGCCGCACCGGAGAATACACGGGTCAGATTGCTTTCGGCGCCAGATGCACCGCGTGAGGTGCGTGAGGCCGCCCGGACCTGCCTGATGTGGGTTGCCGAGGGGATTCCTTTTCATCAGATGGCCGTCGTCTACCGGCACAACGAGCCATATCGCACCCTGATCGATCAGATTTTCCAGCGTGCCGGTATCGTGACCTACCTCCACTCCGGACGGCCGCTGATAACCGAGCCAGTCGGGCAGAGGCTGTCGGCGATCCTGAGCCTGATCGATGCTGACCTGCCGAGGTCGACGGTCATGGAGTTCATCACCGAGACGATCCTGCCAGACGAAACCCGCCAGAAATACGACGACGAACAGCGGCCGATCCAGCCAGCGGTCTGGGATCAGATCACGCGTGAGGCGGGGATCGTTCAGGGGCTGGATCAGTGGACCCATCGGCTCGATCTGCTGAAGACCAGCAAGCAGGAGTTTCAGGATCCCGATGCTGAGCTGAGTGAGGATGATCCGCTGAAGCAGGAGCTGGAAGAGATCGAACGCTTGCGGCAATTCATTACCGATTTTGCCGGGATGCTGGAGAAGATGCCGGAAGAGGCGACCTGGACTCGTCACCTGGACGCGCTCCGTTCACTGGCAACGTCCTACATCGACGGGGTGGGCGTTCATCTGGAAGAGCTCAAGACGCTCGAATCGCTGGAAGAGATCGAACCGCGGGTCAGCTTCGAGCGATTCCGGGAGACGGTTCGTCACTGGCTGCTCCGAAAGAACAGTATGGGAGACAGTGGGGACGACGAGAACGGATTGCCTCGTGGCCAGTTCGGGCGATCCGGGGTCAATGTCTTCGATATCGGCTCGTTGCGGCATGTCCGGTTCGATGCGGTGATCATGCTCGGAGCCGCCGAGCGGCAGTTTCCACCGCCACCGAGGCAGGATCCGCTGCTGCTCGATCGTGAGCGGAGCAATCTGAACCAGCTGGGGAACTGGCACCTGCCGTTGCGGTCCCGGCGTGCTGAAGAGGAATCGATGACGTTTGCGATGGCGGTTAGCTCCGCCCGGGAGCGCCTGCAGATCAGCTTTCCACGGAGTGAGGCCGGTTCGACGCGCAGTTATCTGCCGTCGCATTTCTTCCGGGCGGCGGCATCGGCACTGGCCGGTCGGAATGTCGATGCTGGCGAGATCGATTCGCTGGATCCAGCGTTGTTCACCCGAGTACCGGCCGGGAGTTTCCGGCCACCCGAGAATACGATTCCGCTCGATGCCCACGAGTACGACCGGATTCTGCTGGAGCGTGATCCCGCGCTCGGGGTGGAAGTCGTTGGAGCACATCGGCCGGGGATTCCACGAGGGAAGTTGGCCGAGGGTTCACGTCGATCGCGCGAACTCACCGTGTTTGATGGAAATCTCGACCCGGAATCTGCCCGGCAGATTGGCTGGACCGCTGGACGCGGCCGCCGGGCGATCTCCCCGAGCCGGTTGGAGACGTTCGCGACCTGTCCATTCCGCTTCTTCCTGCGCTACGTGTTGCGGCTGGAGCAGGTGGAGGAGCCGGAAGCGCTGGAGCGGATCGATGCCATGCATCGGGGATCGCTGATCCACGAGATTCTGGAGCGCTTTCTGGCCGATCTGCGCGAACGGCGTGAGCGGCCTTCCGCATCGCTCCGTTCACGACATCTCCCGCGATTGAACGAGATTGCCCGGGAGTGCTGTGAGCGGATGGAATCGACCGGACTGGTCGGCTATCCCGTGTTGTGGGAGTACGACCAGATCGCGATCTTCGAGGATCTCGAGGAGTGGTATGACCGGGAAGCCGCTGATCTGGACAACACGGATCTGCAACCGGAGACGTTCGAGCTTCGGTTTGGCTGGGCACGCCGCAAGGGAGAGGGTGGGGAAGGTTCTCGCGATGAGCCGTACACCCTCAGATTTCCAGCGGGGGAGCTTAGCTTTCAGGGGCGTGTCGATCGGGTGGATGTGCGGCCGGATCGCTCTGCCTTCCGGGTGATCGACTACAAGACCGGGAGAGCAGGCTACTACCGGCCGAACACGTTCGGGGGTGGGCGATCGCTACAGCTGCCGATCTACCTGATGGCGACGTCTGACCTGCTCGGGATCGACTGGCAGACCAGCTCGGCACAGTATTCGTTCCCGACCCGCCGTGGCGAGTTCCAGCGGGTAGTGATGCAGGGTGAGTGGCTCAAGGAGAACCAGAAAGAACTGGTCGAACTGCTCAGCGGTATTTCCCAGGGAATCGAGCACGGGATCTTCCCACAGGTGCCGAAGATCGGGTACTCGGACAACTGCCGGTTCTGTGATTTCAAGGAGCTGTGTCCCGCGAATGTGGGGACGCTAGCTCAACGAAAGCGCACCGATCAATCAGTATTCTGGCTACGACAGGTCATTGAGGCGGATCAGTAATGAGTATCAGCGAGACCCCGTTGGAGCCAATGGATCAGGCGATCCGTGATCGCATCCGTACCGAGATCGATCGCAACATGTGTGTGGAAGCGGGCGCCGGAACCGGCAAGACGACGATCATGGTTGCCCGTGTGGTGGAGATCATCCGGACCGGCCGGGCCACCATCGACAGCATGGTCATCATCACTTTCACGGAGAAGGCAGCGGCTGAGCTCTCCACCCGCGTTCGGGAAGCGCTGGAGAAAGCACTTCGCAATACCGAAGATCCGCAGGAGCAGCAACGATTCGATGAAGCGTTGAAAGGTATCTACCGGGCACGGATCGAGACGATCCACGCCTTCGCTTCGAGCCTGCTGCGGGAACGGCCGGTGGAAGCGAAGCTGGATCCGAACTTCGATGTGCTGGATGTCCTGCGAGCAGACCTGAGCTTCGATGAGCAGTTCCGGACCTGGATCAACGAATACCTCGGCGGAGAGCGCGAGGATCTGGACACCGGAGATTTCCGGAAGGCGCTCAACCGCGGTCTCGGTATCGGGGATCTGCGTCTGGTCTGCGATCTCGTGCATGGCCACCGGCATATGCTGCCGCTCAAGCTGCCAGCGGTCGCCGATCCCGACGTCTTTGCGTTCCGGTCCTTTCTACTCGATGAGGCGGATACCTTGAGGGAGTTGTCTCATTCGGCGATCGACCGGAGCGACAAGGGACTGCTGCAGATCTACCGGGTGCTTGATTTCGCCGCACGGTGTGAGCGGGCTGGGGACGACCGGGAACGCCTGGAGCGGGTGATTCTGGCGGCGTCGGAAACGTCGTCAACGGCCGGCAACAAGAGCAACTGGGATCCTCCCGCCTATAACACCGAGCAGAAAGCGATTCGCAAGCAGATAAACGAGGAACTGAAGCAGATTCAGCAACAGCTGCGCTCCAGTGCGCTCTGCGCGATCATGCCGCTGGCACAGACCTTTGCGCAGGAGTATGAGAATCGGCGCCGATCTGCCGGGCAGGCGGAGTTCGAGGACCTGCTGATCTGGGCCAGAAATCTCCTGCGGGATGAACTGCATGTGCGGCGTGATTTCCAGCAGCGATTCACCTGCCTGATGGTCGACGAATTTCAGGATACCGACCCCCTGCAGGTGGAGATCGTGATGTTTCTGGCCAGTGACGGCCAGGAAAGCAAGGACTGGACGACGCTGGCTCCGACCGCCGGCAAGCTCTTTCTGGTTGGTGATCCCAAGCAGTCGATCTACCGGTTTCGCCGGGCCGACATCTCAATCTATGAGCAGGTCAAGACCGATGTGATGGGAGACAGTGTCGAACTGATCCAGCAGAACTTCCGATCGGTACCGGAAGTCATCAGCTGGGTGAATGATGTGTTCAGCACGCTCATCGAGCGCGAGGAACGGATTCAACCGACCTATGTCGATCTCCAGGCTTTCGTGAAGTCGACCGGACAGCCAGCGCTGCCGGTGGTGGCCGTCAATAGTCTGGAGCCGGAAACGAAGGCCGATGACGTACGCCATGAGGAAGCCCGTCTGCTGGCCGGCACGATCAAGCTGGCGGTGGAAGAGGGATGGCCAGTACGGGATGGCTCTGACGGTGAGACTCGCCCGGCGACCTATGGTGATGTGGCAATCCTGCTCCCCAGGCGGACCGGACTGAATCACTACGAGGATGTCTTCAGCGAGGCGGGAATTCCGTTCCGGCATGAGGGCGGCAAGGAGTTCTTCCAGCGTCAGGAGATCCGTGATCTGCGAGCCTGCCTGCGAGCGATCGACAACCCCGGCGATACGATGTCGATCGTTGCGGCGCTGCGCTCGGGCGCGTTCGGGTGTTCTGATCAGGATCTGTTCGATTGGCGGCAGGCACAGCGTGGCTTCGACTACCGGCACGTTCCCGAAGAGGAATCCGGGGTGGTGGCTGATGGTCTCCGGACGTTGTGTGCATTACATGATCAACGGATCAATCTGTCATTGCCGGAGATCGTGGAGCAGACGATCGAGCAGACAAGCCTGGTGGAGTTTGCTCTGACCCTGCCGAACGGCGGCGATCAGTCTGCGGCAAACCTGCTGAAGATGGTCGATCAGGCCCGGGCGTTCTCATCGGCCAGTGGTGGCGGGTTGCGGGCGTTCGTCCGCTGGACGATCACCAGTTCGGAAACCCGTTCCGACGAATCCGATGCCGCCGTGGCCGAGTCAACGGATGACGTTGTGCGTTTGCTGACGATTCACGCAGCCAAAGGACTGGAGTTCCCCATCGTTGCGCTGGTTAACCTCAACTCGGATCAGGGGGGGCAGCGTGGAGCGCAGACGGTGCCGTTGCACTGGGAAAGCCGATTGGAACTCCGGATCGGCAGCAAGGACAATCGGTACGAGACGCCGGGGTTCGAGGAGGCAGCTGCCTTCGAAGATCGGCACAGCGCCGCAGAGCGACTCAGGGTGCTGTATGTGGCGGCAACCCGGGCCGAGGACTATCTGATTCTGCCGGTGGCGGCCCAGCGCGAGAAAGCAAAGGGATTGCTGGCCAGTCTCCTTGGATTCCTGCCCGAGTTCGACGAGACGAGTCGTGGGAAGGATGTCAACGGGGTCCATGTGCTCGATTCGTTTCGGCTTCCACCCCTGGAGCGTGTTGGCGCCGTCCGGGAACCGTTGACGGATGAGTTGATTGCCCGGGAGCAGACAGATCGAGAGACCTGGGCGGAGACGAGAGCGGACCTGCTGGAACGCGGAAATACCTCACGTCGGGTTGTCACGGCTAGCAGTCAGAAAGGCTGGGAGCGGATCGAAACCGTCGAGACTGGAGCCGAGGAGACGTCGGCCGATTCTCCGGTGGAGCGGAACATTGCATTGCAGATCGGTAATGCCCTTCACGGCGCGATGGAGCAGATCGATCTCCGGTTACATAGCTCCTTTGATGATACGGTCCGCGGGCTTGTCGATAGTGCTATGGATGAGGCCCGGATCTCCCGGTACGATGATCACTCCCGGATGCGGGTGCGCCAGATGGTCGAGCGGATTCTTGAGAGTGATCTGATGCAGCGAGCCAGATTGTCGGTGGAACTGGTGCAGGAAGTCGAATTCGGCTATGGGCTCGATGTTGAAGGCGGTCTGGTGCAGGGGCAGATGGATCTGGTGTTCTATGAGAACGACGAGATCGTGGTGGTCGACTTCAAGAGTGATCGGGTCGATGTCGATCAGATCCAGGCCAGGGTCGAGCTCAGCTATCGCGGGCAGGCAGCCGTCTACGCCTATGCCGCCGGCCGGGTGACGGGGAGGCCGATCCGGGAGGTGATTTTCTACTTTGCCGAGGTCGACGAGCAGGTAAGTATTCCGGGCGATAAGCTGATCGAACACGGCCGGGAACTTGCGCTGCAGGGAAGATCGCAGGATCTCGGGTATGACGTGATAGATTGATCAACTGATTGGCGGGTGGCGATGAGTGGTGGGATCGAGCAGCTCTACGGTGAATTCTGGGGACCGGGTCACCGCCGCGCCAGGGAATTGATCCAGACCACCCTGCACCCTCGCGATGATGAATCCCTCTACGAACTTTTTGCTCAGACTGGCGCCAGCGCGGGTGACTGGGTCCTCGACATCGGCTGTCGTGATGCGAAGTACGCGATCGAACTGGCCCGGCGTTTCGGCTGCCGGATGATCGGCATCGATGCCGTTCCCTACAACATTGCGATTGCCAGCGAACTGATCACCAACTGGTCACTCGAGGAGCAGATCTCCGTGGCCGAAGGCCGGATAGAAGACCTGCCCTACGACGATGCCACCATCGACCACATCTGGTGCCGGGACATGCTGAATCATGTCGATCTGGCGACTGGGCTCCGGGAAAGCTATCGGGTGTTGAAATCTGGCGGTCAGATGCTGGTCTACCAGACGTTTGCCGGAGACCATCTGGAGCCGGATGAAGCGGCGCGGATCTTTGCCGGTCTGTCGATCGTTCCGGAAAGCATGTCAACCGATGCAATGGAATCAGTTGCCACCGACGTGGGTTTCGAGATAGAGGTCCGGGATGTGATCGCCAGCGAATGGCGGGAGTCCTGGATCGAGACCGGCGATATGACGATTGCCACCGATCTGCTGCAGATCGCCCGGATGCGACGGGCCGAGCACGAGATGGTCGAGCATATCGGCCGGGCGCAATATGAGGCCGAGCTAGCGGTACGCCTCTGGGCGGTTTATCAGTTGCTCGGCAAACTGGTGCCGGTGGCCTATCTGCTTCGCAAACCGTAAGCAGCATCAACTCAAGACATAATCAGCGAAGGGACAGCGCTAGTATGGACATGGAGTTTCCACGAATCGGGCTGGATGTACCCGACAAGACCTCGGCGGCGACCGCGGTCGATTCAATCCTGCGGGCCGAGAGTCGCGGCGTGCCGATGGTCTGGTCGACCGTTGGCGGCGTTCGCCCGGACGCGATGACGTTCTTCCCGGCGGCGCTGGCCCGGACACGTTCGATCAAGCTGGGCACGGCGATCGTGCCGACCTATCCCCGCCACCCGGCTTCACTCTATTCACAGGCGGCGGCGATTTATCAGATGTTTCCTGATCGCTTCCGGTTGGGGATCGGGCCGAGCCATCGTCCGACGATCGAAGGAGCCTTCGGGATCGAAATGGGCCGGCCGCTGGCCCACCTCCGGGAGTATCTAACGGTTCTTCGTTTGCTGATCGATACCGGTGAGGCCGATTTCTCCGGGGATTACTTCAAAGTGTCAATCTCCGGCGGCACACCGGCCCCGATGCCGCTATACATCTCCGCGCTTCGACAGAATGCGTTTCGCCTGGCAGGAGAAGCGGCAGACGGCGCCATCTCCTGGCTCTGCCCGGTGGCCTATCTCAACGAGACGGCGATTCCGTCCATGCGAGCTGGTGCGCAGGATGCCGGACGAGCTGCCCCGCGGATGATCGCTCACGTGCCGGTGGTGATGTCGGAAAGCCTGGAGCGCGTGCGAGACGTTGCCAACCCGGTGGTCAGCCGATATGCCCGGTTGCCGTTCTACGCCAACATGTTTGCCGATGCCGGGTATCCGGTTGGCCCTGATAGCAAAGTGACTGACGATCTGCTCGATCATCTGGTGGTCAATGGCTCGGTTGAGACAGTGGAGCAGCGCCTGTCGGCTATCCTGGATACCGATATCGACGAGCTGCTGGTGATGCTGATCCCGGGCGATGATCCGGCCGCTGAAGAAGAGGATCTCTCGGGGATTATTGCCCGACTCGCTGCGAAGTAGACCGGCACCAGACGTCAGGTCCCGCCTCGACCGTTAGTCGGATGATTCGGGGCGGGGCTCACCTTCGAACTCGGTGGGATGCCGGAGATCGAACGACGGATTCTCCTGGCTCTGCTGGTAGGTATAGGTTTCGCCACCGACCGTGCTGGCCGGCGCAATACCACCGTAGCGACCAGGAGCCTGTCGATCATAGAGCCAGCCACCAGCGACTCCGAGGAACATCAGAAGGATTGTAGCTGGCCAGATGATCCACGGGATGCTGGTGCCCAGCAACATGCCGGCAATGAGCGAGGACAACCCCCAGCCAATACCCCAGGCAACGCTGTTGACGGCCAGATAGCGACCGCGCAATCGCTCTGGCGCCAGGTCCACCACGATGACCATGCTGGTCGGCATGAAGAGCATCTCCCCGATCACGAAGATGCAGACGGCGATGATTGGCAGCACGAACAGCCACGGCGAGAACCCGATGAAGGCAAACGACAGCATGAACGCAATCCCGGCCAGCGAAAGGGTGATGCCATTCCGCCAGTTGGCAACTCTTCCGGCCACTGGTATCTGGAAGATCACAAGGAGAACGGTCTTGAAGGCGAGCAACGCGCCGATGAGACTTTCGTTGAAGCCTGCCTCGGCACGGAGATAGGGCGGCATGGCGACCTGAAGCTGCATCATCCCTGCGACCATAATCAGGACGATCAACTGGCTGAACAGGAACCGACGATCAAGCAGCACGGCCCGCCAGCCTGACGCTTCGGCGAAATCACTGAAGCTGCTGTCCTGAGACGGTGCTTTCTGATCTGGCTTGATGAAGAACAGGACGATTAGCGCAGCGGCAACACAGCCGACCGCGCTCACGATGTACATCAGACGGTATTCGGCGGCCCCTCCCCCGGAGATCAGCAATCCACCAATCAGTCCACCAAGACCGACCCCGACTGCACTGGCAATTCTCAGCAGGGCGAACATCCGCGCCGCCTGGTAGATGTTGATCATCGAGGTTGCCAGCCCGTCGGCTGCTGGCCAGAAGAGCTGGGCAGCTACACCGTAGACAACCATTACCAGGAAGAAAAGCGGGACAGAATTGACGAACGGGAAGAGGATCGTTGCCACCCCGACGCCGAGCATCGTGATGATGAGCATCGGTCGGGTGCCGATGCGGTCAATCAATCCGGCCAGGAGAATCGTGAAGATCACGCCGGCCACAGCGTTGATCATGATTCCGGCACCGGCGGTTCCCTCGCCGAAGCCTCGAACCTGCCCGAAATAGATGATGAAGAACGGTACGGCCATACCCCGGGCGACGAGCAGAAAGCCCATTGCTACGGTCAATGTCAAGATCGACCGGGGCAGACTCAATGATCCCTGGGCAGCCGAAACCACGGACATGGAACATCACCTGAACAATCCTGATTGGATACCAGCACAGCTGACTGACGGATGAGCGAATGGCCACTGACGGACGGCTCTACTCTACGTGAATTCAACGATGATTCACAGGATGTGAGCATTAATCTGTAGCTGACGCCAGCGCTGACGAGGCGTGGACAGGCGATTTCGATCATCATCCGCACCGACGGTGTAGCTCCAGCCAGATCGAGGGCCACCGAGTTTTGATATCGAACTGTCACGTCCGTTGTTAAGTGTGAATAGAAATGTTGTTGTTTCCGCAGATACTCTACTCAGGTAACCATTAGCCGGGCGTAAAGACCCCGTTTCCGTTTCCCGGAGGTCCAGTAATGGTAGATACGATAGTTATGGGTGGGCAACTGGCGGGTTTGCCAATCAACCTTAATCCGTTCGAGTGGTCCTCGGTTGGCTATCTCCTGGCAATCGCGGTGTTGCTGATTGCCCATCAATTGATGCCCCGTGGCGGCGAGTGGTATGTGCGGCTTGGCCGTGAAATTCTGCTCATTGCTCCTGCGGTGGTTATCTACTTTGCCATCCGTGGTGTTATTGTCGGGCGGGAAGACGCCGCGTTCACCAATGCTGAACACATTATGGAGTTTCAGACGCGGCTCGGTATCTTTCACGAGCCAACCATGCAGGCCTGGATCCTCGGTTCGGATTTCCTGGTTCGGCTGATGAACTGGATCTACATCTGGGGTCACTGGCCCGTTGTGGTAGGCACGTTGGTCTGGCTAATCGTTCGCCGACCCGTGACATTCAGCATCTATCGCAACGCCTTTCTGATCTCTGGCGTCATTGCTATGTTCATTTTCGCCACATTCCCGGTAGCGCCGCCCAGACTCATGCCAGATCTGGACGTTGTCGACACCGTGAGCGAACAGTCGAACTCCTATCGCGTGCTTCAGCCACCTGCATTGACCAATCCGTATGCGGCAATGCCCAGCCTTCATTTCGGCTGGAACTTGCTGATGGGTATCGCGCTCGTGCGGGAATCGAGAAATCGACAGGTCAGATTCTTCGGTTATGTGATGCCGGCGATGATGTTCCTCGGGATTGTGTTGACAGCCAATCACTATCTGGTGGATGGCGTTGTCGGGGGCTTGCTCGTGGCAGGTAGTCTCTGGATCTCGGTTGCGCTGCTGAGGGCAAGAGGCTTCGACGTCTGGAATCGAAACAGGGAAGTTCTCGAACAGGTTGAGAACACCGAATCCACAGGCAAGGGCGCAACGCTATGACTATCGATCATCCACTTGCCAGAATAACACCACTGGTCACGATCGCTCATCGAGCGGGGAACAGTATCGAATTGGCCCAACAGGCGACAGGTGCGGGCGTCGATATTGTCGAAGCGGATCTCTGGCTCCACAGTGGTCGCCTGGAAGTACGTCACTCCAAGACGATCGGACCTCTCCCACTCCGCTGGGATCGCTGGTGGATCAGGCTGTATCCCCCAACGTGTCTGGATCTGGAAACGCTCCTTTGCGAACTCGATCCCGAAACGACGGTGATGCTCGATCTGAAAGGGCGGAATCCAGACCTGCCCGGAAAGCTGCTCGAGATCTGCCGTCGTGTACGCCCGGATCAGCAAATCCTGGTCTGTTCCCAGACATGGCCAATGCTGGAGCAGCTACGGCATGAACCAGATGTCGCGGTCATCTATTCAATTGGAAACCGGAGACAGCTTGCGCGCGCCTGGACCATGCTCGAAGGGGAGGGGTGCGACGCTGTTTCAATCCACAGCGATCTGTTGAACCCGGACTCGATCCGGAAATTGCTTGCACGGGTTCCAGCGATCATCACCTGGCCGATCAACGACCATGCCCGGCTGGAGCGAGTGCGCAGGCTTGGCGTAACCGGAATCATCAGCGATTCACTGGAACTGCTTGATGAAGTCCGGACAACGATGAAACGTCCCGGTGTGCAACCGCGCCTCGTTGACGCTACATGAACAGTTTCCAGGAGTCCGGTGTCGCGCCAGGCATCAGGTATTCGTAGTCGGTCTTGTACTCCAGCACGTCGGTCCCACCATTGAAGACTTTGCCGGCGACATACGAGACGAGATACACCACATCGTCCCGTTGCTCGATCTCTTCCAGCGTCATGAAACGGGCGTGCTCGATCTCTCGCCCATCTCCTTCTGGCTCTCCGGAGAGATAGTCCATTTGCCAGATGAGGTAGGTATCGGTGCCACGTTCGGTATAGCGGCAGCGAACGCCGATGATCCCCCGCGGGACGGCCTCGATGCTGGTCTCTTCCCGAACCTCACGGGCCACGGCAACATCGGCGGTTTCGCCGGGATCGAGCAGCCCGCCGGGGAGCATGTATCGACCCTGGCTGGGGCCATAGGTCATGCGGACAACGAGAAGCTCATTGTCTCGAACGACGGCACCACCGACCCCGGTGGTGTTGCGTGGTTTCCGGGGTTGCTCGCTCATGAACTCGCTCCGGTGTTGATCTGAAACTGCAAACTGATATCGATCGAAGGCGCGGAGTGCGTCAGCGCACCGACAGAGATGAGGTTGACCCCAGTCTCGGCGACGGCCCGGACGCTCTCGAACGTAATACCGCCGGATGCTTCCAGAAGCGCCCGTCCGTTGACCCGCTCAACTGCCTGTCGCATCGTTTCCGGGTCCATATTGTCCAGCAGAACAATATCGGCACCGACGTCGAGTGCCTCGTCAAGTTGCTCCAGGCTGGTGACTTCGACCTCGACCTTGAGCGTATGCGGTGCAGCTGCTCGCGCGGAGACAATCGACCGGCGAATGGCATCGTCCCCGATGGCTGCCAGGTGGTTGTCCTTGATCAGAATACCGTCTGAGAGGCCGACCCGGTGGTTATGACCGCCGCCGTGACGGATGGCCGCTTTCTCCAGCAAACGCATTCCCGGGGTGGTTTTCCGGGTGTCGATGATCGACGCCCGGGTGCCCTGAACGGCTTCGACGTAGCGTGACGTGACGGTCGCCACGCCGCTGAGTCGCTGCAGGAAGTTCAGGCTCACACGCTCGGCAGTCAGGACGCTGCGAGCCGGTCCGGAAACCGTGGCGAGAACGTCGCCCGGTTCGAATTTCTCGCCATTGGCGAGTAGTGGTTCGAACGCGATTTCCGGGTCGACCAGCGCGAAAACCCGTGCTGTGACATCGATACCGGAGACAACGCCGGCCGCTTTGGCGCGAAAGGTTCCGCTCGCGGTGGCGGATTCCGGCACGGTGGCGATGGTGGTGATGTCGCCGGTGCCGATATCTTCGGACAGGGCAAGGCGGACAATGTCTTCAATCCCGAGCTGATGCAATCCAGACTCCTGCTCTTTCACGACTGCCAGCAGGGTGTGTTTCACCTGTGCCGGTGGCTGATTGGCAAGGCAAAAATCTACTGGCAAGAAGTTTGCTGCTAACGGTAGTATTGGTGCCACACCTCAGGCACACCGTGCGCGACCAACGAACCGACTGTCCACCAGTGATAGTCCGTTCGCCCTCCGCTTCGACCCTGGTCGGGGCCTGGAAAGCGAGGCGACCGCCATGAACGTAAATGCCACGATCGTTGGTATCGTGCCGTTTGAAATTCAGGAAGACCGCTACCTGACCATCTATTACGTGCACGATGATGATTCCGAGAACATTCTGCAGGTGCGGCTACCGGCCTCCGCCGTGTATGCACACCCGCACCCGAACGATCGCGTGTCGATCCACTACGTTCTCGGTGTGGTGACTCACATCGTCGAACGGGAAGAGGCCAGCTCAGCCGGGACGGCGAAAGCCGCCGTCTAGAGCTCTTTTCCGTCGGCGACATCCTTCATCCACGATCGCTCATTGCCGATCTGTGCCGGGAGACCGTGTCCGGGATAAACCGTCACGCCATCGGGGAGCTCCATCAGCTTCCGTATCGACTGGCGGGTCTCTTCCATGCTGGATCCGGGCAGATCGGCACGCCCGTAGCCGCCGGGAAACAGTGTATCGCCACCGAAGAGAACCTGCTCAGTTTCTTCATACAGGGAGACCTGTCCCGGGGCATGCCCCGGCGTCACCAGGATGCTGAAGCGCAGCGTCCCGACAGCGATCTCGTCACCCTCATTCAGGTATTGATCCGGTCCAATGTCTTCGACGGTGTACGGTGCCTGTCCGCCCTGGATTACCTGGCGGAGTTGCGTCATGGCGTCTTCATGGATTGCCAGCGGTGCGCCGGTCTCCTGTTTGATCCGTGCAGCGTCGATGACATGGTCGAAGTGGGCATGGGTCAGCACGATCAGCTGAACCCTGTACCCGTCGTCACGGACAGCATCGAGGAGACGATCGGCGGATTCGGGCGGCGCATCGATGATGATCGCCTCGTGTGACGCCTCGTCTCCGACGACGAACGCGTTGGTTTCGATCGGGCCGGCGGAAATTGTCTTGATGTGCATGGTCTGGCTGGCTCCCTTTCTGATGGTTACCCCTGATATTTCGCACGCTTCCTGCCGGGAAGTCAATGGTGGCCCGTTTCTGGCGTTAGCATACCCGTGACACCGGACAGAGTATGTGCCGACGAGGTTGCTACTGATTCGGGTTCCTGTGGGAACTTTCGTGCAGATAATCACAATCTGCGACCGATCTTTGGGGATTCTGGTGGCACAGGAATTGTTCTGGTTACTCAGGAAGACGATGGTTCACTGGCCGAATTCATCGATATGCAGGAGATAAGGGGAACGCAATGCTCTGGACGATTCTGGTAATTCTGGTCATTCTCTGGTTACTCGGCTTCACGTTCGAGGTCGTGGGTAACCTGATTCACATCCTTCTCGTTGTTGCGCTGGTGGTTCTGGTGCTGCAGCTGATTTCCGGGCGCCGGGCGGTCTGATCCGGTCGCGTGAATCGCGTGCCAGAAGTGCATTTGCCGAGACGATCTGCCGGCAATATTTGCGTAATGCAGCACCGGTGGCACAGAAGTTGACTGAAGCGATTTGTAACAAGCACGCGCTGGAGGCTGAGTTTGCCTCCGTAAACGCACGAAACACACAGGAGAGATAAATGCTCTGGACGATTCTTGTTGTACTGCTCATTCTCTGGGCGCTAGGTCTAGTTAGTGGAATTGGTGGACTGGTTCACATTCTGCTGGTCGTGGCACTGATCGTACTGGTGCTGCAGCTGGTTTCCGGTCGCCGGGCGGTATAAAGCCTCGCTCAATACGGAGCGGGATGAGAGCGGCAGGGCCAATTTGGCCCTGCCGTTTCGTTTTTGTGACATTCTGACAGCTATGATCTGGTAGTATCCGGGGGACCTCGGGGCCGGGGAGTGGGTGGTTTCGATGTCAGTGGCAAGCAGATACATGCTGGATCGGTCCGCGCCTGGCGGGGCAGCCCGGACGCTGGAGGTAGAGAGCTGATGCTGTGTTCACGTTGCAAGGCTTCCGTAGACGCAGAAGACCGATATTGTTCCCGTTGCGGTAATCTGCTGCATCCGGGCGCCAATCGACGAGTTGTGGTGACTGGCGTTGGTGCCGTGACACCACTTGGAAACACGGCCGAAGAGACATGGCAGGGATTGTGTGATGGGCGCTCCGGGATCACGAAGATCGAACGCTTCGATCCCTCTGAACTGACGGTTCAGATCGCCGGCGAAGTCCGTGAATTCGATATGGGTGGCATTGTCGACCGCAAGACCGAACGAGGTATGGCGCTATTCTCCAAATTCGGCGTAGCCTCAGCGGGTATGGCGATGAAGGATGCCTGCCTCGATCCAACGTCGCTCGATCCGGATCGGGCCGGAGTGGTTGTGGGCACTGGTGCCGGTGGTATGGCCACGATTCTGGAGACCCAGGAAGTCGCCCTGCGACGTGGTCTCATGCGGGTTTCACCTCATTTCATGACCACCTTCCCGCACAATCTCCCGGCTTACCATATTCATCAACTGTTCGGGTTTTTTGGCCCGAGCCTGACCGTCTCTACAGCCTGTGCTACCGGCGCTCAGGCGATTGGTGAGGCGGCACAGTTCATCCGGTCCGGCCAGGCCGATGTGATGGTTGCTGGCGGAACAGAACACTGTATTTTCCCGTTGTTCGTGGCCAGTTTTGCCGTTCAGCGAGCGGCATCGACGATGAACGATGCGCCCGAGAAGGCGAGTATGCCGTTCGATGCCAACCGGCACGGGTTCGTGCTCGGTGAAGGCGCGGCGATGGTGGTGCTGGAGACGCTGGAGAATGCCCGCAATCGCGGGGCGACGGTTTACGCTGAAGTGCTCGGCTACGGTGCCAGCGACGATGGCTATCATCCGATTGCCCCCGAACCAGAAGGCCGCGGCGCCGCCTACGCCATGAACCTTGCTCTGCAGGAAGGCGGAATCAATCCGGCACAGGTCGATTACGTCAATGCCCACGCGGCCAGCACTCCCCTGGGTGACAAGGCCGAAACCCTGGCGATCAAGAAGTCGCTGGGCAAGCGTGCCTACGAGGTAGCGATCAGTTCATCGAAATCGATGATCGGGCATCTGATGGGTGCCGCCGGGGCGGTCGAGGCAATGGCAACGATTCTGACGATTCGGGATCAGGTGGTTCATCCAACCATCAACTATGTCACCCCGGATCCGGAATGCGATCTCGACTATGTGCCAAACACTGGTCGCGAACTGGATGTCAATGTAGCCCTGTCCAACTCGATCGGACTGGGTGGTCAGAATACCTGTCTGGCGTTTGGCCGGATTCAGGACTGATCACGCAACAATCTGACACACGGCGGGACCGGCCTGGGTTAGACTTTGGCGAATATGATGACCATGGCCCCGTTTCCCGGTGTCACCGATACTGGCGGTCATTGAGGACAGGCATGTGGCCGGACACAGGAGAGAGCTTTGACGGCAACGCTGACCCGCGACGATATTCTCAAGAGCCGGATTCCCAAGCGCTCGACGCTGGTGCGTCCGGAGTTCCCGACGGCCTTCCTGCTTCGGGAAGGTGATTTTCTGCAGATTACGGATGTGCAGAGCAAGCAGGTTGCGACGATGGTCGCTTTCAACCAGCACGATCCTGAAGAGTGCCTCTCCACGTCACACACCCGGTCTGGCAACAACTCACTGGTGCTGATCAATGAGATGGTGGTCTACAGCAACCGGCATAACCCGATGATGGTTCTGCTGGAAGACACCTGTGGGCGCCACGACATTCTCTATCCGGCCTGTGACGCCCAGTCGTATATCTCCGACTACGGGATCGAGAATCACGCCAACTGTCGGGACGGCCTGCATCAGGTGCTGAAATCGCGCGGGATCAACTACGATGACATCCCCGATCCGGTCAACTGGTTCATGAACGTCGGGCTACGACAGCGGGGCCGCTTCGAGGTGCGGGAGCCACTCAGTGAGCGTGGCGACTACGTGCTGGTACGGGCCACGATGGACATGATCGTTGGCGTTGCCGCCTGCCCGCAGGATCAGAACGCCGCCAACGCGTTCCGGCCGACCGATATCCAGGTCCGGATCTATTCCTGATCGCTCCACCCAATTTCGCTGACAGACGGGTCAGTTCTGCGCTCCAGACGGAGTGACGGGCTGATCCAGCGTGTCCAGGTCTCGTCTTTGGTGAAGATCAGTATCTGCCGGTCTTGCGCCAGCCTGGTGATGAGTTCTGCCGCGTTGGCAAGACGTTCCTCATCGAAATTGACACATGGATCATCCAGTAACATCGGCAGCGTTCGATCTCCGGACAACGCCTCGATCAGGGACGCTCTGATGGCGAGGTAGAGCTGGTCCCCGGCTCCCCGACTGAGCTGCTGCTTGTCGATCTCCGGGATCCCGTTGCCGGAGATAGTGGGGATCATTGACTCCCGATCCAGCTCGACGATCTGATAGCGGCCATCGGTAAGCCGGGCGAACAATTCCCCGGCCTGCTCACCTACCGGGTCCAGTGCGTGCTCCTGAAACGCGGTGACGCTGTCGCGCAGGGTCTCGATCGCCACGATGTGAGCATGGGCGGTCAGATTGACCTGGTTCAGTTCTTCTTCGAGCTCCCGGATTCGTGCCTGGAGATCACCGGCGTCTTCGCTACTGCGCGCCAGGTGCTGGCGATCCAGCCCGATCTGGTAGAGGCGCCGCTCGCTCTCCTGAATCGTCTCCTCAGCGCGCTGGACCGTCTGCTGGTAGGCGCGAACCTGTTCCGGTTCGATCTTGTGCAGCTCCGGGTAGTCGCTGCGGAGTCTCTGCGCAGTCTGCCGGGCAATGGCCGTATCCTGCTGAACGGTGGTCAGCTGTTCGCGGCGACGGGCGATCTCCTCTGGATCGAGGGGATCGATCTGCTCCAGCAGCCGCAATGTCTCGCGATACCGGCTGGCGCGCGTCTGGAGCGCTTCCAGATCGGATTCGCCGCTCTGTTGAAGCAGGGTATCGCGACGCTCCTGCAGCTCACGTCGTTTGCTCTGAGCCGCTTCGAGGTCGATGGCGGGCTGATCGTCGATCTGTGGCTGGGCATCCAGCCGGCTCAGATTGGCCTGAAACTCACGAGCCCGGCGATACAGATCGTCCAGCGTATCAACGCCGGATTCTGCCAGTAGTTGATCCTGCTGGCGCTGGTAGAGGGCAAGGATCTCTTCGGCACGCTGCAGCTCGGCGTCGATTGCCGCAATCGCGGGATCATCGACCGGTTCTGTGTCCGGCCGGGCTGATGAGCGGGTCATCATGATCCCGATGGCAATCAGCGCGATCGCCACCACCACTCCGGCGAAAAGCAACGGGTCTACGACGATGCCGAGCCCGATTGAACCAACGGCAATCACCCCGGCTGCGGTCCTCAGCAGTTTCGGCGTGTTGTCCGGTGCTGGACGTGGTGCAGCGGCCTGTTGCTGTCGCAGGGTGCGTTCTCGCCGGGATCGAAGCTCGTCGACGGCACGGGCGGCCTGCTCGGTATGGAAACCGATCTCCCGGACGTCTCCGGGATCGACATCGCCCGGAATCCGGTGCTTCTCCAGTTCCTGTATCAGGAAATCGCGTTGTTCCTGCAGGCTCTGATTGCGCTCGGCATCCTCGGAGAGCGATTCGATGCGCATGTCGAGACGCTCGATATCCCGTGCCAGATCGCCGATCTCCCCGGGATCTGGATCGTCCGGTATACGCAGCTCATCCCGGGCGGCCTCCAGTTTTGCTCGACGTTCCTGATCTGATTCCAGCCGACCAAGCTGCTGCTCCAGCTCGCTCCAGGCGAAGCGCTTCTGGTTTTCCTCAGCAATCGCTTTCTGCAGATCACTCGCGTTCTGCGCGAGATCGGCGTATCGCTCCTTTGTCTGCTTCGCTTCAGCCTGTTGCGCATGGAGCAGGCGTTCTTCCTCGATGAGATCGACAACCTGCCGCTGGATCGTCTCTGCGGCGGCATGACGCTCCCGGAGATCCTGAATCTGCGCTTCCAGGTCTTCCTTGCGGCGATTGGTGCGCTTTCTGGGTAGCTTGATCAACGTATCAAGCTCAGCTTCCAGATCAGCGATGGCCGTCTCGTAACTGGCTTCCCGAGTGCCGCTGATGAGTCGCTTGATCTGCGCGGAAAGACCGTTCAATCGACCGTCTTGCAGGCCATCCTGACTGATGAATACGGTGCGCAGGAAGACATCGTGTTCGGCAAAGCCGATCCACTCCTGGAGCATCGATCGGTAGCGTTCATCCTCGGCTGTATTGCGCTCAACTAGCCCACGCCCGTGGAAGACCTGTTCTCCGTTGATGTGGACGATGACCTGTTGCTCGAGGAAGTGACGCTCGATCCGGATCTGCTGGTCATTGGCGGTGAGGTCGAGACGCCCGAGCATCGTGGGCGGTCCATGCCAGGGACGGTATCGCTCGGGATCCAGAATGCCGAAGATGGTGCCGGTGAGTGCCGTCATCAGGTGCGATTTTCCGGCTTCGTTCGGGCCGATAATCAGGTCTGGCTGCCCGTGCCGAAACGTCAGATCAACTGCATCGTGCTGGGCGAACCCGCGGAGGGAGAAATGCTCGAGCCTCATTGTGCGCTCCGTCGTTCAAGCTGGATCAGCCCGAGCTGGAGCGCGAGTTCAGCGATCTCACGTTCCTGATGGGTCTCGGCAGTGGCAATTCGATCGCGCAACTGTCGCACGAACTCCCCACGGATTGTGCGCTCGTTCTCGATCCGGCGGACATAGCCGGAATCCACCACGGAGGTCGCATCGCGAACCTGCAGATAGCAGAAATGGTGGGCTGCCCGGGCCTGTAAAGCGTCGGTGTCCGGGATCTCCTGCGGTGCGCCGGTCAACTCCGCGGTCAGGATCAGATGGTCATCGGCGAGCTGCTCGATCCGGGTGATGATCTCCTCGTCGGTGAGGCTGGTGGTATCGATCTGAAAACGCTCGGCGCGTCGTTGCCCACAGGGGATCGTGGTCAGTTCTGGTGGGCCGCCACGGAAGGTGATCAATGTGACCGAACGGGGCCCGGTTTCCCGGATGTGCAGTGGCTCTGGTGATCCGGGATAGGCGGCCATGCCGGGTCTGCCGGGATTGATCGTTCTGGCCCGGTGCAGGTGCCCGAGGGCGATGTAATCGAGCCCGGTGCTGGCCAGATTGGCACTGCTGAGTGGCAGGTAGCGCTCGGCGACATCGATATCGGCTCTCGGATCGACGGTGGCGTGCATCAGGCCGATGTGGACATCGCCCTCTGCACGTCGCCGGAACCCCGGCAGGACATCCCGCTGGCGGGTGTGATCGTGCGCGATGCCGTACAGCATCACGTTGAGCCCGCTGGCGTAGATCTCCACCGGTTCGGTACAGGTCGTCTCCTGAAACAGGGTCGTGTTCTCGGGAAAGCGCTGCCGGTAGACCGAATCTTCGTACCAGTAGCTGTCATGGTTCCCGGAGATCATCACCACCCGGATGCCATCCTGCCCGAGTGCGCCCAGCCACTGCTGGAACCGGTTGACGAGCGCGGGATCCGGATTGTGCTTGTCGAACTGATCGCCAGCCAGCAGGAGCAGATGCACCCGGTTCTGGCGGGCAATCGTTCCGATCTGCTCAAGCGTTTCCAGTATGTCCTGGTGGCGGTTTGCTCCGGCTGGCCCCCAGCTCTGGAATGTCCGGCCCAGGTGCAGATCGGCACTGTGCAGGACCCGGAGCTGACTGACGTTGATGATCTGCATGCGGCGGACTCCTGTGATTGATCGTGATCTACATGCGCTGACCGGTGACGTGGGTCACCTTGCCGGTTTCGACATCGAAGATGTGCCGGTGTGACCGGGTGAGGTTGCCACCGATGACGTGCAATGAGTAGCTCGGTTCGTCTCCGACCGTCTCGATGGTGTGAATATCTCGCGGAGCGACCAGCGCGTGAACCTCACCGCGCTCGCGAACCCGATGCTCCAGCAGGGTCAGTTCGGCGTAGTCCGGGTTGCTGCCATCGTCCACCCGCTCGTGCAGCGTGGTGAGCTGTTTGCCGCCGCAGACGCCGATCAGTCCCCAGTTGACATGATCGTGGGTGGGAGTAGGCATTCCCGGTACGAACTCCACCACATAGATCAGCAGTGATTCGTCTGGCGCACGATAGTGGTAGAAGCGAGATCGTCCGCTCTCCGGTGGCACGCGTTTCGATTCATCAAGCAGGCCATCCAGCCAGACGGCACGCTCTACGAGCGGGAAGAGGCGGGGTGCGGCTTCGTTTCCGTCGTGACCGGATTCCGCGATGATCCGGGAGGCTTCTTCGATGAACTGTTCCATGCTGTAGTTGTCTGTGCTGTTCACGGTTTGTCCCTTCGTATCGAGTGGTATCCAGTTCGGCTGTCGAGTGTGCCTGCCTCTACGATAATATTCCCGGGAGAGCCGCGCCACGTTCGCGATCGTGATGAACCGGAATACGCAGGGGTTGTGACTGCTCATCGTCGCAAGTTCGATCCGAATGTCAATTACTACGAGATTCTGGACGTGCCGTACTCGGCGAATCGTACCGAGATCACCCGTGCCTACCGGCACCTGATGCGGTATGCCCATCCGGACAACCATGCCGGGGAGCAGGATCGCCGGAAAGCCGAAGAGCGAGCCAAAATGCTCAACGCCGCCTACGCGGTGCTGGGCAAGCCGGATGTCCGCCGGGAGTACGATCAGGTCTTCAAGCGCCAGGCGGTCTCCGATGCGATCTTCCAGCGATATACCGGCAATACCCCCGGTCAGAACGCGGGGCAACGGCCGGAACGCCCACCGCTCGATCCGGAGCTTCGTCGCCAGCAGAATCGGGCGAACCGTTCGGCGTTCTTTCAGATCATGCTTTTTGCGGCGATCTGCGCCGGTGGGGTGATCGTGTTGATTGTAGTGCTGAGCCTGGCCGGGCAGTTTGCCGGCTTTCTGTTCTCGTGATCTTCGTCGCCCGTGTTCAAGAGCATTCCCGACGGTGATCACCCGGTCTGCATGGTACGATTTCGCGAGTCAATAGTGGGAAGCAGACAGAGAGGTTGATGCGCCCAATGGCGGATCAGGAAAAATCGCGAGGACGCCGTGCGCGTCGTGGTAAACAACGTCAGCAACGCGAAGAACAAGAGGCAAAACAGCGCCAGCGCTATATGATCGGCGGCGGGATCATTGCCGCAATCATTCTGCTTATCGTGGTGCTAACCGTGATCGAATTTGTTGGTAACGGTGATGATGACGACGTGGCGGATGATGATTTTCCCCCGGTGGCTGCCGCTACATCGGATCACGGCGACATCAACGCAGAGCCGTATCTGCTCGGGGATCCGGACGCGCCGGTCCACCTGATCGAGTGGAGCGACTATCAGTGACCAGGCTGCGGATTCTTCGCCCGTGAGGCGAAGCCACAGCTGGTGAGCGACTACATCGAGACCGGTCTGGTTTATCTGGAATACCGCGATTTCGCCCATATCGGCGAAGAAACGATCCGTGCAGCCGAAGGTGCAGCCTGTGCTGCGGAGCAGGATCCAGATGCGTACTGGGATTACAACGAGACGCTGTATCAGAACCAGCACACGCCACCGGTGAACTCCGGGGGATATTCCGACAGCCGGTTGATCCAGATGGCCGAAGAGCTTGGCCTGGATGTCGAAGCCTTCGAATCATGTATGGACGATGAGACCTATCGGGATCAGATCGAAGACAGCACAGAAGAGGCACAGGATACCGGAATCGCCAGCACGCCACAGTTCCAGATCAACGGCCGGATCGTGGAGTGGGAGAGCTACGAGCAGCTCGCTGCCGAGATCGATGCCGAGCTGGAAGAGGCCAGCGACGATTAGTTCCTGAAAACAGATCAAGCGAATGAAACGGGAGGGCAATCACTGCTCTCCCGTTTTCTTCTGTTCCGGACCTTGTCGAACACTAGACCGGTCTATATAATTCGTTGTCAGGAGATAGTATGAAAAAGAAAGTCCGAACCAAACGAGACGAAATTCTCTACGCGGCCTGGGGCCTGTTCGAATCGCAGGGCTATCACGCCACGGGAATCAACCAGATCATCTCCGAGAGTGGCGTGCCGAAGGGCTCCTTCTACCACTACTTCCCGGAAGGCAAGGAAGGTCTGGCGCTGGAGGCGATCGACGCCATTGGCGAGGGCATGATCGAGGGTGTGCGCGCGGCCTGTGCGACGCGGGATGATGTGGTTGAGGGCATCGTTAGCCTGCTCCAGATAATTGCGACCAAACTGGACGAGACAGAGTACCGGCATGGTGGGCCGCTGACGATTGTGTCACTGGAGACGGCGACTACCAATGAACGCATCAACGCCGCCTGTCGATCGGCATATCACGGTGTACAGGCTGAACTGGTTAAAAAGCTGATACAGGGTGGGTTCACTGAGAGCGATGCTCGTGACCTGAGCACGACGATAGTTGCCTCTCTCGAGGGCGGGATCCTCCTCAGCCGAGCGTTCCACAGCACTGAACCGATGGAGCAGACAGCCCGCCAGCTTCACAATCTCCTCAGCGAGCGGCGCAGAAGTGCCACAATCGCCAACAACTGATCCTCACAGGAAGAGAGCACAGCTACCATCATGACTTCGCATGCAGACGCGGCAATCCGCGTGGAAGACCTCCGGAAGACATTTGGTGATCTGGTTGCCCTGGATGGCGTATCGATGACGGCTCCGACCGGGAAAGTACTCGGACTGCTCGGTCCGAACGGGGCCGGGAAGACAACCCTCGTCCGTGTGGTGACGACATTGCTGCAGCCGGACAGCGGCCAGGCGTGGATCAACGGAATCGACGTGGTACGTGATCCGCAGCGGGCCCGGATGTCGTTCGGACTGGCCGGGCAGTATCCGGCTGTCGATGAGAACCTGACCGGGTTCGAGAATCTGGAAATGGTTGGTCGACTCTACCGGCTCAGCCGCCGGGGTGCCCGGGATCGGGCGCATGAGTTGCTGGATCGCTTTGACCTGAGTGACGCTGGAGATCGGACCGCCAAGACTTACTCTGGCGGCATGCGGCGGCGGCTCGATCTGGCGGCGAGTATCGTCAGTGATGCACCGATTCTGCTCCTCGATGAGCCGACCACCGGGCTGGATCCCCGCACACGAATGGGACTCTGGGAGCATATCCGGGAGCTGGTAGACAGCGGCGTGACGGTTCTGCTGACGACGCAGTATCTGGAAGAGGCTGATGAACTTGCCGATCGGATCGTGGTGATCGATCACGGCCGGATCATTGCCGAGGGCACGTCAACGCAGCTCAAGGCGCAGATCGGTGGAGACGTGATCCAGTTGCAGTTCCATCAGAGTGACCAGCTTAATCGTGCGGCGGGCGTTCTGGATCGGGTCGGCGCGGCCGATCCTCAGGTCGACGAATCGGAACTGACTTTGAAACTCCCAACCGGGGACGCGGTGAGCGACCTGATGGCCACGGTCCGACTTCTGGATACGCACGACATCAAACCGGACGATCTGCGTATCCGGAAGCCATCCCTGGATGACGTCTTCATGACGCTTACAGGCCAGCCAGCTGACGCGTTCGACGACAACGGCGATTCGACCGGTTCTTCACAGAACCAGACAGCAGGAGCAGCAGACTGATGAGCGATCAGGCACTGAAACGACCAATCTCCCAGCCCCGGGATCGTCAACCGGACCTGACCTCGACCTGGCGTGTGAGCTGGGTAATCTCCGACACGATTGTGATGACCAAACGCAACCTGATGAAGTACATCCGGTTGCCGCAACTGCTCGTATTTTCAACGATCCAGCCGGTGATGTTCGTGCTGTTGTTCGCCTTCGTTTTCGGCGGAGCGATCGATACGCCGGGTGTCGATTACATCAATTTCCTGATTCCAGGGATTCTGATTCAGTCAGTTGTGTTTGGCTCATCCCAGACGTCGGTTGGTCTGGCCGATGATCTCAACAAAGGGATGATCGACCGCTACCGATCGCTGCCGATGACCCGGGGCGCGGTGATGGCCGGCCGGACCCTGGCTGATTCGATCCGTAACACGTTCGTCGTCTTTCTGATGCTCGGTGTTGGAACGGCGATCGGGTTCCGCTATCAGGATGGATTGCTGAAGGCACTGGCTGCGGTGGCGTTGGTGGTGCTGTTTGGCTACGCGTTTTCGTGGATCGCCGCGTTCATCGGCCTCCTGACCAGAAACCCGGAGATCGCCGGGGTGGCCGGGTTCATCTGGGTCTTTCCGCTGGTCTTCGCCAGCTCGGTCTTCGTGCCAGTAGAGACGATGCCGTCATGGTTGCAAGCGTTTGCTGAAGTGCAGCCGATTTCGGCGACAGCGGATACGGTGCGGGCATTGATGCTCGGTACACCGGTCGAGAAACTCTGGTACATGCTCGCCTGGATGGCTGCGATTCTGGCGGTGTTTATCCCGCTATCGGTCTGGAAGTACCGGCGCCTGACCTAGAGGCGGCTTCAGCGCCGAACCAGCACCACTTCGAGATACCGGGACTCGAGCAACAGATCGGGGCCCGGTACGGTGTTATTGCTTGCCGCCAGATCGCGCAGGTCGGAGATGAAGGCACGCTGGCGCTCTTCGTCGATCTGCTGCAGGATCGTAATCGCCGGGCCGAGATTTCCGGTGATACCGCTCACCCACTGATCCACCGATCGTGACCGGGTGCGGGAGATGCGCTCCGACATCTGCCGGTACTCGACATCGTTGCCGAATAGCTCGTGCAGGCGCTCCTCGGTTCCCCAGAGGACTCCTGGTTTCTCGGGAGTCGGCGATTTTTGCATCTTCTTCGGGGCGTAATCTGCCATGAGCTTGAAGAAGTGCCCGAAGTATGGCCCGGGTGTCCAGTTCGTCAGGCCGATGCGGCCGCCAGGCCGGCAAACCCGGATCAGCTCACTGGCCGCGGCGTGCTGATCGCCGACAAACTGCGCTCCGAACGTCGAGAGTACGACATCGAACGAAGCATCTTCGAACGGCAACGCCTCGGCATTGGCTTCCTGAAACGTGATCTCAATCTGCTCGAACTCGGCCCGCTTCCGGGCGGTCGCCAACGAGTTCGAAGAGAAATCGACACCGGTTACCCGGGCCTGTCGCCGGGCTGCCGAGATCGAGGTCACCCCGGTACCACAGGCGACATCGAGCACCAGCTCTCCAGCCCGGAGATCGACTGCCTCACAGAGTAGCTCGCTCGGCAGAATGGATTGTTCCGCGACGTTCGAGTAGTTTCCAGATTCCCAGGTCTCTTTCCGCGGATCACTGCTAATCATTGCTGGCTACTCCTGATGGTGCGCTCGAAAATCCCTGATCAGTTCAGTCATCTTACTCCAGCGGCGGGCCGTATCGATAGATGGTGTCGGTGCTGGAGAGATAGAGCGCGCCATCGGTTCCTTCGGAGATGTCCAGATTGCAGGTGACATCGATCGACGTCTCGTCGAGCACCTCGAGATCGTCCGAGATATCGAGAATCCGGGCGGTACCGGAATTCCAGTCACAGAACATCACACGGCCGCCGAGTTCAGGGATTGCCTCTCCGGTTGGAATCTCGATACCGGTCGGGCCGATCGCTTCGGATTCCCCGGTGGCCCAGATCGGACGCGTGTACTCATCGGAGCCTTCGAATCCCCGGGCCTCTGGCCAGCCGTAATTCTCCCCGGCCTGAATGAGATTGAGCTCATCGAACCCGTTGGGACCGTTCTCGGTGATCCAGAGGTCGCCGGTTTCCGGATGGAACGTCATCCCGTACGGGTTTCGCAGGCCATAGGCGTAGACCGGGTTGTCCGAGCCGAGCGGATTGTCCTCGGGCACGGCGCCATCGGCGGTATAGCGCAGGATGCTGCCGGCGATGTTCTCCGGATCCTGGCTGACCTGCTCGTTTTCGATATCACCGAGTGTTACGTAGAGGTGCCCGTCTGGTCCAAAGGTCATCCGGCCGCCGTTATGGCAGCAATTGGGACCGAACGGGAGTCCGTCGACGATGATCTCCTCATCGACAGCGCTGTTTCCGTCGGCCGTCAATCGGACAATACGCTGTTCTGCGGGATTTCCGGCCTCATCAGGCACCGTGTGGAAGGCATAGACCCAGCCGTTCTCCTCGAACTCCGGATGCAGTGCCAGTCCGAGGATGCCGTGCTCGGTAAAACCGTCTGCCTGAACGATGTCGAGTGTGGCGAATGGCTCATCGAGCAACTGGCCGTCCTGGACCACCCGGATCGTTCCGGTCCAGACTTCGATGAAAAACATGCGGCCGTCTGGCGCGAAGGTGAGACTGCTCGGCATGTCTACGCCTTCGACGAAGGTGCTCAGCTCGGGATCGGCCGGTTCGGGCTCTTCTTCAGCGGCATCATCGTCGTCTTCTTCGACTGGAGCGGGCTCCGGTGTCGGTTCGTCGACGTCGGTATCGTCGTCGACCGGAGCAGGTGTCTGGGTGTCGTCCGTTGAGTCATCTGGAACCGGAGTTGGCTCGGGATCGTCGTCGGTAACTTCTTCGACTGGTTCAGGGGTTGGAGCATCGTCCGTAGCGGCGTCATCGCCATCGTCGTCTCCGCCACAGGCGGCAATGATGAGCATGAGTGCGGCGAGGAACGTCAGGATCGAGAAACGAGGCATAGGGTCTCCTTGTCGCCTGTGGTGCATGGTGCAACAAATGTGAACTCGTTGATGATAAAGCATGCCAGATCAGTGCCGCCGGTCGGCACGTTCATCGCTGAAGCCAGAGCCGGGCTTGCCGGGTGAGATCAACTCCAGTCTCGCTGGAAGGCAAGGCGCTGGTGATGGATCCTGACGCTTTGTAACAGTCCGATTGCCGCCAGACTGGTCCAGAGCGAGGAACCGCCGAGGCTGACGAACGGCAATGGAATACCGGTTACCGGCATGATGCCGACATTCATTCCGATGTTGACGAACGCCTGGAAGAAGAACATGGCAGTAACGCCGGCCGCCAGGAGTTGTCCGAAGGGATCCTGGGTTTCCTGAGCTACGCGCATCGTCCGCCAGAGCAGCAGGCCGATGACGGTAAAGAGCGCAATCGCGCCGATGAACCCGAACATACCCATCGCGTGTGCAAAGATGAAGTCCGTGGTCCGGACGCGCAGGAGATCCATCTGTGACTGGGTTCCACCGGTCAGGCCGTGACCGAGCAATCCGCCCGAGCCAATGGAGATCTGGGCCTGAATAATGTTGTAGCCAGCACCGAGAACGTCTCGCTCCGGGTTGAAGGAGATCAATAGACGGTCTCGCATGTAATCCTGCAGCAGGAACATCCAGGCGAAGATCGCCGTCGGAATAGCCAGGAGAATGGTTCCGACGATGTAGATCAGCCGGGTGCGGGAGATCAGCATCATCGTCAGCCAGATGAAGGCGAACACGCCGGTGGTGCCGAGGTCTGGCTGAGTGTAGACGAGCGCAGCCGGAATGGCCACGATGACGCCGGAGAGAACGAAGTTGTAAAAGCGGTCCATCTCGTGCCGGCGATCAGCGATGAACACCCCGAGTGCGATGATCACCGCGAGCTTGGCGATCTCCGATGGCTGGATGTTGAGCGGCCCCAGGACGAGCCAGCGGGTGGAGCCGCCGATCGTGGTTCCGGCCACCATGAGCGAGGCCAGTAGTAGCAGTGAGGCACCATAGATGACCCAGCAGAACGTTTTGACGTAGCGGTAATCGAGCAACGTCATTCCGATGAGAATCGGGACACCGACAATGGTATAGACGATCTGCCGGAAGACCGGATGGTAGAGGGTGATATCGCCACCACCACCGGCGCTCCAGATGGCGACGAGCCCGAAGCCGAGCAGCACCAGCATGCAGACGATCATGTAGTAGTCGAAGTTGGCCCAGTTGGTCGTCCCCCGTGGTTCGGATCTGCTCAGGCTGAATGGAGAGGACAGTGTGCTCATTGGCTCCTCACAGGAGTGCTACGTCATTGATTTCAATATGGAAGTCACACCCGAGAAACTCTGCAGCACGCCGGCACATCAGCATACGTGGCAGGAAGATCTCGAAATAGTGCATGACCTGTGAGATCTCGGTATCGATCTTCAGTTCCAGCGTGATCGTCTTGTTGTCGGGATCGACCCGCAGGAACGATGACTCCGACGCATAGTTTACCCGGTCGTGCTGATCGAACATGTTCTGATCGATATTCCTGACCCGGCTGCGATGGACATCCGACTTGTCAGCCAGGATCAACGCAGCTGATACGGGATGAACGGCTTCACCCAGACGCTGGGAGTCGTCACCGTGGCTGCCGATTGCGCCCATGATGAGGGCAATATCTTCGTGAGGAACCTTGTACCGTATCAGGATTTCCCGGGCCAGCAGTGCGCCAGTCAGACTATGGTCGTAGCGGCTGACCACATTGCCGATATCGTGCAGGTAGCCAGCGATCCCGGCCAGTTCCTGCATATGCTCGTCGTAGCCGAGGCGCTTCAATACGTTGCGGGCGATCCGGGAGACCAGACGAAAGTGCCGCGGGCCGTGTTCGGTAAAGCCGAGCACGCCGAGATTGGTGTTGGCGACATTCGCCAGCACCTTGACCTCTTCATCTTCTTCCAGATCCGTCACCGTGATCGGCAGGCTCAGAGTACTGGGTGCAGCGGATGCTTCAGGATGTTTCGGGCGTTCTTCACCGATCTCTTCGACCAGCCGTCCGACGTTTCGTTTGCCTTCATTCATCGAGGGCTCCTCAGCTACAAGTCGCGGCCAACAAGTATATCCAAACCGCACCGGCTCATCGGAAGCGCTCGATACTCAGCTCGTCAACCGGAGTCGACGGCTCACCTGTGGAGACGAATTCCCGCATGATTACGCCGATTTGCGGGCTGAGGGCGAACCCGTGCCCGGAGAAGCCGCAGGCGATCAACAACCCCTGAACCTCGGGCACCGGGCCGATGATCGGGACGCCATCGGTGGCGATCGCTTCCAGGCCGGTCCAGGCCCGGAGCAGGCGGGACTGTTTCAGCAACGGATAGATGGTGGACGAGTGTGCCGCACTGCCGGTGATGCTGCCGGAGCGAACCCGTCCGAACCGGCGATCCTGATAGACCGATCCATCCCAACCACCACCGATCAGGTAGCTACCGGTGGGAATCTGTTTCAGGCTGACCTGTTTGCTGACACAGCCGAGCACCTGCTTGAGCTTCGGCGGCATCTGCTCGGTCAATAGCATCTGGAGTGCCCGCGTCTCCACCGGAAGATCGATCCCCGCGAGCTTCGCCAGCTCCCGGCCCCAGGCTCCGGCGGCGTTGATCACCCAGTCGCAGGCGATCGTCCCCTGCGATGTCTCAACGCCGGTAATCCGGTCCCGTTCGATCGTCAGACCGGTGACCTTCGTGAACTGGTAGAGGATGGCGCCGTGTTTAACGGCCGCACGGGTGTAGGCTTTCGCGACCCATGGCGGCATGGCGTGGCCATCGGTCGAACAGTACGAACCGGCGATGACGTGGGGTGCCACACCGGGAACCAGCTCCTGCAAGTCCTTGCCGTAGACCATCTCGATGTCCAGCCCGGATTCCTGCTCTCGTTTGACACGGGCTTCGACGGCCGGCAGATCAGATTCGAACTCGACCAGGTTGACGTGTCCCTCTTGCAGGTAGTGGAGATCGGCATCGAGCTCCTGCTCCAGGTGCGGCCAGCGCTGGATCGCCTTGATCGCAATCGGTAACTCGCGTGGATCACGACCCTGCTGGCGGACGCCACCGGCGCTGGCACCCGAAGCAACAGAGCCGACTTCGCCAGCTTCGACGATCGCGGTGCTGATGCCAGCTTTGCTCAGTTCATAGGCCGATGCGGCACCGGTAACCCCGGCCCCGATCACGACGACCTCGACTCCCGGCAACCGGCTCATGATGCAGTGTCCCTTCCCGTGTGGTGTGTTTCTTCGAGTATGGCTGCTGGGTTCGATGGACACAAGGAGAACGGCACCCGGAGACGCCGCAAACAGGGGCTTTCCCAATACTATGGTAGTCTGACCCGGTATCGGACATTCACCATTCAGGAAAGATCAGCCAAATGAATGCCAGACGGTATGACGCTTCGCTCGCGGTCAGTCTTCAACTGCCAACCGATCTCCACCTCTCTCCGGATGGAACGCGCGCGATATTCAATGTGGCTCCGATCGGGCATGCGGAAACGATTCCCACCAGCCATCTCTGGATGGCGGACGTGACGGGCGACATCAACGCGCGTCCCTTTACTACCGGCAAATCGAACAACACCTCGCCTCGCTGGTCGCCCGATGGACGGACCATCGCTTTTCTCTCGGATCGTGCCGAGCGTGGAACTTCCCAGTGCTACCTGATTCCGACCGATGGTGGGGAGGCATTGCAGGTGACCCGTATGAAGCGGGGTGTCGATGCCATCTGCTGGACTCCGGACGGCCTGTCGCTCTCTGGAACGGTTGATCGCCGGACGCTGGCCGGAGAGCAGGATGCACCGACTGATGTCTCGGTGGCGAGCCTGTCCGTCAGAACCCGGGTGATTGTGAAGATCGATCCCGGGAGTGGGCGGCTCAGTGTGCTCGGGCCGGCATCTGGCCACGTCTGGGCCTATTCCTGGCGGCCAGACGGGCAGCAGATTGCCGCACTGGTGACCCAGACGAACCTTCTGGACGATCCCGGGAATGTCTATCTTCTTCTGATCGATCCAGTTACCCGTGCAGCGCGAACTCTCGCCGAGTTCACTCGGGTGCCCGATGCGCTGGCCTGGTCGCCGGATGGCACCTGTATTTCGATGGTTGGCAACACCGGGCAGTCGCTCGATGATCAGGCGGTTATGGTGATCGATGCTGAAACCGGCAGCATCAACCACCTCGATCCCGGCCCGTCAACGCCGATCTGGGCTGGATGGGTTGATTCATCAACGTTGATCACGGCAGCGCAGGATAATCTCTGGGCACGGGTCGATCGTGTCGATCTGGATTCTGGCAGTGTAGAGACACTGGACCTGTTGCCCGAGAACGGGTCGATTCAGGCACCGTTGAGCCTGAGCAACGATGGCGGGTCGCTGGGGATCATTCGTACCAACCCCTATTCGCCACCGGAGGTCTGGGCAGGTGCGCTGGATGGCAGCCAATTCTCGCGGCTGTCTCATCTGAATCCGCAGCTGGACGGCGTGCAGCTGGCCACGATGGAGCCGATCCACTGGACATCGAAAGATGGGATGCAGATCGATGGCTGGCTGTTGCTTCCGCCGGATGCACCCGACGACACGCGACTCCCGCTCATCGCCGATGTTCACGGTGGTCCAACCGCAGTCTGGGGAGCAACGTTCCACGCGACCTGGCACGACTGGGGACAGTTGCTGGCGGCCGAAGGCTATGCGGTACTGTTGCCGAACCCACGGGGGAGCACTGGCAAAGGGCGAGACTTCACGTCTGCCAACCATGCTGATCTCGGCGGGATGGATTTCGAGGATGTGATGGCGGGCATCGATCATCTGGTGATCGAACGTGGGATCGCCGATCCAGACCGGCTCGGGATTGCTGGCTGGAGCTATGGTGGCTTCCTGGCCGCCTGGGGGGTCAGCCAGTCGGATCGGTTCAAAGCGGCGGTCTGTGGCGCGGCCGTGACGAACTGGCCGAGCAAGGTGGGAACAACCGATATCCGCCCGTACAACGAGGAACGCTTTGCCGGACCGCTTCACAAGGAACCAGACGATCTCTGGAACCGGTCGCCGATTCGCTACCTCGGGAACATCGCCACGCCGACGCTGGTCGTTCACGGGGAGGCCGACCCACGGGTGCCGCCCGGCCAGGGAATGGAGCTCTACCTGGGGCTCCGGGCGATGGGCGTGCCGACCGATTTCGTGACCTACCCACGTCAGAAGCATGCCTTCCATGAGAAGGCGCACCAGTACGATATTATCGGACGTATTACCGGCTGGTTTCGCCGGTATTTGTAATCGATCGAGTTTTTCAGCAGGGAAGATGAAGGGATACGCACGATGACACCAGAACAGAAGCTGCAAGAGCTTGGTATCGAACTGCCACACGTCGAACTTGGCGATCGGCCGCTGATTCCGTGGGTACGTACCGGGAATCTGCTCTATCTCTCGGGTCGCACGCCATCGAAAGGCCCGAAGGGTCAGGCCGGCGGCGAGGTATCCACCGAGGACGCTTATGCCGCCGCACGGGATTGTGGCATTGGCCAGCTGGGTGTGGCCAAGGCAGCGCTCGGCGATCTGAGCAAGATCAAGCGAGTGGTCAAGGTACTCGGAATGGTGAACACCGTGCCGGGCTACACCGAGCAGCCACAGGTGATCAATGGCTTCTCGGACCTGATGGTGGAAGTGTTCGGGGAAAATGGCCGCCACGCCCGCTCGGCAGTCGGTATGGCGAGCCTGCCCGGGAATGTCCCGGTTGAGGTGGAAGTGATCTTCGAGATCGAGGACTAGATAGGTCGGTCTGGCAGGATCCTTGCGTTGTAACTCCAGTGATGACGGTTTCGTCACATAACGCTGGAGGAACACATGTCCGACCACGAAAAGAAGCAGAAGAAGCACGAAGACGACCAGGAACAGGAACAGCATCACGACCCTGCAAACCATTCTGGTGACCTGGTTGATTACGACCCGGACAAGGCGCAGGACATGATCGATGTCGACGAAGCGGCCGAACACGCCAATCAGGTGAGTTCGCCGAATCCGGACGATCCACAGCATCCGAAGCAGGGCGTTCCGCCGAATCAGGAGAACGTTTCCGAGGGCTTCACGACAGGCCGCGGTATGCAGGGTGGATCGGCTAACCGCCGCAAGCGTTCCTGACCGGTCGCGCAGCAATGAAACAAGAACAGACGCCCGGCTCCGTTAGAGGGGTCGGGCGTCTCTGTGTTGCTGCTTGAGGTGTCAGGAGCGCGCTTTCCCCGGCTCGAGCGGTGGCGCGGCTTCCGAATCGCTATCGCTGGCGGGTGTTTCTTCTTCTGGTTTCGGTTCGGTGTTGCCTGAGACTGGCGGGCGGAGATCACGGAGGTTTGGATTCAGGATCAACCCGACGATGGCCAGAATGTAGCTGAAACCGATAATCAACAACGTCTGCACCAGGCTGGTCCACTCGATCAGCAATCCTGCCAGCAAGCGACCGGGAACCATTGCGGTGAAGATCGCCGCGTCATACAGGCCGAAGACCCGTCCCCGGAATTCGGCTGGGGTGTTCTCCTGAATCATGGTAAAGACCAGTGGGATCATCGGACCATTCATCAGCCCGGTGATGAACATCCCCACCAGAATGATCCAGTATGGTGGGGTAGCCGCCAGCATGAAGAACATGAACCCGAGGCTGCTGGCGCCGATCAGAATCACCCCCCGCCGCGGCCAGCGATGCCCCCAGATACCGAAGGCGATCGCCGTGACCAGTCCACCGGCGCCCATCGCCCCGAACATGAACCCGAACGCTGAAGCGCTCTGGAAGATGTCGTGACCGTAGACCGGCAGGATGACCATCTGGTTTGCCCGGACGAACTGCACCGCCATGACGGTGATCATCAGCGCCAGAATGATCCGGGTGCCGAAGACGAACGACAATCCCCCCTTGAGTTGTCCGAGATACCGGGTCTGGCTCTGTACCGAGCCCTGGGAACTCGGGACCAGAGTGGGGATGAATAGCCCGACGGTGGTCACCGACACGAAGAACATTCCGGTTGAGATCCAGAGCACCGAGCTGGAGCCGATGATGCCGATCAGAATCCCGGCCGAGGCCGGAGCCAGCAGCATGGCCGACTGCATCAGCGTCTGAACCATGGAGTTGGCCCGTTCGAGACGAATCCCGGCTCGTCCGGCGATATCCGGCATCATGCTGTGCCGGGCGGTGAATCCAGGGGTATCGAAGGTCGCCCGCATGAAGACGAAGAAGAGGAGCTGCCAGAAGGTGATCCCGGTGGTGTAGTAGAGCAACGGGATCATGCCGAAGGCAAAACCCGCCACCAGGTCGGAGATCATCGCAGTTCGTTTGAAGCCGATCCGATCGACGATCACCCCACCAAAAATGCCGGCGAAGATCATCGGGATACCCTGAATCGCGGCCACGATGCCGGTCCGGGCCGCGCTTCCGGTTGTCTCCAGCACGAACCACGGTACCGCCACCAGGGCGATCATCAGGCTGAAATAGACCATCGCGTAGCTGACGAGCAAGGCAAAGAACGGCGTGCGATCTCTCTGTTGCTCTGCTGCGGTATCCATGATCCTCCGGAGGCGGTTGACCCTGGGCCGAACCCACCACAGTCGACCCAGGTTCAGACTACCATGCAGATCGCGTTCATGGGTCAGTCTTCAGGGTTCAGGACCTTCCGGACAGCGAGCTGACCGGCCTGGTAGAGCGCCTCGATGCGTTCGGGCGGGAGATCGAACTCGGTAGTGCCGACGCCGAGTGTGGGAATTGCCACACTCCGGGCGATCTCGTCGGCATCGAGGTAGCGCCGGTCGTGCGCTTCCATCAGCGTTCTGGCCATGCTCTCTACGTAATCGACAAGCTGCCCGAAGCGTGTGCGAGCCAGTGCCGGAACGGGCAGGAGATTGACCAGACTGGTGTCTGGCTGATCCTCGACCAGACGCAGGCCGACGACATTGGCGTCAGGCTCGGACTGGCCATCGAAGATCCAGAGGGGGAAGTTGGAGAGCATGCCGCCATCGACCAGGAGGTGCTCGGCGTTGTCAGCCGCGCTGTTCAGGCGAACCGGCTCGTAGACGATCGGGATACTGGAGCTCATGCGCAGTGCCAGGGCAACGCTCAGGTCATCGGGTTCGATGCCAAAGAGCGAGGCGTCTCGAGGGAACAGGAGAATTCGCCGGGCGGTGATGTCGGAGACGACAACCTGCAGCGGATCGTAGGGGTTGCCATCTCGCAGATCGCCGAACGTCTGGATACCGCGGGCTGAGAGTAGCTCGGTGAGTCGTTCGATCAGGCGGTTGCCGGGATGCAGGCCCATTTGGAGAAAGACCGCCAGTGGTTTACCGATTGCCGGGAGACGGGCATACCAGCGGGTGTCCAGAAGCTCGGGGAATGGCTCGGTCTCGATAATCTGCCGGAGCTCAATCGGGGAGTAACCGCTGGCGGTCAACCCGGCCACCAACGCCCCACCCGATGCCCCGGCAATGCGACGGATCGTGACATTCTGCCGCTCGAGCTCATCCATACCGCCGACAAGGCCGATCGCCTTGATGCCGCCGCCTTGCAGGACGAGATCGATCGGCCCAGACGATGATCGCATCAGAACCATCAGGGCCGTCCTTTCGGTATTGGGCTGTGCGCGGTTCGTCAGTATTCTGGTCTGTCGGAGATGTTCAGGGTAGGTCGATAGCCAACGGCAGGATGCACCCGACGCTTCTGCATAAGCACGCCGTGTCGATTCCGGCCGTAGTAATCGCGCAGGTCACCGGCAGATTGATAGCCATGACGGCGATAGAGTGCCTGGGCGGCGAGGTTCTTGTCTTCGACCATGAGGGTCATATTGTCGTGATCGAGGATTCGCTCGATGGTGCTGAGCAAGGAGGAGCCGAGGCCGATGCGCCGGTAGTCGGGATCAACACAGATGTTGAGCACGCGTGCCTGCTGCTTCTGAGTATCGCCGATTACACAGCCGACGATGTCCTCGTTGCGGCGGGCGATCAGAACTTTGGCTCTCGGCCAGAGATGAAAGACGAGGAGCGTTATCAGCCCGTAGGACTGGTCCCCTTCGAAGCAGCGACGCTGGAGATTTCGCAATCCCATGAGGTCGCCGGTACTGGCGGGTGTGATGACGATTTTGTCCTGCGATCGGGCAGACTGGGCATTCGACGGGATCGTGCGCGACGGTCGATTGATCGTTGCCACTGAGTTTTGAACCTCCACGTCATCGACAATCTGCAGTGAGTGTGCCCGATTATACCCGGATTTCGGAATTTCGCAGCGCAGCAGCACCCAGCCGACGCAGTAGCACCCGGTGGCGTTCCTCGTTATCCGGGTGCCACTCGAAGACGGCGCGCTCGAAGTATTGCACCGTCATACCGTCTTCTTCGATCTCATCGGTGAGCGGATACCCGAAGACCATCAGACCCCCGCGATTCCGCCAGTAGTCCCAAAAGGCCCCACCAACGAAACATTCTGTTTCTGCAAAGTACATTCCTTCAGTCGCCATCTTCGCCTCATCTCGATAAGGGAGTACAAATTCGTCCATCAGGGTTCCCGGGCAAGAGGTCCAGTCAACCTCCTGATGCCCGATCACCGCGGTAGCCCGGAAGTCATCATCGGTCCGCATCGTATCCACCAGGCGAAAGAGCGCCCCTAATTGCTCCACCGTCGCCTTCTGTTTCCCGCCCAGAATCACCAGTACCGACCAGTAGGTCCGGTTTTCGGGCCATGAGCCGCAGTGCCACAGCACATCGTACTTGTGGCGAGTCCGGTAGATCGTCCCGGTCCGGCCCACAACAAAGTGGTACATGATCCCGTCGCCGAGAATCGGCCGGCCGGATCCCGGGTGGGCAGACCAGTCCCGGTTCATGTGGTGCTGGTTCACCATCGCAATATACTCGAGCTCGTTGACACCCCAGGCAACCTCCGGCCCGTTGTAGTGGATCACGACACCGTGACGGTTCGCTAGCCACTTCTCGCCAGCGCCGCCGTGCTGGGTCGGGAGTTGTTCCACAAGGTCCATGTCGTGCATCACACTTCCACCAATCCCAGCCGCACCGTCGTTGTCGTG
>REEK01000045.1 GCA_007695115.1 Sphaerobacteraceae bacterium
ATCTCGTCGTCGATATGGAAGATTTCTTCGACAGCTATCGAACACTGCAGCCGTACCTCGTGAACGATGAGAACCCGGGCGCTGGCCGGGAACGACTGCAGTCGCCCGAAGATCGCGAAGTCTTCGATGACACCACCAAGTGCATCATGTGCGGTGCCTGCACAACCGCCTGCCCGATCACCTGGACCAACAAGGATTTCCTGGGTCCTGCCGCAATCGTGAATGCACACCGGTTCATCTACGACAGTCGCGACAAAGGCGCCAACGAACGCCTGGAAGTACTCAATAGCAAGTCCGGTGTCTGGCGATGTCGGACAATCTTCAACTGCACCGAGGCATGTCCTCGTGGCATCGAAGTAACCCGGGCAATCGAGCAGGTCAAGCGAACCCTGCTCACCGGAGAGTAGCGCGAAGCACGACGCTTCGATCGTAACGAGCAAACACGCAGAGTCAATCCGTCGAACAGGCGTACTGTCGGCGGATTGACCAGTTCCGTCCGTCGATTATTGAACACGTATCGGAAATCAGGAGATCGCGGTGAGCAATCCGTTCAGTTGGGATTATCTGACAACACCCGTGAGCGAGACCGCTATCTGGGGACCGTTCTCGGTCGCCTACCTGCTGGTCTTCGCCACCGGGCTGTTTCTGGCAATCTTCTTTGCCAACGACGCGCCCAAGCGTCTGAAGAATCAGCGCCTGCTGCTTCAGACCATCCAGCGTGCCACGCTCATCGCGATCCCTGTGTTCAGCCTTGGCTTGCTCTTCTTTGTATTCCGCATTCTTCAGATCAGCGCCTGGGGACTCGGGATGCGCGTCTGGCTCTACATCATGGCCATCATCGCCGGGATCATGATCATCTACTTCTGGTACTACATCCGGACCGTGTACCCGAAAATGGCCGCGGCAGATGAGGCAGAGAAACAGAAGGAAGCCTACATCCGCAGGCCTGCGCACGGCAGTGGCAGCCCCCGTCCGAAGCCACGCAAAGGCGGCAAGAAGAAGAAAAAGGGCAAGAAGGCCGAGCCCAGCCCTGCTGAAGAGTAGACCCACCTGGATGATACGAGCATAAGAAAGACGCCCCGCCGTTTCTGGCGGGGCGTTTTCATGTGCGATGTCATTCGGAATCAGGGATGCCATTTTGGAAAAAATGGCTGTGCACCCCCTGTCGACATGCGACTCTCCGGCTTGCACGCAGCCTCTCTGCTCCGGTCAGGCAACCCCACGACACCCAGTGGGTACCACTTATGGCTGCTTCCTTCCGGATCTGACCAGGTTCGCGGGCCACCGCCGCGCGGGACCCAACCTTCCTCACAGAAGAGACTGATGCAGTCCCACAGAGCCGTGCCTCGAGGGGGAATTCAGTCTCGCTAGAGCGGATTGCGAGTGCAGGGCACCGCTAGTTCCCCACTTAGCACAGCCACAATAAAGGATACGTGACAGCGCTACGCAGGGCAAGGAAGAATCGCCTATCCAACGGCAATCGATTCTCCGCCATCGACACGAATGATGTTTCCAGTGATCCACATCAGGCCAGGCTCGCTGAGCGCGCGGATCGAACGGGCCACGTCCTCGGTTGTTGTCAGACGACCGAATGGATTTCGACGGGCTGCCCCTTCTCGCATCTCCTCGGCACCCGGGATCCGGTCCTGGGCCGGTGTATACGTCACACCAGCCTGAATCGCATTGACGCTGACTTCGTAGGGGGCCATCTCCACGGCCAGCTGTCGTGTGTGCGCTTCGAGGGCCGCCTTGGCTGCCGATACGGCGCCGTAGCCTGCCCAGACCTTGGAGGAGCCCTCACTGGTCATGGAGAAGATTCTGGAGTCCTTGTCGAAGAGACCTCCATGGTGGACAGCCTGTGCCCAGTACACCAGCGAATGCGCCATCACGTCGTGGGTCATATCCATCTGGCGCTGGGTCATCTCCTGCTTCTGGTCTTCGTCGATATAGTTTCGAAGCGTTCCAAATGCCAGTGAATGAAGTAGAACGCGCACGTTCGCGTTGCGCTCCTTCAGCTCGGCGATCACATTTGCTCGTTTCTCTTCATCAACGGCGTTCATGTTGAAGAAGAGCGCTTCGGCTCCCGCGCTGCGGACATCTTCCTGAATCTTTTCTACCATTGGCATCGTGTTCTTGCGATCCAGGTGGACACCACAGATGTTGTATCCGGCGTTCGCCAGTTCCCTTGCCGTCGCGGCACCGAAACCACTCGAAGCACCAAGAATAATTGCCCAGCTCTTGTCACTCACTCAGAAATCTCCCTTCCCGAAGACCCGTCTGATTCATATTCAAGGCTCAATTGTTCCATAGTCCGTTACGTGATCGTGTCTTCCGGGAGCCGGCGAGAGCGGAACGTCACACGGACTGCCGTGCCGCCTTCGGGACGTCTCGTGATGGAAAGCGAGCCGTCCAGGTCGCTTTCGGTCAACGTCCTCGCGATCTGAAGCCCCAGACCGGATGTCTCGCCCGGGTCGAAGCCATCCGGAACCCCGGCACCATCATCCTTGACCTCGACCACAGAGACGTCATCGCTTACCCTGGCGTTGATCTCGATGCGCCCTTCGCTTCGATCCGAAAAGCCATGCGCGAACGCGTTAGATACGAACTCGTTGATCAGCAGAGCCAGCACGGTCGCTTCCCGAGAGGACACCCAAACGTCATCCGCATCCACATCGAACGAAATACGCGTATCGGGCGGCAGCGTCGTAATGCTCGCTTCATCGGTCACATGCTTGGCGATCACGCCGACGGTCGTCTCACTGATGCTCCCGCTACTCAGCACGTCGTGAATCGCCGCGATCGAACGAATTCGGCCGACGGCTTCGTAGAGCGGCACCGTCGCCTCTGAACTCGACGCATGGCGGGCCTGCATCGACAGCAGCGCGGCGACCGTCTGCAGGTTATTCCGCACCCTGTGATGCATCTCCTGCAGCAACGCTGACGTTCGCTGCCACCCACGACGCGCCTCGTCGTATAGCTCCGCGTTCTCGATCGCGATTGCCGCAGAATCCGAAAATGCGTGAAGCATTCCGTGAAACTCCGGATCATCCCCCAGGTGCTTCTCAGAATAGACACAAATCGCACCGACCGCGCGCCGGCCGGTGAGCATCGGCAGTGCCATTACCTCGACGCGTTGACCCGGAGACACTTGAATCGAACGCTCCACCGTACCAAGTGCCCCGACGACCTCGTCGACCATCCCGCGCACCTGATGTCGCACCCGATCGGTCAATACGTCGTCTCCCGCTCCGTAGTGAGAGAGCAGTTCTGGTGGATGCTCGTCGTCGGGGTGAGCTTTGTAGATCTCCACGGCAAGACCCCTGGTCAACTCGGCCGCTTGCCGGCTCACCAGTTCCAGCACCTGCGGGAGATCGAGCGTGGAGGCAATCAATCTGGACATCTGCCGCAGCGTGCTGAGTTGGGAGATCCGGTTGTGGAGTTCTGCATCAGTCTCGCTATAGAGCAGCGCGTTCTCGATGGCCACCGCGATCTCACCTGCAGCGGTCTCGATGAAGGCGACTTCCTCGCTGTCGAAAGTACGCTGCTCGATGGTCATCAGATTGATGACACCGATCAACCTATCCGGTGATCTCAGCGCCATCGGTGCTGAAACGTGGGATCGATAGGGTTGATTTCCCAGCAAAGGGTAATCAACGTAAGACGGGTGTGATACCGCATCGACGACGGGAACCACTTCCCGCCGCAGCGCCGCCTCTCCAGTGATCCCGGCTCCCAGCGGCAACGTAATGCGTCCAACTGCTCCCGGATTCAGTCCAATCGATGCACGAAGCACAAGCGTATCGGACGACGGATCGAACAGAAAGACCGAGCAGGCATCACATCCGAGTGTTTCCCGAACAACTCGCGCCACCGTCATCAGCATGGAGTCGAGATCCAGGCTGGCCGTCGCCGACTGGCTGATTCGGTGCAGTGCAGACAGCCGTTCCAGCGGCGACGAAAGAACACCATCGCGCGATTCAGTTCCCTGTCCGGCCGTTGGGCCAATCTCTCGCTGATATGCGTCGATCGAGGCAGCCATAAGGTTCGCGTGGTTATCGACCGTCTCACTGCCCTGCTGAAGCCACATCGCAATCAACGCAGATAGTGTCAGATCAGCCCTGGCTGCTGCGACGCCGATCTGCTCTGATGAGCGAGTAGCGTCCTCTCCGGACGAAGTCTGGAGTTGATCGAATCTGGTTCGCATTTCATCATATGGGGCAGAGCTGACGTTCAACAGTCTCTCCGGTCTGCTCGTCTCGAGAGTCGCCATTCTGCGCAGAGCATAGCAGACCCGGGCGTAGGTGCCGCCCAGGTCACATCGTCACCTGCCTCCCGGCCGGTGGCCCTGCTAGAGGTATCGCTGCCACCAGTCCAGATTGAACTCGATCCGCTGAATCCGGTGCTTCGGCTGTCCACTTCGGGAGAGCTCATGATTCTCATTCGGAAATCGAACGAACTCCACCGTTCGACCCAGCCGCTTGAGCGAGATGAACAGCTGCTCGGCCTGCTCGATCGGGCACCGATAGTCCTGCTCGCTATGGACGATCAGCAACGGGGTGTGCATATCCTCGACATAGGTGATCGGGGAATGCTTGATGTACAGCTCACGCTGTTCCCAGGGTGTGCCGCCCGCTTCGTACTCCAGAAATGAGAAGCCGATGTCGCTCGTGCCATACATCGAGTAGAAGTCGGACACGCAACGATCGGTAATCGCCGCTGCGAACCGGTCGGAATGTCCGATGATCCAGTTCGTCAGATACCCGCCGTATGAGCCACCGGTGACGCCCAGCCGATTCGGATCGATCGGCGCATTTTCGATGGCGTAGTCGACGATTGCCATCACATCAGGCATGTCGGCTTCACCCCAGCGCGCGCGAGTACAGGAACAGAACTCTTCACCGTAACCTTCGCTTCCGCGCGGGTTGCAATAGACAACTACGTAGCCAGCCGCAGCGAGTGTCTGGAACTCATGAAAGAACGAGTTGCCGTACATGCCATGGGGTCCACCATGAATCTGCAGCACCATCGGGTACTTCGCGTTGGCTTCAGCCCCCGGCGGCCGCATGATCCAGCCATGAACTTCCCAGCGGTCATCGTTGTGAGATTGCACCCTTATCGACTCCGGAGTCGATAGCTGAACGCCGTCCAGGAAGTCAGCGTTGATCGACGTCAGCTGGCGCTCGTTTCCGCCGTCGAGATCAGCGATGAATACATCGGCCGGGTTCAAGGAATCGGTAACCGTAAAGGCGATCTTGTCCCCGGCGACGCTGAAGTCGAGGATACGTCGTTCGCCACCCAGCACTGGTTGCACCGAGCCATCACCGGAAACACGATAGATGTGAACGTTGCCCTGATCGCTAACCTGGGTCAGCAGCGCATTGCCGTTCTCGATCCAGATCAGTCCGGGATTCGATTTACCGGAGAAGTCAGCCGCTACCGAATCCGAGGTGGAACGATCCAGGTCGTCAGTCAGGCACTCGAGACCGTCCCCGGAGAGCGGTGTGCGCCAGATCCGGGTATTCTTCGAACCGCCAGAAATCGCGTCTCGATTGCCGACAAAGGCGACGGCAGTGCCATCCGGATTGACCACGGGTGCCGAGAAACTGTCGTTGTCATCACCCGCCACGCGTCGCGGCTCTCCGCCACGAGCGTTGACGACCCAGATCTGCTTGTCGCGTCCATACTCGCGATGATCGCTGCGATCACTGGCAAAGACGAGCTCGTTACCACCGGGTGTCCACGATGGCGTCGAATCATCGAAGTCTCCGAACGTGATCTGGCGGGCATCGCCCGTGGGTACCGAGACGCACCAGATATGGTTTCGCTTGTCATCGAGGAATCCAGGGACCCCGTTCGCCTTGTAGCGAATCGATGTGATGTGAACGACATCCGACTCCGGCTTGTCTTCCCCCGAGTCCGGCTTTTCACTCTCCGACTTGCTGACGACCGCGATCGAGCTACCGTCCGGCGACCAGGCGAATCCGCTGACGCCTTCATCAAGCTCCGTAAGCTGGGCAGCCTCTCCACCACGCATGGGCAACAGGAAAATCTGCGGCTTCTCGGAACGCGTCGAGATGAACGCGATCGACTTCCCGTCTGGCGACCAGCGCGGATGGCTATCCTGGCTATCTGTGCTGGTCAATCGCTGCGCCTCGCCACCCCCGGTCGACACCAGATAGAGCGATGAACGATAGTCGTTCTTCTCCTGGTCGAGCCGGGTCTTGACGAAGACGACTGAACCGCCATCTGGCGAGATCTGCGAGTCCGATGCCATCTGGAGGTTGTAGAGATCGTCGGCAGTGATGGTTCTGCGGGCTGTTTCAGCTGATGCGCTCATGAAAACTCCTGTTATGTCGATTGCTTTTCGGGTCTTCTCCTCGTTCGTGCTGACTACGGCATCCTAGCATATAGCAAGCAGGGACCGATCAATCCAGTTGGCAAATCAAGAGACACAGAAACGCGCCACCGATCCGGTGACGCGTTTCGCGCTCTGCTGCACTATCAATTCAGGTGTGAACGGCTAACTATCGTCCAGCCCCCGCATGCGAAGGCTGATCTTGCGAAGCTCCTCGAGGATCTGATCGCGCTCCACATGATAGGTATCCTTATCAAGATCCCCGCGCTCATAATCGGCTTCGAGCTTGTTGAGCTCAGTGGCCATCTGCAAGCGTTCTCGCTCCAGTTCATCGATGTCCATGCCGTCTCGCTCTGGATCGTCAGAATCGCTGATCGCCGCAGTGCCCGGTTCAGTGACGCTCTGACGACGCTGCACAACTTGATAGATCAGCACCGCACCAATCACCAGGCCAACTCCGGCGGCTATCGACGCCAGGAAGGTGCTCATCTCGACAGGCAAGTTCCAGTTCTCACGGGGCAGGCTCGATATCTCTACAGCGAACGAGTCACCGATTACCGGAGAGTCGATGGCCAGCACCTCATAGTTATCGCTTCCGACCTGCTGCACTCCGGCTGGTTCCAGCACGTTGGAGCTGATATCGAATGTATCTTCCTGAACCAGAACACGGAGCGTTGCCGTCGGCATTGCCGTACCCACGGACAACCGCGTGCTCGTCCCCTCATATGGGATCTGGTAGCTGATCATCGGATTGTGACTTCCGGGCTGCACCGGTCCATTCGATACCAGCACATTGGTGCGATCCTCGTCGAACGTCAGCTGTCCGTAGTCGAAACCGGGCTGCGGCGAGATCTCGGTTGCGTTCTCCGGCATCGCCAGACGAAGCACCTGGCCGTTTTCATCGCCGGTGTAGACGCGGTCGCTATCGTTTTCCAGCGCGATGATCTCGAGAATCTCCACCATGCCTGAATCGCTATTGGCATTGGCGATGACAATACCTCGAGAGAGGATCTGCAGCACCGACGAGTCATCGGTCTGCTCGAATATCTCAATAATCCGCTCAGCGTCGGGCTCCTGGTTGAGCAGGATCATTCCGCTGGTGAATTCGATTCCCTCGTAGGTGACCTGAGCCAGATAGGCTTCGTTGGCAAGGGCAGGCAGGTCGGTAAACTCGAATGAACCATCATCTTCAACCGTCGTGGCGAAGGTATCGACCGCATCCATCTGCTGGAAACGTGTCAACACCACTTCGAGGCCTCCGACGTCGCCGCCATCTTCAGTGCCATTGACGACCTCACCGTAAACCCGGCCGGTTTCGCCATTCGATTCAGCATCATCAGTATCAGGTTCGTCCTGCGCAAGCGCAGCGGCAGGCGTCAGCGCTAGCAGGAAAAGACAGACCAGGAAAAGACGACGAACCATTCGGATTCACACTCCCTTTGAGCAGCACAAGCTAACCGTCGACACGGTTCCGCGCCGAAAGTCTACCAGTGATCACGAGGGTGACTGACGGGAATTCTCCCTGACCGGCGATACGGCCTCAGTCGGCCGCGTTGTTCAGCGTCACCCGGCCCGGAACTCGATTACGGTATGCACGATCGAGAAGCTCGACGATATGCACGACTTCGACATCCACTCCACGCGATCGGAGAATCCCCTGAAGCTGCAGCATGCAACCCGGATTAGCCGAGACAATGATCTCCGGCTCGACAGATAGGGCATTATCTACCTTGCGGTCTCCCAGTTCACGGGCAGCCTCAGGCTGGGTCAGGTTGTAGACACCGGCACTTCCACAGCAGAGCGATGATTCCGGCATCTCGACCAATTCGAGTTCCGGAATTGCATCCAGCAACTGGCGTGGCTGAGTCGCAATCCGCTGAGCGTGGACCAGATGGCACGGCTCCTGATAAGTGACACGAACCGGCAACGGTCCGGGCTGGGTGGTGAGTCCTGCGTCGGCCAGGAATTCGGTGACATCCTTGACATGACTCGAGAACGCCCCGGCGCGCTCCGCGTAGTCAGAATCTTCATGCAGCAGATGGCCGTACTCCTTCAGCGCTGCACCACATCCGGCCGCGTTGATGATGATCGCATCGAATCGATCCAGCTCGAACGCCTCGATGTTGCGCCGTGCCAGTTCCCGGCCGCCGTCCATGTCGCCACCATGCACGTGCAATGCGCCACAGCAGGCCTGCTCGTTGACCGCTGTCACGTCGTAGCCATTGCGATTCAATACCCGGATGGTCGACTGATGAACATCGGCGTAAGCAGTGGACATGATGCAGCCGGTAAACAGCGCCACCCGACCGCGTGCTTCACCGATCGCTGGCCAGGTCTGACCCTGGGGCGCCAGAAACTCGTCGCTCAGCTTCGGCAACATCTGCTCGGACTCTGCAAGGCCGATCAGATCGAGAATGCCAGACTTTCGCACCGCGCTCTGCAGACCGGACTTCTGATAGAGCTTCAGCCCCTGACTTGCCGCTCGCAACCGGCGCATATCCTTGAAGAGGAAGCCATAGGTCAGGCCCTTGACCGCCTTCGCCGGAACCGATCCACCGTTGTTTGCCCGTTCCAGCTGAGCCCGGGATGCTTCCAGAATCTGTCCGTATTCCACACCGGATGGGCAGACCGCCTCGCAGGCACGGCAGTTCAGACAGAACGACATTTCGTGCTCGAAGATCGGATCCATCATGTCCATCCGACCCTCGGTCACAGACTTCATCATCCAGATTCGGCCTCGTGGCGATGAACGCTCCTTGCCAGTCAGCACGTAGGTCGGGCACGTTGGCAGGCAGAAGCCGCAATGAACGCACGACCGAATGACATCAAAATCCGGAATGTCGGGTTCGCTGAACGATCGATTCTGCGTATCAGTCATTGGTGTTCCTGCTCGTTCCATAGTCAATGATGCGTTGAGTGATCAGAGTCGACCGAGTGATCGACCCGGGTTGAGCGTACTTACTGGATCGAACGTCTGCTTCAGGGCCTGAGCCATGCTAAATCCGGCCCGCTCGCCACCGAACACGTCGATCTGGCTCTTGATCTCGAGCGGTGCCGTCAGTACTGATGCGTGATTTCCGGCGGACTGGACGACGCTATGAACATCTTCGAACGATCCAGCGGCAAGGGAATCGCCGGGGACCCGGGCGTAGATCAGGCCACTTCCGTAGTCGAACGCCAGCGAAAGCGCCCCCGCGAGATCGTCCAACTCGGCGAATCTGGCACCCGCCTCCACCATTCGGGACGCAGTCTGACCGATGCGCCAGGCGATCTGATCGAACCCACCCCGCTGATCCATTATCAGGCAGATCGAGCACCAGTGAGCCAGCGAGGCATCGGTCGACTCTTCCGTCCGGACCGATTCGGCTTTGCCACCGACGGCTTCGCTGATCCGCTCCGCCTGCCGCACAACGGCCGATGGTGGAGCTTCGCAGCGCACAGAGATCGCCCACCTGTCGTTCAGTTCTTCATTTATCGCGGTGGTGGCTAGTGGATTGGTGACCACAACCGCGGTCGCACTGAGCTGAGAAGACATGACCTCGCGCGCTGCCTGATCAGCTTCCTGCATGGAACCAAATGTCGCGATGACCGTGCGCTCGGACTGTGGTTTTGGAATGACCTTCAGGTTCACAGACAGGATCACGCCAAGCGAACCGAGTGCGCCATGGTGCATTCGCATCATGTCGAAGCCAGTCACGTTCTTGACCACCTGACCGCCGGCAGTCGCCACCACACCGTCAATCGAGACGACGCTCATACCGATAATCAGGTCACGAAGCGGACCATACCCAAGACGTCGCGGCCCACTGGCTCCGACCGCGCACAGTCCGCCGATCGTCGCGTCGTCCGGGAATGCAGTATCGACCGGAAGAACCTGCCGGTGTTCGCCGAGCATGTCGTTCAAGGTCTGCAACCGGCAACCGCACTGGACAGACATCGTCATGTCGTCCGGATCGTAGCGCAGCACTTCGTTCAGGCCGGTCAGATCGAGCGCCACATCGTATCCATTTGGGAGATTGCCGACCCCCATCTGGGAGCCACCGCCCCACGGGATCACCTTCAAGCCATCAGCATTGGCGCTCCTCAACAGGTCAGAGAGCTGCTCAACTGAATCCGGTCGGACGACATG
>REEK01000116.1 GCA_007695115.1 Sphaerobacteraceae bacterium
TGTCACTATGTGACTCAGTCCAGTGTGGCTTTGCTGGGAACTGGTAGATCCGGTATTTGGGGAGATGGACGATGCTCGACCATACGGGACAGCGCCGTGTCAGGTACGAGGATGCGTTCCGCGCACTCGGACACTACCTTGATGTAAACCGGTTCACCCAGATAACGGTGGTCGAAACTCCCGAGGGATTTCTCATCAAAGGGTACGTGGTGAGCGAAAACATTGGCGGCTACCATGTCATCCCGACAACCTACCTGTTCACCAACGAAGACGTCGACACATTGCTCGAAGCAGCCTACGGTCGTCGCCAGCGTTGATCGCCGGGTGTCACCTGAGTCATCCGAGGGCGATGATATAGTTAGAAACGCGTCCACCATGGGGGCAGATCGGGCCCGGTGGCCCGCACAGTCTTCAAAACTGATGTGAGGGGTGACGAGCCTCTCAGGTGGGTTCGACTCCCATGTGCCCCCGCCACCTTCGACCCCCGTACTATCAACGTTCTTCAGACATCGCCCGATTGCGTTCCCGCAGGTGCAATCGGTCTCCCTGGTCAACAACCAGGTCTTCGTTCAGCCCGCGTCAAAACCCGCAAGTTCACACTCTTACCGCATCCTTCGAAGGATCATCGATGGCGCCCGGAAGACTGCCTCCAGCGGACCTATGGGAATCAGTGCGCGCCAGGCCGTTGCCAGAAGGATGGCGGCCAGCATGAAGAGGCCGACTGAAACCGCAGCTTCGCCGACCGCGTCCCGGCGCAAGAGATCGGTATAACGATCCAGCAAGATCAGATGACCCACGTAGATCGTCAGCGCCAACTGCCCGGTGGCTGCCAGCGGCCAGACAACTCGACCAGCCAGGTCCCCGATCACGAGACAAAGCCCCAGCACCAGCAGCGAAGCTCCAATTGCATCCATCATCCAGACTATGCTCTGGCTGTGGGCCTCGTCGGACATGAGCGAGGCGATGCTTCCATAGGTGGAGATGTCGGAAACCACTCGAACGAGGGTGTCGAGTAATGAGCTCACCACGACCAGCCCGACTCCCGCAGCCGCCAAGCCCCAGCGCAGACTGACGTTGCGAAGATTCATCCGCCCGAGAATCATCCCCAGAACAAGAGCGGATCCCCAGGTGATCAGAGGATAATATCCAGATATCAGCAATTCGCGCATGATTTCGAGCGGCGGAGTGGACAACGTTGATGCATCTGCCACGAACCAGTGGGCGAAATTGCGTTCGAAGAACTCTCTCGCTATCGGCCCTGCGATGAGGAATGCGGCAAAGAGCCCGATCAGTGTGCGGGTGGAGAGTGTGACAATCAGGGCCGCGAAGAAGAAGTACATCGCGTAGAATTGCAGAATTACCAGAACACCGTGCTCAAGATTCTGAAGCCAGAGCCCAAGTGGCAAGAGAATCGCTCCCCGTATGACCAGGTCCAGCGATGTAAATCCGGCTGTCTTCGACTGACCACCACGGGCGAGAAACGATATCCCGATCCCGGCGAGCAAGACGAACAGAATCGATGCCCGCCCGTGGCTGACATCGTAGATCATTCCACCAGTGGAATCCGGAACCGGGGTTGGTCCGAAGTGCACCATGATCATGCCGGCGATCGCAATCATCCGGGCGATATCTACTCCGAGCAGGCGATCGCTCGCTGATTTCCTGTTGCTCAGAGTTCCTCCCCCTGATTCCCGGGTCCCTCGTTGAGATCCAATTGCGAGCGTCTGATGGTGCTCCTATCCACCCTAGTTATGCCAGAACTCGCCAGGATTCCGTTCCTGCGTTAGTGTGTGATTCACATTGTCCCCGTCCAGAAGCGATGCGAGGAAGCAACCAGTGAAAATCACCAACATTATCGAGCGAGCGGTGCCGATCGATTCCCAGATCCGCAATGCGTTTATCGACTTCAGCAAAATGGACGTATCGGCGGTCGTGATCGTGACGGACGTGATCCGGAACGGAAAGCCGGTTGTCGGCTACGGGTTCAACTCCAACGGCCGCTATGCACCGAGTGGGCTGCTGCGGGATCGATTCATCCCGAGACTACTCGATGCCACCGATGACCAGATTCTGAATGAAGATGGCTCGAACCTGGATCCGCACAAGATTCGATCAGTCCTGATGACGGGCGAAAAACCTGGAGGTCACGGGGAGCGCTCGACAGCGGTCGGGGTGCTTGACATGGCGGTCTGGGATGTGGTGGCCAAAGTGCTGGATCAGCCGCTGTTCCAGGTTCTCGCCGATCGATATCGCGGTGGCACAGTCGACAAGCGTGTCTTCGTTTATGCAGCGGGTGGTTACTATCACCCCGGGAAGGGCCTTGCCGAGCTTCAGCAGGAAATGCGCGACTATCTGGATATGGGCTACTCCGTGGTGAAGATGAAGATTGGCGGTGCGCCCCTCGAGGAGGATCTCCGCCGTATCGAAGCGGTGCTGGACGTTGTTGGTTCCGGGGATCATCTGGCTGTCGACGCCAACGGGCGATTCGATGAGCCAACCGCGATCGCCTATGGGGAAGCGCTCGAGCCATACGGGTTGTTCTGGTATGAGGAACCGGTCGAGCCGCTTGACTACGAACTCCACGCCAGACTTGCCGAGGTGTATCCGCTTCCGCTGGCAACCGGAGAGAATCTGTTCTCTATGCCGGACGCACGCAACCTGATTCGTCACGGTGGGTTGCGCCCGGATCGAGACTGGTTGCAGTTCGACTGTGCGCTCAGCTACGGACTGGTGGAATATCTCGATATTCTTGAAATGCTCGAACAATACGGCTGGTCTCCCCGGAACTGTATCCCGCATGGCGGACACCAGCTCTCGCTGAATATCGCAGCTGGCCTGGGGCTCGGCGGCAACGAATCCTACCCCGGCGTCTTTCAGCCGTTTGGCGGATTCGCCGATGATGTCCCGGTCGAAGACAGCTACGTCGGGCTGCCAGAGGTTCCAGGCGTCGGATTCGAGGCGAAATCGACGCTGTACTCGGTATTGAAGAGCCTGCACGAGTAGATTGATTGAACGCACTCCGCCGGGCCGTTGTCTTCGGTGGCGTGTCAGTCTAGCCAGTCCAGCGAGCGTTGAAAAACCACGGATCGCTTCACTTCGGTAAACCCGCGATTGCGGTAGTACTCGTGTGTTTCAGCGCGCCGGACGTTGGTGGACAGCGTGATTGCGGATATCTGGCGTCGGCGTGACCAGTCTTCGACATCGGCAAGCAACGCTCCGGCAACGCCGATTCCCCGGTGCTTTTCGTCACAAATCAGACAGTCGATTTCGACAGACTGCCCGACCCGGAGTGTGGAACGAATGTACGCATGAATGAGTCCGGCTACAGACTGGCCCAACTCGGCGATCAGAACGCAATGATCTGGCTGGTCCACCACTGCGCCGATGCGTTCACCTGACTCACGTGGCGAGACCTGATAGCCAAGTTGATCGAGCAATGCCGAGATCGCCCCGGCGTCATTCTGTGATGCCCGCCTTATGGTGATCGCGTTGCGCCTCGTCGTCGCCATTTAGTCTACCCGTACTTCTCGATGAACGAATCGAGATTGTTGAAATCAACTATCCGCGCTTCGAGCTCTTCGCGGCTCCAGTCCCACCAGGCGATCTCCTGCAGCTTTTCCGCAACCTTGGCAGGGAAGCGCTCACGGATCGGTTTGGCGGGGACACCGCCGACGATTGCGTACGGCTCGACATCTTTCGAAACCACGGCCCCGGCGGCCACCACTGCACCTGTGCCAACGCTGACGCCCGGGAGGATAATCGCGTTGGTCCCGATCCAGACATCATGTCCGATTGTGACGGCATTCGCTCGGCGCCAGGCGAAGATCTCCGCGTCATCGGTCTCAGCGAACCGGTAGCTGACGCGGCGGTAGGTCATGTGGTTCTGAGTCACTCTCCAGGTCGGATGGTTCCCCGGATTGATGTGGGTGCCGGAAGCGATTGAGCAGAACTTACCGATTGTTGAATAGATTGCCGTGCACCCGGTTACGAGATAACTGTAATCGCCGATTTCGCATTCGATGATCGATGTCCCGGGGCCGATCCACGTCCAGCCACCAATCGTGGAGTCCCGCAGATGTGCTGTCGGGTCGATAAGGGGTTCCGGCCCATACATGCGACCCTCGGCGGCGTGATGTCCAACTGAAGGGCCGTTCTGGCTCGCTCTTATTTCCATGGTGAATCTTTCTCTTGTCAGGCTTGTCTAACGGGACACCATTTCGGGCATCATGCCGCGCAATCGGTCGCGAGATCGCTTGTAGGTATCTATGTCGGCACCCTTGATCTCCATGATCAGCAACCCCGAATAGGCAATGTCGTTCAGAGCGGCCAGCATTGAAGGAAAGTCGACTGTGCCGTCTCCGACCTCGTTATGGGCATCGTACTCGCCAGTGGCATCCTGGATGTGAACGTGGAGGACTCTGGGCCCGAGGCGATTGATGAGCTCGACTGCGTCGATCTCTGCCAGGAGGGCATGCCCGACATCGAGTGTCACCCCGAGACGGTTATCGACCGACATCAGGTCTTCCAATCCATCGATCGTTGAACCACCGCCGTACCAACCTGTTGCTTTTGCCTCGGTGACGGTCATCCCGAACGGCCGGGGAGGCATTCGAAGGTTCTCGGCTGCCAGTCTGACGCCATTCTGACTGGCGACATCCACCAGCAGAGCAAAACGCTCGCGAGTTACTGCGTGCGCCGACGCGAGTGCGGCCTTCACTTTCTCTTCAACGACTGGTGGAATCGGGCAATATCCCTCAGCTGCGGCACCGGCCGGCATGCCAGGATGAATCACCGCTAACTCGGCACCAATTTCTCCGGCAATCTCGAGTTCCTGCGTGTGCTGGCGGATCATCTCGGCTCCGATACCCGGATTCGGTTCGGCAATGTTGAACATCTGGAGATGTATCGAGCGGCGTATATCGTATTGGTCCAGGATCGGTCGGAGTTCCTTTAGCCAGGCACGCTGGTCATCGAATGTCTGTGGGTTACCGCACCACAGCTCAACAGCGTTCAGCCCCTCATCGAATGCTTGCCTGAGCATTTCAATGTCCCGGGTCTGGGTCGAGAATCCAATATGCCGCACGCTTTCTTCCTCTCATGATCGGCACTGGCGCACTGTTATCGAGTTCACGGTACCGTTGCCAGCGCTGATCTCCATCAAGTTCATCTAAAGAAGCTGTTGCCCTGAGATTAAGGCGCGTCGAAGTATCGGATCAGGATCGTGACTACAGTTTCTTCATATCTTCGCAATCGGCGCTTAATCCTGATCGCTCGCCAGAGCCTAGGCTTCAAGATCGAATGTATGGCCGGTTTTGATCAATCAGGGGTGGGTGATGACGCGCGAGGAGCGATTCGAAGCGATTGCGCTTCTGAGTACCGATCGTCTCGTTGAGATGGCGGATCGTGTTCTCGAGTCCATTGATCTCGACGTGACCCACGGACCGACGGTGGGGCTGCTCATGGTCCGCCATGAGGAACCCGTCGAACGGCTGACGTTCAACCTTATCGAGGTAACCGTTACTGAAGCCGAGGTTCTTGCGGATGGCGAGCGTGGCTATGCAATGGTGATGGGGCGGAACCCAGAGCATGCACTGGCGGGCGCGATCCTCGATGTTGCCATCGAACTCGATCACTCCATCTCGTCCGAAGCTCTTCATGAACTCCGCCGAGCTCAATCTGCCGAGGAGGAACGCTGGCGACAGGAGTGGGCAGAGGTGGCACCGACGGCTGTGAAGTTCGAGGAAGCGCTCTAGATGTCGATTACTCCCCAGTTGACTTCAGCTGCAGCGCGTGATCAGCATGTGTTCCGGGCGCTGATATCGTGCTTCGCGCGTCCCGGGACTATTGGTCGGATACCCCATGATAAGTCGTTTGGCAGCAATTCCAGTGCATCAGTTGCCTCCAGCGTCGGGCGTTGCCTGCTCGACCATGAAGTCAGCTTCGCATTCGCGGGGATGGATCACGCTCTCGCCGAACACCTGCTGCGAGTGACGGCTGCTCGATCGACCGATCTTTCAGAAGCCGAGTACATCTTTGCTGCACCGGAGCAGATGATTTCCGCGCTAGACGTTGCGAACATCGGAACTGATGAGTACCCGGATCAGTCGGCCACCATGATCGTTCTCTGCGACGGTCTTGGAACGAACGGCACACTGTTGAGTCTGTCCGGGCCAGGCATCCCTGATGTCCGAGACCTGAATGTACAGGGAGTCGTTCCCGAAGCATTCGACGTGCTTTCCGACATCAACGCCGACTACCCGCTAGGGGTTGATCTGATCCTGGTGAGTTCTGATGGCTCAGTTGCCTGTATTCCAAGAACCACACGCGCTGAGATTCAGTGGAAACGAGATGTGGACTGACCTATGGGATATACATCGGTTCGAGGCGGACTCGACGCGATCCATCATGCCGAGCAACTCATCGAGCGGACGGTGCAGCGTGCCCGTTCCTCGATCGATCCTGCTCAGATCCAGAGCTTCTTCGGGCTGGCGCTGGACCGGGTGATGTCGGAAGGCTCACTCTATGATCCGGAACTGGCGGCTATCGCTCTCCAGCAAGCCGAAGGTGACATCATTGAAGCCGTTATTCTGATGCGTTCGTTCCGGTCGACTCTTCCACGGGTTGGCTATTCGTTTGCCGCCCGAATCGATGAGCAACGGGTTCACCGGCGCGTGTCTGCAGCGTATCGAGACATACCGGGCGGACAGGTACTCGGCTGTACGCGTGACTACACGCTGCGATTGCTGGGGATGCCTGTTGATCCGCTCGACGACATTCAGGACCAGGATGTCCCCGGGGCTTCGCCAGCGTTCCCAACCGTGATTGATTTTCTACGTCGCGAAGGTCTCATGGCCGAGCCTCCACCGGAATCTCCCGAAGAGAACCCTGCGGACATAACGCGCGAACCACTGAGGATTCCAGCTCCGCGTTCTGCTCGGTTGCAGATTCTGGCGCGTGGCGAGTCTGGCGCGGTTCTGTCACTCGCATATGGCGCGCTTCGGGGGTATGGCCTGGCTCATCCGTATGTCGGGGAGATTCGCTCCGGACCGGTACCGGTTTCCATCTCACACCCAGTCACAGGACGCCGAGCGCGAATCGGCTGGCTTCCGGTCACCGAGGCACACATGGTCTTTCCCGGCAGTGGGTCTCTCTCATCTGATGCCGCCGACATGTCTGTCGGGTTCGGGATATCGACTGGACGGGATGAACGCAAAGCGATATCGATGGGGATCATCGACGAAAACCTGACCCGGGCAGAAGGCAAGACTCCGGGATCACCAATCGAAGATCAGGAGTATGTCCTGCACCACATCGATAGTGTCGAAGCTTCTGGATTCGTGGAGCATCTCAAACTGCCTCACTATGTGACCTTCCAGTCTCAGTTGCATCAGAGCCGGCGAATAACAGAACTCGTGAAAGCATCGAGGGCCAATGACTAGCGTGCGTCAACTCGTGCAAGACGCCGGAGTTTCCGCCAGCGCCTACTCATATGGTTTTCTGGACGAGACGGCAAAGCGGGAGATCCGCCGGAAGACGCTCAAAGCGATTGCTATTCCCGGGTATCAGGTGCCATTCGGTTCACGTGAGATGCCGGTTTCCCGAGGGTGGGGTACCGGCGGAATGCAGCTCACGCTCTCGCTGGTCGGTCCCGATGATGTTGTCAAGGTGATCGATCAGGGCGATGACGCCGGAGTCAACGCGGCCAACATTCGCCGGCTGGTTGAGCGAACCACCGGCCTGTCCACGACACTCGAGACCGCAATGGCTTCGATCATCCAGTCCCGCCATCGCATTCCGGAGGAAGCACTGCGATCGGATCAGATCCTGGTGCTGCAGGTTCCGGTCCCGGAGCCACTGCGCAATGTTGAGCGCCGCGTCTCGGCAGCCAGGGTTATGCACGCGGAACGTGACTATTCCAAGATGTGGCTGGCGCTCTACGAGGACATTGTGCGCCGAGGTGAGGTCAGCTTTGGTGCTGGTTACCCGGTGATGGTCCACGGCAGGTACATCATGGCGCCGAGTCCCATTCCGCGGTGGGATATTCCTCTTCTGAATCAGTCTGACGCCCTGTATCTGTTCGGAGCTGGTCGCGAGAAGCGGATCTATGCAGTCCCACCGCACACGAGTGTCGAGCCGTTGCAGTTCGACGATTACCCGTTCGCCGTCGAGGACTTCGATGGTAAATCGTGTGCCAGATGTGGCGCCAACGACACCTTTCTCGAGGAGTCGATCTCGGAAGTCGGGATGCCCAGATTCCGGTGCTCCGATACAGCGCATTGCGACAAGGTGCTGGAATCCAGAGAGGTCGGAACATGACCGGACCGATACTGTCAGTCTCCGATCTCAGTGTGATTCACGGCAACGAGTGCCCGGACTGTCGCACATCGACCGGCCCGGAGGTCGGTACCAACACGTGTGCGTCCTGCGGGGCTGTTGTCGCCTGTACCGACGTCTCATTCGATGTCTATCCGGGGCAGGTACTCGGCATTGTCGGTGAGAGCGGATCCGGCAAGAGCACCGTTCTGCAATGCATCTATCAGGATCTTGCCCCGACGCGTGGAGATGCCCTGTTCGCTGAATTCGAACAGGGTGACCGGAGCATCTGGCAGGCGAATCGGCGCCAGCGCCGGGAACTTCGAACGTACAGTATGGGGATGGTCTATCAGAATCCCCGGCAGGGCTTGAATCTGCTGGTCACCGCCGGAGGAAACATAGCTGAGCGATTGCTGGCGGCGGACTGGCGTCGGGTGGAAGACATTCGGGACACCGCCTCGCATTTCCTGAATCGAACCGAAGTTCCGATCAACCGGATGGATGATTTTCCGGCGTTTTTCAGCGGCGGGATGCAGCAGCGAGTCCAGATCGCAAAGGCGCTGGCCAACAATCCGACACTGATGCTTCTGGATGAACCAACTACTGGGCTCGATGTTTCGGTGCAGGCCGGGGTGCTGGACCTGCTGCGAGAGATCCAGAGCTCGAAAGGGATGACCGTGATCGTGGTATCGCACGATCTTGCCGTCATTCGTCTGCTGGCTGATCGCACGCTGGTGATGCGGCACGGGCAGGTCGTCGAATCGGGGCTCACCGATCAGATTCTTGAAGATCCGCAACACAGCTATACCCAGTTGCTCGTAAATTCCGCTGCGTGACCGAAGGAGAGGCCAGATGCTCGATTCCAGAATTCTCTCGGTCCAGTCGCTCGGAAAGGCGATTACGCTGCACTTGCTCGGCGAGAAGCAGGTTCAGGCGCTGGACGACGTCACCTTCGATGTTTCCGATGGTGAATTCGTTGCGGTTGTCGGGCTGAGCGGCTCTGGGAAGTCATCCTTGCTGAAGTGTTTGTACCGGACGTATCTGGCGACGGCTGGCTCGATTCTGTATCAAGCCTCAACGGGGCAGGACATCGATCTCGCTTCTGCCAGCGAACAAGACATATTGAAATTGCGCCGCAATGAGATTCGGTATGTCCCACAGTTTCTGAAATCGGCACCACGGTTGTCCGCGCTCGATATTGTCGCCCGTCCGCTGGTCGAGAGTGGCTACGATGCCGATATCGCTTACTCCGAAGCCTCCCGAATTCTCAGCGAACTTGGTATCGGCTCAGATCTGCAGTCCTCCTTTCCGTCTCTGTTCAGCGGTGGAGAGCAACAGCGCGTCAACGTCGCCAGAGCGGTCGTCGCACCGTCACGGTTGATGCTGCTCGATGAGCCGACTTCGGCGCTCGATGCCGAAAATCGAGAGCGGGTGTTTCATCAGCTCCAGAAGGTCAAAGATGGTGGATCAACGATCATAGGAGTCTTTCATGACAGGTGGTTGTTGCGGCACCTGGCTGATCGTGTGGTGGTGATGGAGCACGGCAAGGTCGCGCAGATCGGAACACGGGACGAAGTTGCTATCGCGCGATACGTCGGAGCAGAGACAGTCCCGGCTTCCTGAAAGGATCAGAGCTCCGTGTTGACGTTGATCCAGAATGCAAATGTCGTCGGCTACGACGAAATCCTCAGCAACGCTTCGATTCTGATCCGGGATGGTGCAATCGAGCGAGTCGACGCGACTGAATATCTGACCGAGCCGGACGCGGAAGTCGTCGATGCCGCCGGTGCATGGGTAATTCCGGGTATTATCGACACGCACAACGACTCGCTAGAGACGGAGATCAACCCCCGTCCGTCGGTCGAGTTGCCTCGTGAGTTTGCGCTGGGAAACTATGAGCGACGCGCGCTATCGACCGGTGTGACCAGCAGCTTCCACGCAATCTCATTCGCCAACATCGTCAGCAAAGGAAGAACAATCGAGCGATCGGTCGAGCATGCCCGACTGGCGGTGACGTCTCCGAACACATTGATTGACCATCAAATCCTGCATCGATGTGATGTATGGACGCCGGAAGGGGTTGGCCCGATCTTCGAGTCCCTGTCAAGCTGTTCGGTCCGTGCCGTTTCCATCAATGATCACATGCCGGGACAGGGTCAGTTTCGAGATCTGGAGAAGTTCAAGGAGTGGATCAGGGCCTACCGCAGCGATGAGTCGTTCGATGCAGATGCCGAGATCGAGCGTCGTATGCAGCGTATCGATCGTGAACGCGAGACCGTCCAGCGCGTCTACAACGACATTGCGGAACGGAATCGAAACCGGGACACCATCCTGGTATCCCACGACGACGATAGTCCCGAGAAGGTCGACCGGATGGTCGAACTCGGCGCTACGGTGGCAGAGTTTCCGATTACCTTCGAATCGTCCAGTCGCGCTCGAGAACGTGGAATGTGGATCACCGTCGGTGCACCGAACGTCGTGCGTGGTGGTTCGACGAGTAACAACATTAGCGCCCGTGATCTCGTTGAGCGCAACGAGGCAGACATCATTTGCGGGGACTATCACACCCCTTCGCTGCTGCTCTCCGCATTCGTCCTGGTAACTCAAGGATATCTGGCGCTGCCAGCTGCGATCCGTATGTTGACTGCTAACCCGGCGGATGCGTTCGACATGGTTGATCGTGGTCGCATCGAACCGGGACGTGTGGCTGATCTGGTGGTGATCGATGAGATCGCAGGTTCTCCATCAGTGCGCATGACGATGCGAGGTGGCCGGCCAGTCTTCAGCGTGGACCGGCCGGTGCTGCAATTGACGTAGTTCCTGGATTAGCTCCGGGTTAGTGCCAGGCTTCGACTACGTGGTCCCGAATGTAATCCCCAGTTCAGGTCTTCACCAAGTCCGGGCGGTGTAGCAGGCCGTGATTTCCCTCGTCAGGTCCGGACCAAAGAGGGGGCGAGGCCGCCGGGCATGTCATCGCCGCGCATCGTGCTGGCATATGCTGGAGCTCGATCACGGAAGCAGCCGAGTATCTTGTAAACGGGCAATCCCCTCAGTTTCCCTGCCACATCTCATAGCGCCTGATCGATAACGCCGATTTTGTGATCGGAGAAGGCAACGCGGTCCTGTGGATTGACGCCTACGTGGATTCGCCGTGCGACTTCAGCGGCCGATGCGGAAGCACCGGCACAGTACCCATCCACTCCGGCGCTGGTCTGAATTCTCAGCATCGTCTGGTGAGCGATGTGAGGATCTGCTGGATGTGCGTGACCATCGATATCTCGACCCACATGGGATTCGTAGGAGAAGGTGAGCACGTCGATTTCGGCAGCCGTCAGGTTCGGATCGATCGGCTGAACCATCGACCATCCTGCTCTCTGCGTTGTCTGGTTGTCTCGGAGTAGTGACCATAGATTGCCGGCACTGCGGCAATTGCGCAAGGGTCGAACATCAAACGACCGGGAGTGTTGCGTAATTGACCCAAAAATGATCGATTCCGTGCTATCATGCTCAGGCATCAACGCAACGAAAACCTGAAAAAGAGAGTGGCCCGAGGAAAGGGACGGTTGAACTTGACATCTATACGCGCTGTTGTCTTTGGAGCCGGTCGGCGCGGTAACGCACATTCTGCTGCGGTCGCCGATCTTGAGTCACGTGGCCAGGTAATTGGAATTGCAGACCTCGACGAATCGCGAGCGAGGACAGTGGCTGGCTCAGTTGCCCCGCACGCGAAGGTCTCAACCGACGCACTGAGCTTGCTGAACGAAGTTGAGCCCGATCTTGTGTATATAACCACTCCGCCTGCTGCACATCTGGAGCAAACGCTGGCTGCTCTGGAACGTGGTGCGCATGTGGTGCTGGAGAAGCCGATCGTATTGAACGTACACGAAGCGGACATCATAGGCGAGGCGGCTGATAAGGCTGGAAAAATCGTACATGTCTGCCATCAGCTCCGATACCTTCCTGGTGTTCACGAGTTGATCGAGATTCTGAAGGGTCAGCGGGTAGCGCTGTCTCATATCTGGTTGTATCGAATGGCCCCGGATATCCCGGGAAACTGGAACCGGAACTGGGGAGGAGGCCATGTCGTCGAGTGGGGGATTCACTATCTGGATCTCTGTCGATACCTGATGGGTACCGATGCTACCGAGGTGCATGCCCGCTACGCTGACGTTGTGCTTCAAGGCCAGCCAAACTGGGACAACTGGGACGCTTATGCCATGAATCTCCAGTGGGCAAACGGGGCGATTGGTGGGTACGCCAGCACCTACGCGTTGAAACCCGGCATTCAGAACAACGGGGGGCTCCGCATTATCGCTGAAGAAGGAATGGCTGAGTTCGACTGGATGGGTTGCCGCTGGATCACTCCGGATGGGACCCAGGAATGGACCAGTGAGCAGGGATCTGCTGAGCGCGATCTTTCCAGTGCGATGTTCGATGCGATCGAGCAGAATGACCCCTCGCTGATTCGGCAAAGCTACGCGGATGCCGTGCGAACGCATCGGCTAGTTATGGGTGCAAACGAGTCTGCGGAGACTGGCACGATCATCTCGCTTCGCTAACCACCAGTTGAATGCTGTTCGAAAGAGAAAGGGAACGATCAATGGAGATCGATACAGCCGCCCTCGATGCGCGAATCGACGCAATCCGGAACGACCTGTCTCGGGTCAGTACCGCGACGACCTGCCAGCTTCTCGACCTGATGGGCTGGCGAAATACCTACATGCGCGGCATGGCGCCTCTCAAACGATTGGGGGACGGTGTTCGTCTGGTTGGGCGAGCCAGAACATGCCGCTATCTGATGCGCCGTGGACCACATCAGGGGCACGATCCTGTCGCTCGACGGCAGTCGGCCGAGATCGTATCCATCGAGTCTCTTCAGCCCGGAGAGATATTCTGTGTCGATGCACTCGGACTCCCTACGGCGGGAATCATCGGCGATATTCTCTCGACACGCATGCGCGTTCGTGGCGCACTGGCCGCGATCATCCACGGCTCGGTTCGGGACACCGTTGAAGTAAAGGATGTTGGGCTTCCCGTTCTCTGCAACGGAATGCACCCCGGCGCAAGCGGCCGTGAGCTTGTGGCTGTCGATCACGATCTGCCGATCAACATGGGTGGAGCGCAGGTTCTTCCGGGTGACGTAATACTGATCGATGACGAAGGCGCGATTGCGATGCCGATCGAACTGGCAGAGTATGTCGCGGAACACGGAACGGAAAAGGAGGATCTCGAGATCTGGATCAGGGGCAAGATCGAGGCTGGTGGATCGGTGCACGATTACTACCCACCGACACCGGAGAAGCTCGAGGAGTACCAGCAGGAGACCGGCAAAACGGTACAGAAGCCAAACTGAAAGCGAGCATGATCAATGAAGATCACTGACATCCGGACGGCCGAAGTCAAGGGGCACGGGTATTCGACCTACGTCCGCATTTACACAGACGAAGGTGTAATTGGAAACGGTGAATGTATCCACGGGACAGATGGCTGTCCGGAGATTGTCCACTCATTCAAGAAGTTCCTGATCGGCGAGAACCCGCTGAACGTCGACATGCTGTACGAGAAGATGCGTCGGTCGCAGTTGTTCAATGGCGCAATGTCTGGCGCAACGGTAACCGCAATGACCGGTATCGAAATTGCCCTCTGGGATCTGGCTGGCAAGATTCTCGGCGTACCCGTGTACCAGTTGCTGGGCGGTAAGTTCCGCGACACGGTGCGACTTTACTGCGATAGCCACGCCGGCGAAGACTTTTCTCCAGAGTCCTATGCGGAACGTGCCAAAGAGGTCGTCGCCATGGGCTTCGACGCCGTGAAGTTCGACGTCGACGAGACGGAGGCAGGCTTTCGGAACGATCGCTGGAACTGGCATGCATCCGGACCGGAGATCGACTGGATGATCGAACGCGTAGGCTCCGTTCGGGATGCAGTTGGCCCGAATGTTGACCTGGCGATCGATATGCACGGTCGCTACGACACTGCCAGCGGGATCGCCGTTGCCCGGGCCATGGAGCAATTCAACCTGCTCTGGCTGGAAGAACCAGTTCCACCCGAAAACATCGCCGCAATGCGGGAGGTCAAGCAGGCTTCAAGAACTCCGCTCTGCTCGGGCGAAAACCTCTATCTTCGCTGGGGTTTCCGGGATCTTATCGAACAGCAGGCAGTCGACTTCATCATGCCGGATATTCCGAAGTGTGGAGGGCTCTCCGAGTGCCGGAAGATCGCCAACATGGCCGAGGTCTATTACATTCCACTGGCACCGCATAATGTCTGTGGGCCGCTTGGGACGATGGCATCGGCGCATGTCTGCGCATCGATCCCGAACTTCCTCGTCATGGAGTGGCACTGGATCGACTACGAGGGCTGGGACGAGTTGACCATTCAGGACGAGCCGGTCATCCAGAACGGTCACGTGGTCCTGAATGACAAGCCGGGAATTGGCCTGGAAGTAAACGACGAAGCGATCCAGAAGTATCTCCGCGAAGGAACCGAGGCCTTCGGCGAGCATCCGTAAGACGTTTCTGGACCTGGTCCGATAAGCGCGTCAAGCCCGGCGGGAATCTTCTCGCCGGGCTTGACTGTGTCAGGACGTTGAGGAGGCAGATGCGGGAGCTTTCGAGAGGTCGAACCCGGAGTAGCTGTTAGCAGCGACATCATCGCAAATCGATCGATATCGGCCGACACCACCGGCGTAAGGCATGAATACCGTCGGTTTCCCCTCGATGTTGGCACCTTTCCACCAGGAGTTTCCTTTGGAAAATAGCATTCCGTCGGCTACTTCAATGACGTGTCGTGTCCACTCGGCCTCAGCTTCAGCATCTGGCTCGATGGTCTCGATGCTGTTGGCCTGCAGATACTCGAGGCAGTCGGCGATCCATTCGACATGCTGCTCGATGGACACCATCATGTTGCTGAGCACCGACGGGCTTCCCGGGCCGGTGATCGTGAACATGTTCGGGAATCCGGAGACGCCCAGCCCGAGATAGCTCACCGGACCATCTTCCCAGTAAGACCGGAGTTCCAATCCGTTTCGACCACGAATATCGATGCGCTTCAATGTCCCCGTCATGGCGTCGAAACCGGTAGCCAGAATCAGGCTGTCAACGTTGTATTCGGTTTCCGATGTCCTGATGCCTCGCTCGGTCACTTCGACGATCGGTTCGTCGCGAGCGTCGATGAGTGTCACGTTCGGCTGATTGAAGGTTTCGTAGTAGCCGGAGTCGATACACAGGCGCTTGGTGCCGATCGGGTAGGAATACGGAACAAGCTTCTCCGCGGTTTCAGGATCTTCGACGATCTCACGAATCCGGTTGCGGACGAACTCGGCGGCGTGCTCGTTGGCGGCCTCGTCGCTCAGTAGATCGTTATAGGACGCGATGAACCCCAGTCCCCCGAATTGCCAGCGTCGCTCGAACTCGCGACGTCGCTCATCCTCAGAAACCTGGTGCGCGGACACCGGGTTAGTGTCTTCGAAGTAGCCACGCCGAGAGTGCCGGGCGCGGTGGCGATAGTCGTGATAGTTGGTCTTGATCTCGTCCAGGCGTTCCGGCTCCAGCGGGCCATTGTGCGCTGGGACACTGTAGTTGGCCGTGCGCTGGAAGATGTAGAGATGTTTCGCCTGACTGGCGACGATCGGAATTGACTGAATGGCGGAGGAGCCGGTGCCGATGATGCCGACTACCTGACCTTCGAAACTGAACGGTTCGTGCGGCCAGTTGCCGGTATGGAATCGACTGCCGGCGAACGTCTCGACCCCCGGAATATCAGGCAGGTTTGCCGTGGAGAGGCAGCCGGTGGCCATGATCAGAAACCTGCAACGCGTCGTGCTTCCATCGCTGGTCGTGACAGTCCACTGCGAACTGGCCTCATCGAAGTGTGCAGCGTTTACCCGGGTGCTGAACAGAATGTCCCGTTTGAGATCGAGTTGCTCGGCGACCCAGTTGGCATATCGCAGGATCTCGGGCTGGGTTGGATAGCGCTCCGACCATTCCCACTTCTGCTGGATCTCGTCGGAGAAGGAGTAGGAGTACTCGACACTTTCGGTATCACATCTCGCTCCGGGATATCGGTTCCAGAACCAGGTGCCTCCAACGCCGTCACCAGCTTCGAACACGCGAGCTGTCATGCCGAGTTTGCGAAGACGATGCAACATGTACATGCCAGCGAAACCTGCACCAACCACGAGTGCATCAAATTCGGGCTCGGCAACCTTCGTCGATCCAGGGGTCATGGCTCTGTCCAATCCGGAACGGTCTGGGAGTTACCGCGTGCTGTCGATCCAGTCCCGCGTGAGTTCCGCATGTCCAACGTGCTCGGATGCGTGGTTGGTGGTGTACAGGAGAATCTGTCGGCCGGTCATTCGACCGCGTCGATGGCCGTCGTACTCGGCCGCCATTTCTGCGTCGCTCATGTTCTGGATCGCCGAGTAGATGCGTGGCCGGAGCTCGTCCCACTTTGCCCGGAGCTCTTCGGCTGAACTCCCCGTCACTGCGAATTCTGCGTCGCGGTCGCGATTCACCGGAGTTCCCCCAAGGACCTCGAAGACTGCTTCGTTCACGTTTCCCATTGTATGTATCGCGAGAATGTGCAAGCTGTTGGTCTCTGGAACAGGGGGAAGCGCATTGATCTCTTCAGTGGAACGACCGTCGCTGCAGGCAACGATGCGTTCGAGCTTGTCGACCATTGCATCGGCGAACATTCGGGCTTCAGGGGTACCCATCGAAGATCCTTCCGCGTATTTCTGACGGTCCGGTGTTCGCGAGACTGTGCACTCGCCTGGATGTCACGATTGTGGCGGGTTATGTTCCGGACGTCAACACGCGATCAGGCTGTCAGTTCATTATCGAAGTAGAGACGAGTGATCGTTTCGGCAACACAGGCGGGCTTGTCGGCGCCCTCGGCCTCGATGGTCTGGAGTTGCGTCAACTGGATCGCAGTTTCGTCGACTTGTTCCACTGAGTTCAGCTGCGTGCGCAAACGGACTCGGCTACCCGACGGCACCGGTGAAGGAAAGCGGACGCGGTTGAGCCCGTAGTTGACGATCATTCGTTCGCCAAGATCAATCTGGATCCCCGATCGTTCTCGGTCGAGCATCGGGATAAGTGACAGCGTGAGATACCCGTGGGCGACCGTTCCGCCAAAGAACGTGCCAGCGGCCGCATCAGCATCGATGTGAATGAACTGCTTGTCGCCTGTCGCCTCAGCGAACTGGTTGATGCGTGCCTGATCAATTTCGACCCAGTCACTCAAACCGATCTCACGCCCCTCGAGTTCCTTCAGCGCCTGGATGGTGGTGATCGAGATGTTCTGGCTCATGTTCTGCTTCCCTTCCTTTCCTTTGCGTCGAGCTATTCTGGAGTATCCGTATACGATTCTTTTGCATCAACCGGGCCGCCAACTTGCCGGACGTGCTATCCTGAACTGTCGATCTTATAGATTGATCAACGTCGATCAATGTTGTCAAGGCGAGTAGCCGGGACGTGAACTATGTGGGACTGGAACTCTCCACCGATCGCCATCCGGCGAATCGAGATTCCCAATCAGCACTTTATGCGGGGTCAGCCAACCAATTGCTACGTACTCGGACGTGACGAGCTGGTTGTCGTCGATCCCGGGGATACTCCGGGTGCAGATCTCGTACTCGAGCACCTGGCGAACTGTGGCAACCGCCCGGTAAAGGCGATCTTTCTGACGCACGCCCATCCGGATCACGCACCCGCAGCCAGCGTGCTCCGTCAGACACTCGGGGTTCCGGTCATGCTGCATCCGGACAATGATCCGATCATGCGTGAGCACATCTCATGGAATGACATCGATTGCGAGATCAACCCGGATCAACTTCTCCACGTCGATGGGGAGGCTTTCAGTCTGGTAATGACACCGGGACATGCTCCGGGGCACGTAGCGCTCTACCACGAGCCAACCCGGATCATGCTCGCCGGAGATCTGGTGTCAGGCAACGGGACTATCGGGGTGTTTCCGCCACATGGGAGTATGTCCGCCTATATCCAGTCGCTCGAACTGGCTCGTCGGATGCAGCCAGCGTTTCTGCTGCCGGGGCATGGTCCAGTGATCGATGAACCCGAAGAACTGTTCGATCACTATCTGAAGAGGCGTCAGGATCGAGAAGTCGAGATTCTCGACCTGGTGAGATCGGGAAACCGTACGATCGATGAGTTCCGCGCTGCGCTTTACCCGGACCTCGATCCGCAGCTAAGCTATGCGGCAGATTCCACGATCCGGGCGCACCTGATCAAGTTGTTCGAGGATGGCCGGGTCACCCCCGACTCCGGCGATATGATGACGTCCGACTGGGACCTGGTAGCCGGGCACCCGATCACCGACTGAGGGAGTGGCTGGCACGATTCGCCAGCCACCCCTGCTTGAATCGCTGAGGGCTGAGGACACCTCGACGTCGCGCATCTCCGGCACGTCAATCAGGTATTTCGTCCAGCGGGAAGATCGGACGTCGCACGTTCTGGTATGCGAAGAACGCCGGATCCGGCGTGGTAATTCCGGGGGTAATAACCTCGAAAGTTGATGATGCAACTGGCAGGAACGCTGGACTGTACTCGCCGGACGACTTGATGGAGACGATCGTTCGCTCGGATATGTCGATCTCGATGTGGTCGAAGAACGCCAGGTCGGTAATCTGGACTGGTTTCTCGGTGAGTACCAGTTCAACGTGGCCGTCATGCCGGGCGTCGATGTTCAACACCACGATCCTGCCTGTATCGAGCTGCGTCCCGGTCCGAACCGGGCCGGTGAGTGAAATTGGCCCATCGAAAATCGCTACGACGTTGCCTTCGATGTCGATCGGATAGCCGTGTCGGGTGTCTTTTCGCCCGCCAACCGGTATCGCAACTTTTGCATCTACGCCAGCACGAATACAGGCCTCCAACGCCTGTTCGTCGCAGATTGGTGCCACGGTGGCGCTGCGCACTCCGAGGTCGAGCAGTGCCCAGAGGACCGTGGTTCCGTCGCCGGGTGCACCATCATCTGGATTGTCGCCGAGATCTGCGATCAGAACCGGCTGTTCGCGCGACGCCATCGCGTGATGCACCGCCTCCTCGATGTTGCTGCCTTCAACGAAGATTGAACGTCGCTGGCCCCAGACTTCGCTGGCAAGGGACTCTGCCGCGGAGTTGGCTGCTTCAGCCGAACCCGTTGCCAGAACTGCCGCACCTGCAAACGGAACGTCGGCAAATGGATACCCGCTCACAAACGAAAGATCAGCCAGTTGATTCTCCTGCTGAAGACGCTCGAGCTGGTGCTGAATTTCTGGATAGGGTGCCAGGTCGGATCGCTGCGCAGGGACGGGAATCAGCATCGGAATCGTCTTGAGCGTGGTGTTCGTCGAGCTCGGGTTCTCGATCACCGACTGCAGCATGGCAACGACGCGCTGAGCCAGTTCGTTCTCACTACAAGGTGAAAGTGGCTTCCTGGCGATGGCGGCGTCGAAATAGTCAGTGATCTGTTCGGGAAGATTAGCCTGGTGGTCGAACACAGCGACCAGCTTGACGCTGTCGCTGAGTGACCGGATGCGGGACAGGATCTCGAGGTCCGCCGATCGACCGTCCAGGGTTGCCATCGCACCGGATAGTTCGACGATAACGCCATCGAGCGGGGACACGGATTCTGACAGTCCGTCAACCTGTTTCAGGATCTGTTCGAGGGTTTCCAGCAGCAGAGGACCGGCCGTCGGGGCAGACATCGTGAGCAGGGGAACGATCTGAAAATCGTTCGTGCCGTGCGTCTGGCAGAGGTGTCCGGTCAGCGTGTTGGTTTCGAGGAATTGATCGATGATTTGTTCTCCGTGCAGGATTCCTGCGGCTTGGAAATCGTTGAACTGGGTGGGATACCTGGAGAAACTATTTGACTTCTGATGGACCTGTATGAACCCGATACGCACCGATACCTCCACTGATTCGTTTTCCACACTTCGCAATGGCTTCCGAGAACTGAACAATCTCTTTTGACATGGCGGGTTTATTGCGGTCACTATCTTTGGTGAGACAACCGGCAAGCTGTTAGTATGAAGTCAGAGACCTTGCACAGCACCCACTCGGCGTTTAACTGGATGGAGCTCCCCCGCAATGGCAACCAACACCGATCAGTCGGCCGTTCCGACCGAGGGACCCCACGATACCGCATCCATGGAACAAACGTGTAAGCGATGCGGCGTTGACCTCGCTCAGGACGGAATGTACACGCGCTATCGAGTCTGCGGCTCGTGCGGAAATCATCATACTATCCCGGCAACTGAGTTCATCTCTGCACTGGTCGATCCTGACTCATTCGACGAATTCAATCGCAAACTCGTTTCCGTTGATCCGCTCGTGTTTTCCGACCGGTTGCCCTACCGTAAGCGAGTCGCCGAAGCCCGTGAAGCTACTGGACTGACCGAAGCGGTCGTCACCGGCAGTGCCAGAATCCGCGGTCATCGTGTCATTCTCGCGGTTATGGACTTTCGCTTTCTTGGCGGCAGTATGGGATCCGTGGTCGGCGAGAAGATCGCGCTGGCGTTCGAGCGAGCCACCGAGAAGAAGATCCCGATCATTACGATCGCTGCCTCGGGCGGTGCCCGAATGCAGGAAGGGATGCTCAGCCTGGTGCAGATGGCCAAGACGGCCGCTGCTGCCAAGCGAGCCCACGATTCCCATGTTCCCTATATCTCTGTGCTGACGCACCCGACTACCGGGGGCATGTACGCCAGCTTCGCCAACCAGGGTGACATCATCATCGCCGAACCAGAGGCGCTGATCGGCTTCGCTGGACCGCGGGTCGTCAAGCAGGTTTCCGGGAGAGACACGATCGATTCGCACAGCTCGGAATTTCTGCATGATCATGGCTTTGTCGACGGTATCGTTGCTCGTCCGCGATTGCGCGATACGCTGTCGACGATTCTGCGAGTAGTGAGCGCCAGAGCCGAGATTTCTAAACCGGAACGTTCTGGTACTCAACTCGATCCGGTGGATCTGGAATCGGCTTGGAAGGCGGTGCAGATTGCTCGCCATCCGGAGCGCCCAACAACACTGGACTACATTAAACGGATCAGTTCGCAGTTCATCGAGCTACAGGGCGACCGTCTCTATGGAGATGATCACGCGATTGTGGGCGGTCTTGGAGAGATTGCCGGGCGAGGTGTCGTCTTCATCGGTCATCAACGAACCGGAGGAGAAGACCGTCGGGGTGGACAGGCGCTTCCCGAAGGGTACCGGAAAGCGATTCGCTTGATGGAACTGGCCGCGCGCCTCAGCATGCCGGTGGTGACCTTTGTCGATACGCCCGGAGCGTATCTGGGTGACGGCGCCGAAGAGCGAAGTATCGCGAGCGCGCTGTCTGAGTCCCTCGCCACGATGAGTGTGATTGAAGTTCCAACCATCGCGATCGTGATCGGAGAAGGTGGTTCGGGCGGTGCCCTGGCAATGGGCGTGGCGGATCGGGTCCTCATGCAGGATCACGCAATCTATAGCGTCATCGCTCCCGAAGGCGCTGCTGCGATTCTCTATCGGGACGCTTCCCGGGCTCCCGAGGTTGCTCAATCATTGAAAATCACTGCAGCGGACTGTCGTCGCCTGGGCGTCGTCGACGTGGTTGTTCCCGAGCCAGAGGGCGGAGCGCACCAGGATCCTGACTTCGCTGCTGCCCTGTTGCGCGATACCTTGTTGCGAGAACTCAGCGAGATCATCGAGCGCTCTCCTGAGAAGCTGGTGAAGGATCGGTATCGGAAGTTCCGGCGAATGGGTCAGCACAACACTCATTTTCGTGAGGTCATGGCGCGAGAGGCTAACGAGTTTGGCGATATGGTGGGACGCGGATTCGATCGGTTGCGTGGACGGTTGCCGTTTGGCGATAGCCATGAAGATCGCGGGCCCGACGAATCCGGCGAAACTGAACGTCAAGAGTGAGTCTGAGTTCTGTCCTGACTCCATGCATGATGAGGCGACAGAACAGGTCGGGCACCAGCGGAGGAGATGCGATATGCTGTAGTCCATCATTCTGGATGCAGCATTCAATTCTGACCGATCCGATGGGGAAGCCAGCTGCTCGTGATTGACCTATCGTCTCCACATCGCAAGCGACTCATTCTGATACTGATCGCCCTGGCGGCGATTGGCTGGGTACTCTGGGAAGGGCGGCAATCGCTCGTCCCGTTCGCGCTCGGCGCGATTCTCGCCTACCTTATGACGCCGCTGGTCAGCCTGTTCCAGATGGTATTTCCAAAGCGTGGCATCCTGGCCGGTTTCGGAAGTGTGTTCGCAATTCTGCTGACCTACGCGCTGTTTCTGACGGCGTTCATCACGGCTGGCTACTACGTCTTTCCACCGCTGATTCAAGAGACCGTTGAGTTTATCGAAGCGATTCCGCGCTACTGGGATATCAGCCAGCGGGAATTCAGCCTGCTTATGGACTGGTATGAGGATGAAGTACCAGATCAATGGAAGGCACAGATCGAAGAGAATCTGGCGTCTCTTGGATCTCAGGTGCTCTCGACGACGCAATCAGCACTTATGGCCACCCTGGGTGCAGTCAGTTCGATCATCGGGTTCGGGGCTGGCCTGGCTCTTCTACCACTCTGGATCTTCTACGTTCTCAAGGATCGAGAGAAGGGCGCTGAGCGCTTTTACACGATGTGGCCGCGCCACTGGCAGACCGATGTCCGAAACCTGGTTACGATTGTGGATCGCGTTCTGTCCGCGTATATCAGGGGCCAGATCTTCGTCAGTGCCACTGTCGGGCTCGCCACAGGTCTCGCAATGTGGGCAATCGGTATCGAGCCAGTGCTCGTGCTGGCTGTTCTGGCGGGATTAACCAACCTCATCCCGATTCTGGGACCCGTCATCGCATTCTTTATTATCGCTCTGGTGACGCTGGCGACGGAACCTGACCGCATCTGGCTTGTTGCGATCGCGTTCATCGGAATTCAGCAGCTCGAGAGTACGTTCCTTGTGCCCCGGATCCATGGCCACGCCGTTCGAGTAAATCCTGCGATCGTCATGATCCTGGTGGTCGTTGGTGGCGCGATCTGGGGACTCCTGGGGATGATTGTGATCCTGCCGATTGCGGCAGCGATCAGGGACGTGTTCGTTTACGCCTACAATCGAATTGAAGTTCCTGAGGATGAAGACGAACTCGAAGCGGAACCGCCCCCAGGGCAGTTACCGCTGGAACCTCCAGAAAACAACTCCTCTTGATGCAGTTGCCATTCTATTCGTCGTTCGATGAGGTTCGCGCTGAGGCGGCGATGTGCCGGGCATGCGGTCGGGCAGATCAACGCCAACAGGTGGTGATGGGTGCGGGCGATCCAGACGCGGATCTGATGCTTATCGCCGAGTATCCCAGTCAGACGGACGATAGCACTGGACAGCCATACACCGGCCCGGCTGGCGAGTATCTCGATGAACTGCTCGCATTCGCCGGTACGGATCGCTCGTCGATCTATATCACCAATGTTGTGCGATGCTATGCGACCGAATCTGGCCGCCGGGGTGACCGGATCAAACCATCGACCAGAACCGAACAGCACGCCTGCAGCACCTGGACGTCGCTTGAGATTCAGTTCGTTCGACCCAGAGTCATTCTGGCGTTGGGGGCACCACCGGCCAGGGTGCTGATCGATGAGTCATTTGAATTGACTGATCAGCGGGGTACGTGGATGACGCGTCCGGACGGCGTGGAGGTCACCGCCACGTTTCAGCCGGCGTATGCGATGCGCATGAAATCTCATGATCCCGATCGTGCGCGGGAGATCGAGTCCCACCTCATTAACGACATTCGGGCGGCAGTTGCCCGATCGAATGCAACGCCGCCCGAATAGTCCTCAACAGCCGTGTTTACCGAGTATGCGAGTTTCCGCGTTCAGGTTGTGAGACCGTCCTGCTCGCCAAACGCATACCCGGATTCACTAGTCCTGAACCGCTCGGAGGTTGTTCAGAACCAGCTGGAACGTCAGGTGCCAGAAGGCGCCATTGACGTAGTTGTTATCCTCTGTCGGCCAGTTGTCCCAGTAGGTCGTGTTCATCGGAATTCGATGGTAGAACTCGTTGATCATGACTGCTGGCAGTTCTGGCAACCAGATCTCCATCGCTCTGTAGAACTGATCCATCAGGGCGTCGACATCGTCTGGTGATGTCACTGCCATCTCGTCCACGATCTCGTCGTACTCCTCGTTCAACCAGCGACTGAAGTTCACCTGATGGGCGCCAGGGACCGCAGCGGTCGCGGACTGATAGAGTCGCAGGGAGTAGTACGGGTCACCACTCACACTGCCGCCGTGGCCATTGAATCCACTTTCGAACTCACCGCGGGAGAGCAGGTCGCCCCAGTCTGGTGGCATTGAGAACTCAGCGTCGATACCGCCGCGTCGCAGTTGCTCACCGACAACAGGCCCGAGGAGCTGTCGCCCTGCAGCACCCATCATCTGCAGCTCGAGTATTTCACCGTCACGTTCCCACCAGCCGTCATCATTCTTCTCGAATCCGGCTTCCATCATGAGCTCGTCAGCACGCTCCGGGTTGTACTCGATCGGGTTCCACTCTTCGAGGAGATCCTCGACGTGGTCAACGAACGGCGTAAGTGCTGGATAAGACGGGATAAACAGCGGGTAGAGACTGCCGGCGCCGCTTTCGGCGACTTCCACGATCTGCTCGCGATCGAGATAGTAGCTGACCGCCCAGCGCAGGTTAACTTCTTCCCACGGTTCGTATTCGTGGTTGAGGAACAGTCCCATTGGCCACCAGTCGACATAGCCAAATGGCGCTTCACGCCCGGAGTGCGTGGTGAGCATCGGATTCTGGTCGAGAATCAACTGCATGGTCGCCGGCGTCATGCCGGACGAGAAGTCGATCTGGTTTGTCAGATGTGCCTGTGCTGTCTGATCTTCACCACCGAATGGCAGATAGATCACGCGCTCGACATCTGGCATCTGATCGACCAGTCCGTGGTCAACTGCCCACCAGGAGTCGCGACGGTCGATGACCTTCTGCTCAGGTGAGGAGAAGACGACACGCCAGCACGATGTGGTGACGGGTAGTCCTTCATCCACATCAAACGCCGTATAGACATCCCAGTCTACGCCGTCGAAGATGTGTGCGGGTACGATGTAGACGCCGATATCGAACCGATAGGTGAGCAAGAAGAAGAAGCGAGGAGACGGCACGACAAAGTCGATAACGACCTCCGTGTCGCTGACCGCTTCTGCCTGTTCAACCACCTGCTGGACATCGACACCCCAGCGAATCGCGGCACCTTGTTCATTCAGACTGTTGATCGTGAAAGCAACATCATGGGCAGAGAATGGCTCACCATCGCTCCACTCGATGCCTTCTCGGGTGAAGATACGGAGCTGGGTGAAGTCGTCGTTGTACTCATAGCCCTCGGCCAGCCACAGAATCTCTTCATCGGCGAACGCACTGTAGAAAGCCAGGGGTTCGTAGAGAATCCCTGAACCGTTCTGATGGTTGCCACCGATTGCATACGGATTCCAGATCTCATGGTCGACGAATCGACCCTCGACACCGGACCAGCGCAAGATCAGCGATCGGTTTCGTGGAATATCGGCTACACCCTCTACATCGGGAACTTCGACTTCCTCCACGTCATCGACTTCGATTGCCTCTTCGTCGTCACTGTCGTCGTCGCTATCGTCGGTCTCTTCTACGTCTTCGTCATCGTCTTCGTCATCGTCATCTGGCTCCGCGACGTCGTCGTCGCTGTCGTCGGTCTCTTCAGCACCGACATCCGGATCATCATCTTCGCCGCATGCCGCGAGCAAGGTCCCCAGTGCTGGCACTGACAGACCAAGTAGCGTTGCGCGCTTGATGAAATCTCGTCGTCCGACTCGTCCATCAAGCGCAGCGGAAAATGCAGCGTCGATGTCACGCTGATCCTTCATGAGCGTCCTCCTGACACATTTCGTTGTACCGATAAATCCCGGTGATTGGTGACAGCCTAAGCGATATCTCGGCGAAAGTCAATGTTTGTTTCACAGGCTCATGTACAGCGTATGTCGATTGTGATTGTGAGAAAATGCACACGTTCATGGATTGCCCACGACGGACAACCGCTGGTCAGGCAAGGGTGTTTGCGAGACGTTGCTGGGAAGGGGATGAGGCGGGCAACAACCGTTGCCCGCGAAGCCTAATCGATGATGGCGCTCAGGAGGATATGTGCGGTTCGAGCGCGTCGGCGAGGCCGAGCCCGGAGGTCTTGGTCCGCAGGTGAGGGAAGAGGATCACTTCACGGATGTTCTGCTGATCGGTGAACAGCATGACCAGGCGGTCAACGCCGAGGCCGAAACCGCCCGTCGGCGGCATCCCGTGCATCAAGGCGTTGACATAATCTTCATCGATCGGCATGGCGTCTTCATCGCCAGCTTCTCGATCCCGGACTTGCTCAAGGAACCGGGATAGCTGATCGAGCGGGTCGTTGAGTTCCGTGAACGCATTGCCCGCTTCGACGCCGGCGATAAATGGCTGGAATCGCTCGACGACGTCGGGGTTTTCCGGACTTCGCTTGGCCAGTGGCGAGAGGGCGACCGGATAATCGATCAGAAACGTTGGCTGGATGAGATTGGGGCGGACGAACGTCTTCATCAATTCGTCCACGATTCTCGGCCAGACGTCAGCTGGCTGGACATCGGCTCCCAGGCGCTTCGCTTCCTCGTAGAGCTCTTTCTGATCGCGAACCTCGAGGTAGTCGATTCCGGTGGCGTCCAGGAGAGCCTGACGAAGGGTCACCCGCGGCCATGGCGGCGTCAGATCGATCTCGTGCCCGGCATAGGTGAACGACGTCGTTCCGAGCGCTTCCTGCGCACAGTGAACGATCATCTGTTCCGTGAGTTCCATGACGTCGTTGTAATCAGCGTAAGCGATGTAGAACTCGATCATGGTGAATTCGGGTGAGTGCCGGCCGTCGATTCCTTCGTTCCGGAAATCTTTGCAGATCTCATAGACGCGCTCGAAGCCTCCGACGATCAGTCGCTTGAGGTACAGCTCGTCGGCGATTCGCAGATAGAACGTCTGGTCCAGAGTGTGATAATGCGACGTGAACGGGCGAGCCGCTGCACCCCCGTAGAGTGGCTGCAGGGTAGGAGTCTCGACCTCCATGAATCCGCGCGAATCGAGGAAACTCCGCATTGCGCGCACGACTTTTGTGCGCTTGATGAAGATATCTCTGACCTCCTCGTTCGAGATCAGGTCGGCATATCGCTGCCGATAGCGCGTCTCGACATCGCTCAGCCCATGCCACTTTTCCGGAGGCGGAGTCAGCGCTTTTGAGAGGAGTTTGACTTCGCTGGCCTGAACAGTGATTTCGCCCATTCTCGTGCGGAACAGGTGACCAGTCGCCTCGACGAAATCGCCCATGTCGATCATTCGCTTGAACCAGGTATGCGCTTCTTCGCCGAGATCGTTCCGGCGCAGGAACAACTGGATCGAACCACTTCCGTCCTGAAGTGTGCAGAAGATCGATCGACCCATGTCTCGGATGGTCATGATGCGTCCGGCTACGGTGACCGGTTCGCTGTCGTGTTCCCCGCCGAGACCGTCTTCAACACTGGCAAACCGGTCCAGCGCTTCCTGAGCTGTATGAGTCCGGTGGGATCGGGGTGGATAAGGATCGATTCCCTGACTACGGAGCTCGCGGAGTTTCTCTAATCGACGTTCCTGATGTTCGCTTAGCGCCATTGCTTTCGCTCTGGTTCCCCTTCATCATGCGTCAGCCATGCTGATCAGTCGTGAGACACAAAAAAGCCGCGAGTCGTTAGCCAACGACCCGCGGCAAACCTACTCTTTGCGAGTCGATTACTCAACCTTTTCAATCGTAAAGGTGGTATCGCCGCCGGGTGCGCTAACGACGACAGATTCGCCGACGCGTTTACCGATCACCGCGGCCCCGACTGGGGATTCGGTGGAAATCGTGCCCTGGAGCGTGTTCGCTTCCTGAGGGCTGACCAGGACCCACGTATCGGTTTCGTCGAATTCATCGCGCAGGGTGACGGTAGAACCGAACTGAACAACGTCAGACGTTTCGTCGTACTCAACGACTTTCGCGCGACGCAGGATATGTTCTATCTCGCGGATACGAGCCTCGATAATGACAAGCTCTTCCTTGGTCTCCTCATACTCGCTGTTATCGGAGACATCACCGTCAGAAGTCAGCTCCTGAATGCGGCGGGCCACAGACGGATGCTTCTCGGTGCGGAGCTGCTCGAGCTCCTTTTCAAGGCCGGTCTTGCCCTGCGCTGTCAGCATCACAGGACTATCGGAAGCCATAGGTTACCCTTCTTTCGACCAGCAACGTCGAACACAGTACTAAAGAAACATCCCCGGCCAGACCTCGATCTCGAGGTTGCCGCGGATGGTTACTGCTAATGGTTTGCTGGTTCGGCGCAAATGCGTCGTTGACTGTGAACGGATACTAAAAACCGAGGAACAAAGCCCTCGGAGTCACGTGAGAGTACGCTGCACAGAGTATAGCCGAACTCAGCGCAAGCTGCAACAGCATGCGCAATGGCAGTGGTTTCGGTAACGAGTGGTGGGTGAGAAGGGACTCGAACCCCTGACCTCACGGATGTGAACCGTGCGCTCTAACCAGCTGAGCTACTCACCCGCAGCCGTCTCGATTACCTGAACGAGTATAGCGTTTGCTGTTGCTCACGGCAATGATCAGGCGTCATCTTCCATGAGAAAGATCGATGTCGCCTGTGCCAGCAGGTTCGTAGATTCGATCAGCGCCTGCTCGAGACGATTTCTCTCCCGTCGCAGTTTTGTCAGCCACGGGTAATAGGCATCGGGAATCGATCGTCGTTCCGGGAGTTGACGCATCGGTTGAAGGCCAGGAAGCGGCTCACCGGGTATCGCCGGATCTTGCTCGAATTCTCCGGATACGGTGTAGTTGACGGGGATCAGTATCCGGCTTACTCCCGTGACACACCCGTTGTACAGGGCGATCTCTTCATCGGCAGCTTCTTCCGAGAGTTCAATGCTCCGAAAGATCGTTCCGAGTTCCTCCAGATTCCGGGAAAGTTCGATCAGTCTCGTCAGGTCTAGGTCCTGTCCAGCGACGCGCTGGAGGTCTTCGAGCGTTGCACGAATCTCTCTGGCGACGCCTGCCTGATCGAAATCGATCTTCGGTTCAGTGCACAGGGCATGAACGGTTGCAAAGAGAATCTTCGCGTCGCGAACCAGAAATTCCGGATCGAGCTTGTCCATGGTGTCGTCAGCGGTGTGCCACCACCATCCGAGTCCACCACCCCGCCCTAGCAGCGCTCCGACGCCAGTTGGCGTTGGCTCTGGCGGTTGCTGTGAGATCGAGCAATAGAACGATGGAACTCCGACTCCCCAGAACGACTGATCGCCAAGTCGCCCGATTCGATCATAGTTGAGGTCGGTATCGGCGACGTAGCGGAAAACATCCTCGGCGAACCGATGGGTTTCGGCCATCGTGCTGGCCCCGGAGAGGTCGGTTGCTCCCATTCCGCCCGGAGAGTCGATGTTCACGTGGGCGATGCAGTAGTGATGGATAAATGACCAGTATTCGTCGGCATACCAAGTAGATGTTGCGTACCTGGCGTGGGAGTGGCCGGACCAGAACGCCAGCCGCAGCCCGTGGTGCATTTCTGCCTGGCACTCCTTCATCAATCTGGCAACTTCCAGCATTGATGCGTTGGCACTTCCGTTATCCATCGCGCCGAAATACCAGGAGTCGACGTGGCCGCTCAGCAACACGTGTCGCAACATCTCGTCGAATCCCGGCGAGTCCGCCAGCAACACAGGAAGTGGCTTCCAGCTGGTTTCGACTGTGGCCGAAAGACGTACTTTGCATCGGCCGGCTTCCAGATGCTCCCGCAGACGCGCTGCTCCATCCTTGTCGACAGAGAGATGCGGAATGGTTGGCAGCAGTTGCATGCTGCTCGGTGTCGGGCTGCCCCAGACCGGCGATATCGTCATTTCGTGGATCTGGTCGCCACTGTTGTGAATCACTGCAGCGGCGCCGAACGATTCCGCTGGCGCCACCGAGTTTGGCGTGGCAAGCCCGTCCATCAGGACGGCTTTGCCCAATGCTTCGGCTCTGGCGAAATCGGAATTGGATCCGGATCCGGCGTCGGTCAGATCGAGTTCGATGCCGTCCGCCGGGGTGGACACGCCGAAAGAGTGGGTGATGCAACGAATCGGATCCGGATCCCCGACGATCTCCAGGCTTGCAGCTCCCGGCAGACTGACAAGGCAAACCGGATCGTGGCGTTGACAAGTGAACCCTAAGTCCTTCAGGACTGATTCGATGTAGTCGAATGCCTGTCGCTCTCCGTCCGAACCCGAAAGACGTTCCCACTGGGCGATCGTCGCCGCGGTGGTCATCAATCGATCAGCGTCGACCTTCTTAATGAGATCATCGATCCGGTTCACCGTGTCATCTCCTCATTGCGAGCGAATTAGCCGAGCTCGGCGACGCATTCGACTTCGACAATCGCTCCTGCTGGCAGCCGGGAAACCTGAATCGTGCTCCGCGCCGGTTGGGCGTCGCCGAAATAGCGTGCGTAGATTTCGTTGAATGTCTGAAAGTCATCAAGGTTCGTCAGGAAGCAGGTGGTCTTGATCACTTTGTCGATCGATGAGCCAGATGCTTCCAGCAAGTTGCTGAGGTTCGTGAGAACCTGCTCAGCCTGAACCGTGATGTCACCTTCGACGAGCTTTCCCGAGGCCGGTTCGAGCGGAATCTGACCAGAGGTAAAGAGCATGTTGCCGAACTTCACTGCCTGTGAGTACGGGCCAATTGCTGCCGGGGCCTTATCAGTGGTAACGATTTCCTTTGGCATATCTTCGCGTCCCTTTCTCTACCGTTCATTGGTAATTCGCGGGTACACTCCTCCGAGTGTGCGGAATGACTCTAGCACCGGTTGAGCGGGTGGGTCAATTGAAAGGGGTGTTGGAGCAATGATTGGCGGCAGGGTGGTCAGGAGTGTCAGTTAGCCTCATCATCGTCAGCTTCAATGGGCGATCACTCCTGCGCGATTGCCTGGAATCTCTCGAGGCGCAGATTCGTCGCCCGGACGAAGTGATAGTGGTCGACAACGGTTCCTCTGACCAATCCGTGAGTATGGTCCGGGATGAATTTCCGTGGGTTCGTCTGATCGAGGCTGGCGAGAACCTCGGCTTCGCGGCCGGCAACAATCTCGGAATACGGGCCGCAACCGGCGAGATCATCATCCTTCTCAATAACGACACAATCCCGGCTCCGGGATTCGTCGAATCAATCCTGGCTCCCCTTGACGAAGATCAGGACCTGTCTGCCGTATCAGGGGTGATGCTATTTGTGAATCAGCCGGAGATAGTCGCCACCAGCGGTATCCAGGTTTTCAGCAATGGCCTCGCGCTCGACCGGGACGCGGGATCTCCCTGGAGATCGATGAGCGGAAACCGCCCGGTGTTCGGCCCGTCCGGCGGAGCGATGGCGATCCGACGTTCGGCGCTGGATGATGTCGATCTCTTTCCAGAGCCATTCTTTCTGTATCTTGAAGATGTCGACCTCGCGTGGCGAATGCGTTTGCGCAATCATCACACAGTGTCCAGTCCCGCGGCGTGGGTTTTGCATCACTATTCGGCGAGTTCGATCGAGGGTTCGGCGTTCAAGGATTACTTTCTGGCGCGTAACCGATTCTGGGTATTGCTTCGATGCTGGCCCCGCTCGTTCTGGATCAGATTCGGATTCGAAGTTGTTGTCTACGAGCTAGGCGCATTGATTTATGCGATTGCCACCGGCCGCTGGGGTTCGGTTCGCGGGCGCATTGCCGGATGGCAGGGCGTAAGTCGCCTCTCACGCGTTCGTCAGCGAATCAGGCACCGGACAACATCATCCGAGGTTGACTTGTTATACTGGATATGTTCGGCACTGTCCGTTCGCAACTATCTGAGCTTTCGGAAGCGACTCTCGTTGCTTGCCGGAGGTGGCCACTCGAACGAGCAATCTCTCAACGAACGCAGTGCTGGCCCGGACGTACATTCTCGCTAACAGACTTCTGAAAGGGACCACACCTTGGCAGTTCGTGCAGAGCAGCAACCGCAACAGTCCACACGGTCATTCAGAGACACACCACTGATTCAGTCGTTTCTCTCGACCCTGCTCATCTTTACCGCTGTGCTTGCGTTTGCGGTGGCGGGTCTGGCAGCGGCGGTTGTCGGTTATGGACTGTACTACGGTGATCAGGTGTATCCCGGCGTGCAAGCGGTAGGGATTGATATCGGTGGCGTTTCGCGGGATGAAGCGACGGCGGCAATCGATGAGAGAACTAACGCGTATCTGGAAACGCCGGTCACTTTCCAATCAGGTGATCAGACATTTCAGGCAACGCCGGCCGAGCTCGGGGTTACCTTCGATACCGAGCGAACAGTCGATCGTGCCTATGAGTTCGGACGGACCGGCAACTGGTGGACCGATTCACGAGACTGGTTCGATTCTCTGATGGACGGCCACGACGTCGGGGTAACGCCGGTTATCGATCACGGTGCTCTTGAATCGTTCTACATGTCGATTGCTGGCTCAGTTGGTGCAGCGCCGCAGGTTCCAAACTTTAGTTTGACGACTGATGGCCAGCTGCAGATGTCCCAATCGGCGAATGGTCTGGGAATCGAGCCAGGTGAAACTACTCGAAATCTGCGTAGTGAGCTTTCAGTCCTCGGTGATGGTCCGATTGATATTGCAACCGTTGAAGTTGCACCGGCATATACCGAGGAAGCACTCGATCCACTCGGACAGCAACTCAGCGAGATCGTCTCCGACGAGTTCGTGATGGAGCGAGGCGAATATCAGTGGGTGCTGGACTCGCACCGACTCGATGCACTGCTTAACATTGAAATTGATCCGGAGACAGGTGAATCGGACCTCTCGCTCGATATGGATCGGTTGCACCACCACATCAGTAATCTGGCTGAATACGCCCATCAGGAGGGGCGTGACGCACGGGTCACGTGGACCGGAGAATCGTTCGAAGTGCGTTCGGCTGTCGATGGCTGGTCAATAGATGTTGACGAGTCAGTCGAAATCGTCGCTAGTGCAATCATGGCCGGTGAGCGCCGCGCTGAACTGTCGACGACAGAGACTGCGGCAAGCATCACCACCGATGTAGCCGAAGAAGCGGCCGATTACGGAAATCAGCTGGCCACGGATCCGTTTGATCTGACCTGGTCCGAAGGCGAAACACAGCTCGGTGGTACCGTTATCGCCGCAGCCCTGACGCTTGATCATGATTCGGATGCCGGCACGATCACCCCGTCGATCTCTCACGATGACCTGGTGATGTTCCTTGGAAGTATCTCTCCGGATGTAGATGTTCGACCAGTCAACGCCGATCTTCGCTACATCGATGGCGAAGTCATCGTCACAGGCGATGAAGAGTATGGCTGGGAGATGGATCGGGAAGCATCGGCTTCCGCGATCGCCGAAGCTATCGAAGCCGGTGAGACCAGCGCCGAGATCATTGTGAATGAGGCAGAACCAGAAGTAACCGCCGATATGGCTGATGAGATCGAGATTCGCGAGATGCTTTCCTACGGAGAGACGTACTACAGCGGATCTGCGGCAAACCGTGCCCACAATGTCGAGCTGTCAACCGAGCGCGCTAATGGAGCGATGGTGCCACCCGGTGGTACCTACTCGTTCGTCGAGTCAATCGGTGGTGAGATCAGCACAGATGTCGGATATGAACAGGGCTTCGGTATTGTTGCCACAGACGGCGGCGTAAGCACTGTCCCATCCGTGGGCGGTGGCGTTTGCCAGGTCTCGACAACGGTCTTCCAGGCCGCTTTCTGGGCCGGGCTGGAGATTGGTGAGCGGAACTGGCACCTCTACTGGATGCCTCTGTACGGTCAGGATCCGAGTGGAATGACCGGGCTTGATGCTACGGTCGATACCTCTGCCGGACTTGACTTCACCTTCAAGAACACGACTGACGACTGGATCGCGATCGTTGCCACGGCAGACGGCAATGCCAACCGGTTCGAGATCTGGGGAACTGATCCCGACTGGGAAATTGAGACCCTGGGACCGGAAATCACGAACCGCGTCAGCGCATCGCAGGAGACGGTCATCGAAGAGACTGATGAATTCCCGAGTGGGTATCGATCCCAGGTGGAAACGGCACACGACGGGTTCGATGTTGAGATCATTCGCCGCGTCTTCAACAGTGATGGTGACCAGATCGACGATCTGGTCCTGAACAGCAAGTACGAGCCAGCTTCGAATCGGATTCTCGTTGGGACTGGCGAGTAGCCGCTCGTTCGAGCCCGTTTGATTGAATGATGATCTAATCTGGTTGCAGGCCCTGCGGGGCCTGCTCCTGTATGAGCGGCATGGTGCACTCAACAGCGAAACGCATCACGACTGACGACATTAGCAGAATCGAGCAATACCGTGAGATTTAGACTTCCTGATTCAAAGTATTTGATCGCCGGAGCGGCGTTCGGGGCAGTGGTTGGTGCATGGGCTGGCTCGAAGAGCCGGGACTTCATCTCCCAGGGCGAAGTTCCCTCCCTGATCGACTGGCAGGGTGCGAGAGCCTTTGCGGCCAGAATGAACACGCAGTCTCGCCTTGACGCTGATACTCGAGCGGAACTCAACGAATACTACGCAACTCTCGTGGATGAGGCGACGCCAATCGTGGCCGAATACACCGGTATGGAGCTTCCCTATCACCTGACCGGAGTCTATGCGTTTGATCGAATTGACTGGGTAGATGCGAACGTCGTGAATTTCCAGTCGCTCTTCGAGCCGATCGAGCAACTCAATCCGCTCCGTCAGGACCCGAATGCATCGAGCTTCAACCTCGCCTGGGGAACCGTGAATCAGCGGATTCTCACCGCGGAGATAGGACTGCTGCTGGGGTACCTTGGCCGTCGGGTGCTCGGCCAGTACGACATGACGTTGCTGGGACGAGAACCTGTCGAAGGAGGACGACTCTATTTCGTTCATCCAAACATCCAGAACGTGGAAAAGAATCTGCGTCTGCCGTCCCAGGATTTCCGGCTCTGGCTCGCGCTGCATGAAGTGACCCACGCGTTCGAGTTCGAGGCCAATCCATGGCTTCAGGAGCACTTCAACGGCCTGCTGAAAGAGTACATCTCGTTCCTCAACAAGGACGCTGAACATCTGAAACGCGGGATGGATGGGCTGAAGATCTTCTGGCGACGAGCGAAAAATGGTGAATCGATATCCGGCAACTGGTTCGAATATGTGATGAACAAGGAGCAGCGGGATCTGTTCAACCGGATGCAGGCACTCATGTCGGTTGTCGAAGGCTATAGCAATCACGTGATGAATGCGGTCGGCCGTGAGTTGATCCCCAGCTACGAGGTCATTTCTCGACGATTCGAGCGACGTTTGCGACAGCGCACGATGGTCGAAGTGCTCTTCGCACGGATAACCGGCCTCGATGTGAAGATGGAGCAATACCGCAAGGGTGAGGCGTTCATCGAGGCGCTGGTTGCCGAGGGTGGGCATGATTTCGCGAAACGTGTCTGGGAAGGCCCCGAGATGATTCCCGGCATCGAAGAGATCGATGACCCCCAGCTCTGGATCGACCGCGTTCGCGCGGGCGTTTCCACCTAGTGTCGGAAATGCCGGATCCCGGTCATGACCATTGCTGCTCCAGCTTGATTAGCGGCGGCGATGGTCTCCGGGTCCCGGGCGGACCCACCTGGCTGGGCAATTGCCGTTACCCCGGCATTGACGGCCACTTCAACGCCATCTGCGAACGGGAAGAATGCATCGCTGGCCAGCACGGCGCCCTGAGCGCGTGATCCGGCACGTTCGATTGCCATGCGGACAGAGTCGACCCGGTTCGGCTGTCCTCCGCAGATTCCGACCGTGCCATTTCCCTGAACCAGCACGATCGCGTTCGACTTGACGTGTTTGACGACCGTCCAGGCGAACGCCAGTTGTTCCAGTTCTTCCGCCGTCGGTGTGCGATCCGTAGCGACAGACCATGTCGATGGATCTGGCGCGACCTGATCTGCGGACTGGACGAGAAATCCGCCGGGGATCATTCTGACTTCCTGGTCCGGCACCTTCTGCGCGGCCGAAACGTCGATCACCTTCAGGCCCTTGCGCTTGACGAGGCGCGCCTTTGCTTCATCGGCGTATCCAGGCGCCAGCAGGACGTCGTATTTCCGCTGGGCGATGACACCTGCAAGGGTGTCATCCACCGGGCGGTTCAGCGCAATAACGCCACCGAAGGCCGATACAGGATCGCCAGCAAGCGCGTTTTCAAATGCCGTGACGATTTCGTGATCGACCGCGATGCCGCAGGGAACGTTGTGCTTGACGATGACCGCAGCTGGCTGATCGAACTCCTGAACGGCCTGCCACGCAGCGGCGGCATCCAGATAATTGTTGTAGGAGATCGCCGTTTCCGTGATGACATTCCAGCCGCCGATCCCGCGCAGGCTGTCAGGCCCGTGAAGGCGATAGACGGCGGCTTCCTGGTGCGGGTTTTCACCGTATCGGAGTGACTCGAGTTTTCTGCCACTCAGCGCGAGTTCGTCAGGCATCGTCTCGTCTGTGAGGTATCCCGACACCATCGCGTCATAGGCTGCGGTGTGGGAGAACGCTTGCGCTGCAAGCTGTCTCCGGGTGGCGGCGTCAATGCCATCGACCCCATGCTCCTGGATCAGCGTGCCGACCTTCTCGTAATCATCCGGATCAACGATGACGGTGACATGCTGGTGGTTCTTCGCAGCTGCGCGGATCATTGCCGGTCCACCGATGTCGATGTTCTCGATCGCATCCTCGTCGGAGACACCCTCGCGGCTGATCGTTTCCTCGAACGGGTACAGGTTGCAGACAAGCACGTCGATCGGCTCAATATTGTGTTCCCGTGCTTGTCGGACATGCTCTGGAACATCTCTGAGGTAGAGGAGTCCGCCATGAATCAGCGGATGAAGCGTCTTGACCCGGCCGTCGAACAGCTCCGGAAAACGGGTAGCATCATCGACAGGGGTTACTGGAATGCCGGCATCTCTGATAGCTCGCATGGTTCCGCCCGTTGATAGCAGCTCCAGTCCGGCTTCGTGGAGCGTCCGGGCGATTGATTCGATACCCGATTTGTTCGACACACTGATGAGCGCACGCGGCATTGGGGGTCAGCGTCCTTCCTGCATGGTTCAACGTCATTCATCGCCGGTCTGGGTATGGATGAGCAAGCAGTGACGCAGACCGATCGGCCGGACAATCAGAGCTTGTTGACGACGAGTTTGGAGACCGCGCGCAGCGTCTCGAAGACACCTTTGCCCTCTGGAGCAACGGCCTCGAAGCGCGGCGCTTTGATCGTGTTGAGATACCGGTCGAGAACCGGAGTCGGCAAGGCGTCTGGCATGTCCATCTTGTTGTATTGCATGACGATTGGGTAGTCCAGGAACCGTTTCCCCTGCGTCGTCAGGTTCTGCGCAAGCTCACGCAGGCTCTGCAGGTTATCGGCCAGACGATCACGTTGCGCGTCGGCAACGAACACCACCCCATCGGCACCGTTCAACACTGCCACGCGGGTGCGCTCGTACAGTACCTGACCGGGGACCGTGTAGAGATGGAATCGAATGGTGAACCCGTGCACCTTACCGAGATCGAGCGGCAGGAAATCGAAAAACAGGGTGCGCTCGGTTTCGGTTGCGATCGACAGCAGATCACCTTTTGTCGTTGACGGGATACGGGAATGAATATACTGCAGGTTGGTCGTCTTTCCAGACAAACCAGGTCCGTAGTACACGATCTTTCCGTGAATCTCTTTCGCGGCGACATTGATTAACGCCATTGACTGATCGCAACCCTAATCATTCTCTTCGTCGCGGTCTTTCGCTTCGTCATCGCTGAAGACGAGGTCGATCGTGTCCGTCGTAGCCTGAAGCATCCTGCGCGAGAATCCAGAGTTTTCGCTGACTGGTCTACTCTGGGCAACCTCAAGGACATTCCCGAGGATGCTTGTCGTTCGTTTCGCCAGCACCTTGATAAGTCCCAGATGAGCCTGCTGATCAAAGATGATGACCAGCAACCAGTGATTGGCCACTGTCTCAGTGATGATCTTCTCACGCAACCCTTCCTGAAGCAGTGTCCGAAAACTGTCTTCATTGAGGATCCGGGCAATCTCCTGAGTTGATGCGTAGGTTGCCGCCAGGAGTGCCCCGAGGTGAGTCATCTCCGGTCGGAGCCCATCACTTTCGTAAGCTAGAATCTGGCCTGATCGGTCGACCACCATCGTGTAGGAGGCACCGGTGTCCGCGAGCAACCGTTGGAGACAGGCGCTGATCTGCGCCGTATCCTCTTCGGTCACTCGCAGGTTACTGAGATCGGGATCGAACTCATACATCGAGTGCTCCGGATACCATCCAGCCCCGAAACGGGCAACACGACGTTACGATGCGGACATTCCGTGCAATGCGACTCGCTCATCTGGTGAAGTCGCGCTGCGGATCTCGCCGATTATGTGGGCTTGCCGGTCGTCATCAGCGATCTGGCGGGCCAGGTCGGCATCGGCCACCAGAATGAATCCGACACCCATATTGAACACATCATACATCTCGGTCGACGCCACATCGCCGCGTTGCTGTATCAATTTGAATAGCGGAAGTTCGGGCCACGAGCCGATCTGAATCACCGCCGTGCAATCGTCCGGAATGATCCGTTCCAGATTGCCTGCAATGCCGCCCCCGGTGATGTGGGCCAGGCCATGCACCATGCCAGTATCCAGATAAGGCACGATCTGATGCAGGTAGGAAGGATGCGGGCGAAGCAGGGCATCTCCCAGCGATTCACCAAGCGTCTCCGGAATGTCAGCGAGACGTGATCTGGACGAATCTACGTCCTCATCGGACAGGCCGAGTACAGCACGAGCGAGTGAATACCCATTGGTATGCAGGCCGTTGCTGGCAAAGCCGACGATGAGCTGGCCCTCTGCGATCGACGAACCATCGATCATGTTTGCTTCCTCAACAGTGCCTACCATGAAACCGGCCAGATCATAGGTCGATTCCTGGTAGATCCCCGGAAGCTGTGCGGTCTCACCACCGACGAGCGCACAGCCGGCATCAACGCAAGCGCTGGTCATGCCTTCCATGATGTCGGCAAGTACGGCTTCATCGAGGCCCGAGGTTGCAAAGTAGTCGAGAAAAAAGAGCGGTCGGGCTCCGCAGCAGAGGATATCGTTGACGCTGTGGTTGACGAGGTCCACACCTATGCCTCGATGTTCACCAGCCAAAACCGCGAGCAATACCTTCGTGCCCACGCTGTCTGCACTGGACACCAGAATCGACGATGGGTTCCCGGGACTCCGGAACATTCCGCCGAAGTGACCGAAGTCACCGATCACGTCGGGCGTATACGTGCCCCGAACCATTTCACCGATCCGCGCCTTGGCCCGTGCTCCGCTGGTGTTATCCACGCCAGCTTTCTGGTAGGTGAATCCAGATGATGACTGATCACTCACGTTCTCAGCCCCTAGGCCTGTTCTACCGCGTGATTCAGCTTGTCGAGGGATCGCCGGATCAGCAACCGCACGCGACCCAGATTACTGGTCCCTGAACCAACAATGACCAGGAGAAGGTCTTCGTTGAGCGGAGAAAGGATCACGAGATTGTTTTCATATTCGAGGATGACGTCTCGAGCTGGTCCTTGCTGAAGCTCACGACCAAGTGAATCCATCATGAGCAGCCCACTTGCCGCAACCGTGGCAACGGCCTCTGCGTCGATTTCGTCGCTATGTGCAGACTCGATGACGAGCCCATCGTGACTGACAACCGAGGCAAGTTCGAGCCCGGCTGATTCTTTTAGCTCACTTAGTGCGGCTTCGAGCGCCACTGTCATCACCGCTCCTTCAATGCATACGACTGCGCTTATCCGAAACCATTATAGACAGACTTCGAGTCTGGCTGCAGGGGACGTTCGTACGGGGGGCTGGCGAACGCGACCTTAGTACTAGAGTGATTCGCCGATCGAGGACGTCGTCTTGTACGGCTCGAAGTGCGCCGCCAGATTCTTCGGGATTCGGCCAGATATCAGCGTTCCGTCTTCTCGATAGATTGCGTCATCGACGTGCCCGCGCCGGTGGAACAGGTCGACCAGCTGGGTCTCCGTGTACGGAACGAGAACCTGAAGATCCACAAACGCCCCCTGTTCAGAGAGCATCCCGGCAATACGATCTGTCAGAAGATCGATGCCGACTCCTTTGTGTGCCGAGATTGGGACATAATGCTCGGAGAGTCCCATGTTCTCTCGCAACTGCTCCGGGGAGACATCGTCACCGAGTCGATCCACTTTATTGAGTGCGGTGATCATCGGGAGATCGTCAGCACCCAGATCCTCGATAATCGAGTGAACGGTCTGGGCCTGCTGAAATGCGTTCGGATGCGTGACATCCAGAACGTGAACCAGCAATGTCGCTTCCAGAACCTCTTCGAGGGTGGCTCGGAATGCCGCAACGAGCTGGGTTGGCAGGTTGTTGATAAACCCGACGGTGTCGGTCATCAGGATCGTCTGGGATCCGGGCAAATCGACTCGACGGGTCGTCGGATCGAGGGTTGCAAACAGCTCGTCGCGGGCAATGACGTCGGAATCAGCCAGCCGGTTCAGTAACGTCGATTTGCCGGCGTTTGTATAGCCAACCAGAGCAATCACCGGCATCCGCTGTCGCTGTCGCTGCTCGCGATAGAGCTGGCGATGACGGTGGACCTCGCTGAGTTGCTCTTTGATCCAGGTGATCCGACGACGAGATTCTCGACGGTCAACTTCGAGCTGTGTCTCACCTGGTCCACGCAGACCGGCCCCGCCGACACCTTGACGAGAAAGGTGCGTCCACATACGGGTCAGACGCGGCAGACGGTACTCGAGCTGCGCCAGTTCGACTTGCAGACGACCTTCTGAGGTACGCGCATGTTGAGCGAAGATGTCGAGGATAAGCGCCGTTCGATCCAGAACCCGGACATCGAGTTCCTTCTCCATATTTCGAAGTTGCGATGGTGACAATTCATCATTCACCAGCACGACGGAATAGGACAATTCTTCCTTGAGCGCGGCGAGCTCTTCGAGTTTGCCGGAACCCACGTAATGTGCCTGATGTGGGTGCCTGAGCGATTGCGACATCGAGCCCACGACCTCCAGTGAGGCCGTCTGCGCAAGCAGCGAGAGCTCTTCTAGCGCGGCACTGATGTCCCAGCCATCCTTGTGCCAGTCGACAGCAACGAGCATTGCCCGTTCGTTCGGTGATTGCGTTGGATGGGTGCTGGAAATAGCAAAGCCTCCTCATGGCTCAGTGCGGTTGTATACGTATGGTGAGACACGTAACTCAGTCTATCATGAAGCCTTCGTTGCTCCGCCTGCCGACGGATTGACGGGAGTTCGAGAAATTCCCCTTCGCAACAGGCTGCGTGCTTCAATCGTTCTGTCCACCAGACCGACGATTCTTCCGTCTCGTTCACGAACAATCACCGCCGATTCTGGTTCTTGCTGAAGCGTTGCCAGGACCTCGAGCAAGGTGGCACCCGCAGGTGATTCGACAAGCTTCTCGAATGGGACGGCCAGATCAGCGGCGGTCATCGATGACCACTCGACTCGAGGGATGTCCTCAAAGGCCGATAGATCGAGCATCCCGATGTATCTTGTTCTGTCACGCACGAGAGCGGGGCCGTTGTCACGTTGCTCTAGCAGAATATCCAGTGCATCCGGGATCGTTGCTGCGGCCCGGATCGTCGGATTCAGCCCGGCCAGGGCGTCAGCGGCCACAACGTGTCTGGCTCGCTTTATCAGCGTGGTCCGCATCAATTCCTGACGCCCGCATGTGATGATGTATATCGCAAGAAAGAGGCCCCACGCCGCCACCACCAGAAGATGGCTGTGCCATAGCAACAAGTAGCCTGAGAAGAGGAGCAGTCCAGAAGCGGTAATCTGGCTGTAAAGAAACGCGGCTCTCGAACCGGCCAGTACATCCTGGTTCAGGAACCAGAAGATATCCCGCAACGCGTAGCCACCAACTCCTGGAAGAGATGGCAGGAGCTGGGCGACTGAATAGGTGCCCACCGCGAGGCCGGGAATCCAGACAAGACCGGGATCTTGCCATCCCGTCGAAATAGCGGCCGGAATCAACATCAACGATGCGACGATGCTCAGTATGAGCACCGTGACCAGCGCGTGACGGAGATCGTGTCCAGGATCCGATTGATCGACATAACTCTGGTTGAGACGCCCGAGTGGCCCGATCGAGTATTGACCAGACTGCCCTTGTTCCGGAGGAATGGATCGCTGGATGATCTCACAGATCGTGATAGGAAGCAGCAGCCAGAGGGGACCGGACAGGGAAAGGGCTATCGCCGCGCTCGTCGACGTCTCGGGTGAAACGGTTGCGATATATTGCCAAAGGGCAGGGATGGAGAGAATCAGAGCGGGACCAAGCCAGTAGAGATCGAGCGTTGCGCGCTGATCCCGTAAGAATGGCATCGGTCCCGGACCGTTCAGTGTGTGATTCGACTCCCGGCCAGTGTTCCCGGATATCCTGGTGAATCGGATAAACGTGTCAGCCGGGATACTCTACAAGCGCTGGTAGTCCTCGAGATCGAGGACGAAGACGGTGGCCGCGGCGGTTTGCACTTCGCCGGCCTGCTCCTGTTGAGCACGTGCGTGAGCGCGGTCACGTATCAGATCGAGGACCTGATCAACCTGCTCGTCTGGTACACCAATCATGATGGTGGTGTTGCCGCGCCGAAGAAATCCACCGGTACTGGCGAGCCGGGTGGCCCGGAACTCGTACTCCAGCAGTGCGTCGATGACATTATCGGCGTCGTCGTTCTGAACGACTGCAACAATCAGTTTCATCTGGTCCTCTTTCTCCCCGCAGAAATGGGCGTTCCGCGAAGGCATTATAAGTGGCCTGTGAAGGGATCGTCAACGGACAGAATCAAGGAAGCTTTGCAGGATGAGCGAGGCGGCCACTGCGTCAACATACTCTTTGCGGCTCTTGCGAGACCGGTGACCGGACTCCTGCAATGCCATATCCGCCGCAAAGGTGGTCAATCGCTCGTCCCAGTAGGTAATGGGCAGGTCGATCTTCTCGGCTACCTCGCCTGCAAACAGGCGAACAGCATCGGCCTGAGGGCCTTCATGGCCACTCATCCCGGTCGGCATACCGATAATGATCTCCACCGGTTCATACTGACGTATTGCCGCGATCAGCCCATCGAGGCCTTCCCGCTTGAGGTCGATGGTTCTGACCGGGCTCGCCACCATGCCGAGCTCGTCACTGACCGCCAGTCCAATTCGCCGGCCGCCAGCGTCGAGCGCGACACGCCTACCGGGAAGCTGTTTGCTCACTGCTGCTCACATGAATTTCGATTCGGGATGAAATCTCCGGCATTCGGTCCAGAAGCCAGTTCGGCTCGATCGAGATCTCGTGACGATCGATCTTTGGATGCTGGCGAAGTATTGCTTCTGCTTCTTCTCGACTGATGCCGGTTACATCTTCGAGGAGTTGCTCTTTTTCGGCTTCGGTAATCACTGTTCTGGCGATCGCTTCGACGTTGATCTGAAATGCCGGTTCGCCATTGCCAAGGTCAGTCGGTTCCTTCAGCGTGACTGTCTCGGCCAGAAGGATACGGTCACTGCCGCCCTGTCTGGCGAGCTGTCTGTCCGCCTCGTCACCGGCCAGGTCGTGCAGCTCTGTCGGATCGTAGACATAGGCCTCGACGGTCATCGATCCGGAGGCCGACACTTGCTGACCGTCTTCGCCGGCACTTCCAGACACTTCTATCTCTGGATCGCCGATGTCCAGGGTCCCCGGTACGATCTCGAATCCCTCCGGTATCTCCGAATCAAACTCTTCGCGAGCTTGTTCGTCCAGCTCGCTGGCAACGGATTCGCGCACGGCCTCAACATCATCCTCGGTTAGCACGGAGTAGCGCTCCGTCCGCCCGCCCGAGATTCCCTCCGGATTCGTGTAGAACATCTGAGTGCCGAGTTGCCCGGTGAGAAGCCCAGCTTCGATGTTTCCGTCTGGGCCAACAACCCCTGCGTAGACCCCGACATTGCCGACGCCAAATGACATGGATCCATAAGGATCTGCCGCTGGGAGTCGAACATCTTCAGCGGTGTAGTACATCACACCCTGTGGCCCGGGGATTTCGGTCCCCGCTGGTACGGTGACTTCATGCGTCAACGGATTCGTGATCTGAATCGTTCCACCAGCGGTTCCGACGGCCTCAAAGCGTTCGCCGGTCGCCTCGCGTTGCGCCTGCGCCGTGGTCGTCGTGGTCACCAGGTCTGGATCAATGGTGACATCGAAGGTGGTGGACGCCGACGCTACTCCGTAGGTCAGCGTGGACGAGATCGATTCCTCCTGGGGAACGATCGTCACGGTTGCGGTTGGCAACGTGTAGATTGCCAGCCCGCCAACGAGCCCGAGCACGAGGATCGGCGCGAGAATCGCCGCCGAAATCTTCAACACTCCACGGTTCCATTTCCACTTCTGTCGAGGTGGGGGTGCGCCTCCGCCGGCGGCAGCCGTCGCGAATGGTGCGGACTGTCGTTGATCTCCGGACGGCACTCTTCCAATCGGTGTTGGAAGTTGAGCCACTCGTTCGGAGGCACGAGGTTTCGGAGAGTTGGCCCGGGTTGTCTTTCGAGCCTCCTGAGCGCGAACGCCCTCTATCGCAGTTGGCTGAAGCGCTTCCGGAAGCAGGGGGCCAAAGATGGCGGTCGGAGACTCAGACGGTGGCTCCGATTCCGGCTCGGCTCCTGAATCTCCAGAGGCAAGCTGGCCATTATCGCTGGCGCTCTGGTCTGCCGGGAGCGGTCGATAGGTTGCGATATCTGAGGTGTCCTGGAACTTGTCCGTCACCGGAACGAGAACCGTCGGTTGTTCATTCTCTTCTATTGTCGGCGTAGCTGAAATGACCGACGTTGGAGCCTCTGACGTTGTCCGCAGCGACGATGTCGTCTGCTGGTGGACAACCGGACCGTCGGTGACGACTGCCATATCCTGAAATCCGAGTCGGACTGCTCGCTCAGCGAGATGTCCGCTGCTGCGCTCGACAATTAACCGGCTGTTAGTGGTTCGACTGGCTGCAACCAGACGGGCAATCTCCAGATCTGTAGGAGCCCATTCCGCGGATGGGTGAAATCCGACGACCACAGTGGAGGCATCGACAACCCCGAGATCACTTACCAGCTTCCTGAGATCTGCCGGGCTGGCCAGTTCATAGTGAATTGTCGGATTTACAGCCATAGCTTCTGCTCCAGATCGCCGTGAAAATGTTAGTGTGATCGTGAGTTGGTCATGACCCTGAAAGTTGCTGGCGAACAGCATTCTGCGCCGCGCCTACCGCATCGGAAATCTTTGATGCGTCGGTTCCTCCGCCTTGCGCCATCTCCGGGCGACCGCCGCCTTTGCCGCCAACGTGGCTGGCGATCTCGCCGATCAGCTTTCCAGCATGAACGCCTCGCTCGACAAGATCTTTGGTGACGATGGCCAGCAGCGCCGGGCGATCGTCGATGTCTGCACCGAGAACGATCACCGCAGAGCCGAGCTTGTCACGGCATCGATCTGCCAGTTGCAACAGCACATCCCGGGATGGCACCGCGACGACTGCCGACACCAGGGTGACCCCGTCGATGTCGCTTGCCGCATCGACAATATCGTCGACCTGGCTGGCTGCCATCTGCACGCGCAGGCGCTCAATCTCTCGCTCATGTTCACGGATTCGCTGCTGAAGCGAGCGGGCCTGATCAACCAGTTGATCGACCGGAACATGCAAGTCTCGCTCGAGCGTTTCCACCGTTGTCTGCAAATGCAGTAGATAGTCGATCGCCGCGTCTCCGGTGACCGCCTCGATCCGGCGGACTCCGCTGGCCACGCTCGTCTCTTCCGTAATCACGAACGGACCGATCTCCCCAGTGCGATCGACATGGGTTCCGCCACACAACTCGCGGCTGTACCCATCAATCGAGATCATTCGGACTTCGTCGCCGTATTTTTCACCGAAGAGGGCCATCGCTCCGCGTGAGATCGCATCGTCGTACGTCGTCACGTCAGAATTGACGCTGCTGTCGCGAATAATCTGAGTGGCAACCTGCTGCTGAATATCCCTGAGACGCTCCGATCCGACGGGTTCCAGGTTCGTGAAGTCGAATCGCAAACGATCCGGTGCCACGAGTGAACCAGCCTGCTGGGCGTGGTCGCCGAGGGTTGAACGCAACGCGGCGTGCAACAGGTGCGTCGCTGTGTGATTCCGCCGAATCTTCAACCGGCGTTCGGCGTCGACGCGAGCAAGAACGGTCGTTCCACGTTCCAGGAACCCATCCCGGACTTCGCCATAGTGAACGATGACACCGGGCATTGGGCGCTGGGTGTCGTGGACAATGAATGTTCCTGTGTCCGACGCGATCTCGCCGACATCACCGACCTGGCCACCGGACTCCGCATAGAACGGGGTCTGGCTCAGCGCGATTGTGGCGGTCATTCCAGCAACTACCTGGTCTGACGCCGCATTCTCGGCGACGATCCCGGAGATCGTTGCTGTGGCTTCATGGTGGTCATAGCCGACGAACTCGGTTTGAATGCCTGCGAACGTGCCTCGAATCGCCGTAATGTGCTGCTCGTCCTGTCGATCGCCCTGGCTGGCACCGGCCCGGCTCGACTGGCGTTGTCGCTCCATGGCTTTCTCGAACCCGGCGCGGTCGACGGTCAGATCGTGATCTGCCGCAAGCTCCTCGGTCAACTCGAGCGGGAATCCATAAGTATCGTAGAGCCGGAAGGCTTCTTCACCCGGAACGCGGGATTCCCCAGCCGTCTTCATCCGCTCCAGCACCGCCTCGAATCGATCGATGCCAGTGGCGAGCGTCTGACTGAAGTGCGCCTCTTCGTGATCGATGACCTTCTGGATGCGAGAGAGCTGGCCGGTGAGGTCCGGATAGTGCTCGCCAAATTCGGCGGCGACTCTCCGGGCCACTGAGCTCAGGAACGGCTTCTCAAGCCCGAGCAGACGTCCGTGGCGAACTGCTCGACGGAGAACGCGGCGCAGTACGTAGCTGCGTCCTTCGTTTCCCGGAAATACTCCGTCGGAGATCAGAAAAGTCACGGCGCGGGCGTGATCTGCGATGACTCGCAGGGACATGTCGCCACGTTCCGACTCTCCGTAATTAACTCCGGTCAGCTCCGAGACATGCTGGATGATTGGCATGTAGAGATCGGTCTCGAAGACGGTTTCCGTGCCCTGGAGGATCGAGGCAATCCGTTCGAGACCCATACCGGTATCGATGTTCTTGCTCGGCAGGGGCCGCTGAGTGCCATCGGCTTCCTTGAAATACTCCATGAAAACGAGGTTCCAGAACTCGAGGAATCGCCCGCAATCGCAGCCCGGGCCACATTCCTCTCGCCCGCAGCCGTATTGCTCTCCGCGATCGTAGAAAATCTCGGAGTCTGGGCCGTTCGGGCCTGTTTCACCGACCGGTCCCCACCAGTTGTCCTCGTCACCGAGCTTCCTGATCTGCGAGACCGGGAGGCCTATCTCTGATTGCCAGAAATTCCATGAGAATTCATCGTCGTAGTGAACAGAAACGTGCAACCGATCAACCGGAATCTCGAAATGGTCAGTGATCAGTTCCCAGGCCCAGGTGATGGCTTCGGCTTTGAAGTAATCGCCAACGGAGAAATTTCCGAGCATTTCAAAGAACGTCAGATGGCTTTCGTCGCCGACCTCGTCGATGTCAACGGTGCGAAAGCATTTCTGAATCGAAGTCATCCGGGACGCAGGCGCGGTTTCCAGCCCCAGAAAGTAGGGTGTCATCTGCTGCATTCCGGCCGTGGTAAGCAGCACGGTGGGATCGTTGAGTGGCACCAGAGACGAACTCGCCACATGGCGATGCTCGCGTTCTGCAAAGAATTCGATAAATCGTCGACGGATTTCCGCACTGTTCATTCGTGATTTCCCCCGGTAGTGGCGCCGAATTGCGGCCTACGATTGTACGGCGCACTGCGCGCTCGCATCCAGACCCGGCACCGAATGTGTACGTTCAGTATCCCAATGTCGTGACAAACTGTCAATAGCACATGCATTCTGCACCGTTTGCGGCTGACTCAGTACACTAATATGAAAGATGCTGGATCCATCGTTCTGACACTCCGGCCACTTCAGGTCAGGTAGCTACTGCACGTGATCCCAATCCTCCAGATGAACGCTCGCCCGGTATGTTCGTCTGCAATCGCGCCGGCAACTACCTGACTTATTCGCACATGGTCGATGGAGATCAATGGCAGACGCAAGCTTGCTAATCGATCTGTTGCTCGTCCTGAGCGTTGCGTTCCTGCTCGGAACGTTTATGCAGCGCATCGGACAGCCAGTGGTACTGGGGTACCTGATTGCCGGTCTCGTCCTGGGGCCGGGACTGCCTGGACCGGTGGTCGACCCGGTTGGCGTTGACTTGCTGGCCAACATCGGCGTTACCTTGCTGATGTTTTCTCTCGGAGTGCAGTTCTCGTTTCGCGATCTGATGGACCTGCGACGAGTTGTGTCCATCGGTGGGGGAATCCAGGTCACGCTCACGATGACTGTCGGGCTTCTCGCGACGTACTTGCTCGGCTTCACCTTTGGCGAGGCTTTCCTACTCGGCGCGGTCGTTTCGATCACCAGCTCGACCGTTGCGCTCAAGTTGCTGCAACTTCGCGGTGAGCTCAATCAGCCGCACGCTCGCGCCACTCTTGGTGTTTCGCTGGCCCAGGACCTGGCAGTGATTCCCCTGATTGCACTGTTACCAGCATTTGCCGGGGGATCAGAGGAACAGGCTGCGATCAGCCTGATGCAATCTCTGGGACTTGCCGCTCTGGTGATGGGAACACTCTGGTTTCTCGGGTTGAGACTGGTGCCATGGATTCTGTTCCGGGTTGCTCAGCTCGGTTCTCGAGAGTTGTTCCTGGTCACAATTGTCCTGATTGCCTTTGGGGTGGCCCTGTTTAGCGATATGGCGGGTCTCTCCCTTGCATTCGGCGCCTTTATAGCTGGAGTGGTGGTATCCGAGTCCGAATTCAGCCACCAGGTCCTCGGTGAGATCATCCCGTTGCGAGACATCTTCGCGATCGTTTTTTTTGCCTCGATTGGTTTGCTGTTCGACCCGGTTGGCCTGATCGATGACTGGACGCTGATCCTGGGGCTGCTGGTTCTGATCATTTTCGTGAAGACCCTGGCCGCCGGAGTAGCGATCAGGCTGCTTGGTTATCCAGCGGTTACTGCTGCGACCGCGGCTATTTTGCTGGCTCAGATTGGCGAGTTCTCGTTCGTTCTGGCCGGACAGGCGATCGATCTGGACATCATCGACGATCGCATCTACAACGCAATTCTGGCAGGGGCGATCGGATCGCTGCTGTTGAACCCGGTGATGCTGAGATTTACCGACCCACTCGCGCGAATCCTTGCCTGCATCCCCACCACCGCGGCGGCGAGCGATACCGAGGAAGAACTCGATGTCGAGGAGATCGACAGTCAACTGCTGCGTAATCACACAATTATCGCCGGTTATGGGCGCGCCGGTCGCGAACTCTCCCGTGCGCTGCAGCGCCGCGGACTTCGATTCGTAGTGATCGATCTTGACGCGGTTGCGGTCCGCGCACTGCGGGCTAATGGGATTCCCGCCATCTACGGGGATATTGCAAACGAGAATGTCCTGGAGGCTGCGGGAGTTGAGCAGGCACGAGTGCTGGCGGTGACGGTTCCAGACCTCATTTCAGCCCAGCTGGCGATTCGACTTGCAAAGCGTGCCAACGAACAACTCGACGTGATCGCCAGAGTTCAGAGCTATGAACAGATCCAGCGACTTGATGAAGCTGGTGCGACCGAGGTCGTTCAACCTGCGTTCGAAGTGGGACTCGAGTTCGTGCGCCACACGTTGCATCGCAGTGGCGTGAGCATGCGAGAGATCCAGGCAATGGTATCGTCGCGACGACTCGACTACTACGATGTCGATCGAGTCGATGATGATCTTCCGTAGCCCCGTTCTTATTGCCGTCGACCGGTAGAGCGGCGACCCGTTCGGCTTCGCTCAGGGCTGGTTCTGCTGCTCGACTGCCGGCCGGTGAACCCTTCTCCAAATGAGTCACGTCGTTGATTCGGACCATCACAGCGAAGCGCAAGAACACAAAAACGCGCAGCACTGTGGGTGCTACGCGTCGTCTTGAGGGTGCCCGGCGGGGCTCGAACCCGCAACCCCTGGTTCCACAGACCAGTGCTCTGCCAATTGAGCTACGGGCACCATACAAAATTGTGTCAGCGCTGCTTGCGCCGCGACCTAGTGTATCAGAGTCGATAATCAGCGTGCCACACCTTTTTCGTGTGAGGGTGGCTGAGCAATGGCGGGCGAGTAAGCCGAGTTCTGTTCTCTGCGGCCATCTATCTCGGAACAAGCCATCTCGGCCTGGTCCGGTCGTTGAGTCACCCCAACGACTGCTCTCACCTCGGACCTCGGCGAGCAACCTGCAAGCGGTCCGATCGTAGATTGCTGCGGGGGAGGATTGCCCTTTTCACCCCGGATCCGGAAAACCGGTCCGGTACTGGTCTCTGTTGCTCTCACACCAGATCTCTTCAGATCTGATGTGCCAATCTGGACTGTCAACGTCCACCGACAGACGTTTCCCCGGGATTTCCCCGGGCACCCCTGCTCTGTGCAGCTCGGACTTTCCTCTGGCCGGATTCGGCCAGCGACCGCTCTGCCCGCCATTACTCAAACAGGGATCAGCATTGCTGATCCCTGGTCGGCGGTGCCGAAGGTGAGATTCGAACTCACACGGGCGTAAAGCCCACTACGCCCTGAACGTAGCGCGTCTGCCTGTTCCGCCACTCCGGCAAATATCCAGTTCTCGCGGTTGCCGGACCGTAGCTCGACATCTCCGCGACAAAGAGTCTACCATTGACAGGTGAGGGCTGCAATACTTTCTACGCGCGTCTGAAGAGGTTGGCGAATCGAACCAGAAACACGCATGATTATGGGCGAGGGGCCGTGTGGTACCCTGTTCGTTTTCACGCAAGCTAATCGGAGAACGTGAGTATAGATGTCAGCACGAATCCCGAAGAAAGACAAGGATACGGCGAAGGCTCCAAAGAACAAGATGTCCATCCTGACGATCGCCTTCGCAATCGCCATGGCCTTCTTCCTGGTCATCGGTGCCGTAGCCGTTGGGATCACCGAGTTCGTCGGCGGTAGCGGCAACGATCAGCAGGAGACGGCGGTCCAGGAGGACTTCAGTCAGGAGATGGAAGAACAGTCCGATAGCGAGGAGCAGGAGCTCCGGGATCGCATTGAAGATGATCCTGAGGATTATTCGGCACACTCCCAGCTGGCCGTTTTGCTGGGCAACACCGGCCGAGTCGATGAGGCCATCCCACATTATGAGCAGGCGTTGCAGGGCGATTCTGATGATCTGGCGCTTCGCCTGAGTTTTGCCCGAATGCTCGAGCAACGCGGGTATGACCTTGACGCGGAGGTTCAGCTCGAGCGAGTGCTCGAGGAGGACGAAGAAAACGTCGAAGCCGTTTTCATGCTGGCGGAGATCAAGGATCGCAGCACATCGGCCAGTAACGAGGAAGCTGAAGAACTCTACCAGCGGGTAATCGATCTCGATCCGGATTCGTTCTATGCTGAAATGGCCGAGAACCGGCTCGCTGAGCCCGGCGAATCCGACGACGCTGACGACACAGAGTAGACACAGTGGACGGTTACCGGTTTATCCACCTGATCCACCGGTACTACCCGTTTCGTGGAGGCTCTGAACAGTATTTCCAAGCACTGTCGGAACGCTTCGCTCGAGATGGTGCCGACGTTCGGGTGGTGACCACTGACGCCTGGGATCTCGAGTATCTCTGGGACCCAGGCCGGCACCGGGTTGACGTTCCATTCCAGCGCCATAATGGCGTTCGCATCTACCGGACTCCGGCACATCACCTCCCTGCTGCAAACTTCAGCCACCGCGTTATTCGCCGGGGCATGGGCGAATTGTCCCGGGTGGCCTTCCCCGGGCAGCTGCGATTGCTCCGGGAGTTCTCCCGGTTCGGTCCCTGGGTTCCGGAACTTCCGGCGCTTCTTGAGCGGATTGGTGAGGGCGCCGATCTGATCCATCCGGCGAACATCGCCCTGGAAGGTCTCATCCGGGAGTCACTGGCGTTTGCCCGGAAACGAGATATTCCCACGATCATCACGCCAAAACTTCATCTCGGCGAGTCTTCGTCGTCGGCCGTCAGACGCTACTACACAATGCCTCACCAGCTGGAGCTCCTTCGTCAGGCAGACCAGGTGATGACGCAGACTTCGATCGAGGCTGATTTTCTGATCGAGAACGGCGTCGATGAGGCGAAACTTCGTGTAGTGGGGCTCGGAATCGATGTAGCCGCGGTGATCGGGGGAGACGATCAACGGGTGCGCTCGTCACTGGGAATCGACGGACCGATGGTCCTGGCGCTCGGGGCCGCTGCGTTCGACAAGGGAACCCTGCATGCCTGTAAAGCGATTATTGATCTCAATCGGCGACGGTCCGAGCCGATATCATTGGTAGTTGCCGGGCCGATCATGAGCAATTTCCAGTCGTTCATTGATAGATGCGACCCTGAAGATCTCGAACACGTCCACGTTCTGGGATACGTTGACGACGAGACCCGGACCGACTTGCTGGCCGCCTGCGACCTTCTCACGCTAGCATCACGTACTGAGGCGTTCGGCTATGTATTTCTGGAGGCCTGGGCGAACGGCAAACCGGTAATTGGCGCGAACGCAGGCGGAATTCCGGCCGTTGTCGACGACGGCGAAGATGGGCTGCTGGTGCCGTTCGGAGATGTTGCCCGTCTTGGTGACGCGATCGCAAAATTGATCGACGATCCGGAGCTGTCGACGAGGCTCGGCACGAGTGGTCAGAGCAACAAGGTTGTAGACACCGAAGACTGGTTCGCGGTGGTTCGAGACAACTATCTGGACGTGCTGGGCGCGCGGACCTGAGGAGGAAGCTATCCATGGAACATCGTGGAAACGGCTCAGAGCCAACCCGAGAGATCGAGCAAGTGCTCAGTGAGTTGCGGGCCGCTGTTCGGCAGGAGGCCGGGTATCTGACCGAGAACGAGATTCCAACCGGTCCGCAGCTGACCTCGGTTCGAGATGCCGCCGATCTCGCATCGGTATCTGCGCACCTGCCGCTGCAATCCGCACTGCCGTATGTGGGACCGGTGATCGTGCTGGCTCAGCGGGTGATGCGACTCGGCCTTCGCTGGTACATCAACCCGATTGTGGAGCAACAGAACGCGTTCAATGATTCGGTCGTTCGGGCACTGGGTGAACTCGAACTGAAGCAGTCGGAGCTCAACCGTCGACTTGACAAGCTGTCGGTGGAGACCGACGAGGAATCGAAATGAGAATTGCGATCTGTGCAGCACAGGTCCCATTTGCCCGTGGTGGTGCAGAGGCGCACGTTGAAGGTCTCCGACAGGCTCTCGTGGAAGCAGGTCATGATGTCGAGATCATTGCTTTGCCGTTCAAATGGTATCCGCCGGAGAGTCTGCTGAAGAGTGCGCTTGCCTGGCGGGTGATCGACATAACTGAAGTCGATGGCAAGCCGATCGACCTCGCGATCTGTACCAAATTTCCGACGTGGGCGGTTCGTCACCCGAACAAGATCGCCTGGATTATCCATCAATACCGGCAAGCTTATGACTGGTTCGGCACCCCGTGGAGTGATCTGACCAACACACCGGATGATCTCGCGCTGAGGCGCCGAATCCAGCAGATCGATGCCCGTGGGCTGGGGGAGTGCCGGGCCCTGTTTGCCAACTCCGCCAACACCGCCCGACGCCTCGAACACTTCAACGGCCTAGTCGCCGAACCGCTACATGTGCCGATTCAGCTGGCTGGTCTCTCGCCAGTGGCGCGTCAGCCGTTCCTGTTCACCGTTTCCAGGCTGGATGCGACAAAGCGGATCGACTTGCTGCTGCGTTCTCTCGCACAGCTTCACACGCCGGTCCGGACGGTCATCGCCGGCGATGGTCCGCAGCGGGACGAGCTTCATGCGCTAGCTACGGAGCTAGGCCTGACTGACCAGGTCACGTTTACTGGCCGCATACCCGATGACGACGTTGTTGATTACTACAATTGCTGCCAGGCAGTCTATTATGGCCCGATCGATGAGGATTTCGGCCTGGTGACCGTGGAAGCATTCACCGCGGGTAAGCCGGTGGTGACGGTGGCCGACTCCGGGGGTGTGCTGGAACTGGTGAGCCACGGCGAAACCGGACTGATCGCCGATGGGCCAAACCCGGATGACATCGCCCCGCTGATCGAGGAAGTGATGGCGAATGCCGACCGGGCCGAAGCGATGGGACTGGCCGGCAAGGCGCGAGCGGATCAGATCACCTGGAGCGGAGTGGTGGACAAGTTGCTGGGATCGCTCGATGGCTAGCACTCGCGTTGCCTGGTTCACTCCACTTCAGCCGGTTGAGTCCGGGATCTCTCTCTACAACGAGGAGCTGATTCCGCTATTCGACAATCGGCTCGAGGTCGATGTCGTGGTCGATGGCTACGCCCCGACCGTGTTTCGGTCCACGTCAAAAACCCGTGTCATCGACCAGTCGCGATTCACGCCCGAGACCTATGACCTGATCATCTACCAGATTGGTAACAACCCGTCTCACGTCTACATGTTGCCATGGATGGAGCGGGCTCCGGGTCTGATGGTGCTCCACGATACGATGCTGAATCATCTGCAGATACAGGCAGCGGTTGCCAGTGGGACGTTGCTCGAGTATCGGGATGAGATGGAGCGTCGCTACGGGCCTGAAGGGCTAGCAGCAGCAGATCGAGTGCTGCGTGGGCAGGCCCCGGATGAGCTCTTCCGCTTTCCGATGAGTGAGCATCTGATAGAACGCAGCAAAGCGACGATCGTCCATAGTGCCTTCGCCAGATCGGAAGTTCTGAAACGGGTCCCTCATGCGTCCGTATTTCAGGTTCCGCATGGATTGAGGCTTCCGGAGGCGCTGGATCCTGCCGATGCGCGGCGAGCGCTCGGGTTGCCCGAAGATCAGTTTCTGATCGGATCGGTTTCCCACATCAATCCGCACAAACGGATCGATGTCATTCTCCGGGCATTCAAGCAGCTGCGCCGCACAGTCCCGGCACGATTAGTTCTTGCGGGGAGCATCTCTCCAGGTTTTCCTTTGCGCCGGATGATCAGTCATCTTGGGCTGGATCAGGTGGTTGACGTTCCGGGCTATGTTTCCGACGAAGAAGCTCGACTGATCACCGCTGCCAGCGATGTCATCGTCAATCTCCGCTATCCGACAGCCGGCGAAACTTCTGGGAGCCTGCTACATGCGATGGCAGCCGGACGTCCCGTGCTAGTGAGTCGAACCGGTTCATTCACCGAGATCCCGGCGGACGCGGCGATCGAGATACCTGTCGACGCGCTGGAAGAGTCGATGCTCGTTCGGGTGCTCACTCGATTGGCTGATGACGAGGATCTGCGCCGAGACATCGGAGACAATGCTCGAGCTTTCGTGGCGACTGGGCACTCACTCTCCCGCTGGACCAATGGCTATCTCGATGCGATAGCTGAGCTCACCGGCCGGCACATTCCTCATGTTCAGGTCGATGAGTCCGTTGAGTCCATCGATATCGCAAGTCGGTTTGCCCGGAGGGACCCGGATCCACTGACCAGTTCGGTCGCTCGTGATGTCGCCGAGCTCGGACTCGGTGGTGACGAGATTCTGCTTGGCGAGATTGCGAGCGCCAAGGTCGATTTGGGGCTGACGGCTGGTAAGATATTTGTCGATCACGAAACCCGTTCGCACTGAGCAGGAGGTGACGATGTCTGAAGCCAATCCACCGATAAGCAGGGAGTTACTGGAGATTCTGGCTTGCCCAGCCTGCAAGACATCGGTAAAGCTGGACGGCGACCGACTGGTCTGTGACAGCTGTGGGCGAAGGTACCGTATTGAGAACGGGATACCGATCATGTTGATCGATGAGGCAGAACAACCCGGATCTGTACCGTCCGATAGCTAGGCACTTCCTCTGGAGCAATCACTGATGAGTGAGGACGAACAGTCTGGCCGAATGGTCTCTGGCAAACGTCAGGATGAGGACTCGTCGGTCGAGTTGAATCTTCGACCGCGACGCCTTTCCGAGTACATCGGCCAGTCCAAGGTAAAAGAAGGCTTATCGATTGGTATCCAGGCGGCGCAAGCCCGTCAGGAACCGCTTGATCACGTTCTGCTGTACGGTCCCCCAGGGCTCGGCAAGACGACGCTTGCATCGATCATAGCGGTCGAAATGGGGGTCAGTCTTCGGATTACCTCAGGGCCTGCTATCGAGCGACAGGGCGATCTGGTGTCGATTCTGACGAATCTGAAGGCCGGCGACGTTCTGTTCATTGACGAGATTCATCGACTCAATCGGACAGTAGAAGAGGTCCTTTATCCAGCGATGGAGGATTTTGCGGTCGATATCGTGCTCGGTAAAGGGCCGTCTGCTCGATCGATGCGGTTGAACCTGCCGCGATTCACTCTTGTCGGAGCGACGACCAGACTGGCACTGCTTACCTCACCATTGCGCGATCGATTCGGCTCGATTCATCGGCTCGATTTCTACGATCAGGCCTCGATGGAGAAGATCGTCACCCGATCCGCTCAGATCTTCGAGATCCCGATCGATCCCGAGGGTGTCCGAGAGATCAGTTCGCGATCCCGTGGCACACCGCGAGTTGCCAATCGTGTGTTCAAACGAGTGCGGGACTATGCAGAGGTCCGTGCTGACGGTCAGATTACTCAGGATGTAGCGAAACAGGCGCTGGATCAACTGGAAGTCGACTCACTGGGGCTGGACGACATCGACCGCCGGATCCTCAAAGCGATCATCGAAATGTTCGATGGTGGACCGGTGGGCGTGGACACACTGGCGGCAGCAACCAGTGAAGAGAAAGACACGATCATGGACGTCTACGAGCCATATCTCATTCAACTCGGCTTTCTTCAGCGAACGCCACGTGGCCGAATTGCGACACGACGGGGCTATGAGCATGTTGGTATTACCCCATCGGCCACTGCGCCAATTAACCAGCAGCAGCAATCGCTCTTCCAGGAAGAGGACTCCTCTCGGTGAACCCTGCTGATCGAAATCAATCGCCCGAGCTTCCAATTTCGCTGTTCGACTATGAACTGCCGGAAGAGCTGATCGCGCAGGAGCCGCTGGCTGATCGAGCGGCGTCGCGCTTGCTGGTTCTCGATCGTGCAACCGGTGACTGCTTCCACACGCATTTTGCGGACATTGACCAGTGGCTACGGCCCGGCGACCTGCTGGTAGTCAACGACACACGAGTCTTTCCCGCACGCCTTATGGCCCAGCGTGAGACCGGTGGACGAATCGAACTGTTGCTGGTGCAGGATCTGGGAGACGATATATGGCTGGCGATGGCCCGGCCATCGCGGCGATTGAAGCCCGGGGAGAAGCTGAGCATACTTCACTCGGATGAATCCCGGGCCGGATATTTGGCAACCGTGGCCGACAAGCAGGACGATGGGATGATCCGGATCGAGCTGCCGGATGCGATCGAGGTCCTGAACACCGCTGGCCAGGTTCCGTTGCCCGGGTATATTCATCGACCGCTAGAACAGGTCGATCGGTATCAGACCGTGTATGCACGCGAAACCGGCTCCGTTGCGGCGCCGACAGCTGGTCTTCATTTCACCGACGCCAAGATGGACCAGCTCCGCTCGATGGGGGTAGAGATCGCCTCGGTGACGCTGCATGTCGGTCCCGGGACGTTTCAGCCGGTGAAGGTCGAGGATGCCCGGAAACACACAATGCACGCCGAGCGCTTTCTGGTTGAGGAACCTGCTCTGGAGTCGCTGCGTCGGGCCCGGGACGAAGGACGGCGGATCATTGCTGTAGGAACCACTAGCTGCCGAACGCTCGAGGCGATTTCCGATCAGCTCGATCAACCTGGACCGCTGAGCGGTGCCACCGCACTGTACATAACGCCCGGGTTCGATTTTAAACTGGTGGATGGGCTGATCACCAATTTCCACTTGCCGAAATCGACCCTGTTGTTGCTGGTCAGTGCCCTGGCGGGGAGGGAACCAGTCTTGCGAGCGTACCGAGAAGCGATTGCACGTCGATACCGCTTCTTCAGTTTTGGCGATGCGATGCTGATTCTGTAACAGGAGTCAATCAATAGCTCCTAAAGGTGTTTCAATCGCGTCAACGAATGCGTTACTTCGCCGGCATTGATGTTAGTCTAGGTAGCAGAGAGACGGAGTGTGCAGTTAGAGTTTGAGCAACGATGCTCACTCGCAAGACGATTGGTCGTCTGACGAGCTGCCACGAGGATGTTCATGGCTCGCAACGGTGCGAACGAATCGAACACATCAGAGCGACTGGACCCAGAGTGGTATCAGGAGGAACATATGACCACGTCGGAGCGTCAGAAGACAGACAGTCCACTATCTGTTCACGGAATAGATAACCCAGGGAAGATCCACTGGACCCTTAACGCTGCGCACTTGTACGAACACAGTGTTGCGCGCGACGAGGCGATCATCGCTGAGAACGGCCCGCTGGTTGTTTCGACCGGCAAATATACTGGTCGGTCACCAAAGGACAAGTACATCGTCGACGAGCCGTCGTCGCGGGAACATATCTGGTGGGATGGAAACGCTTCGATGACCCCGGAGCAGTTCGATGAACTGCACAAGCTGGTGACGGCCCATGCCAACGGCAAGGAACTGTATGTACAGGATTGCCTGGTAGGTGCTGATCCACGGTACCAGCTCAAGGTTCGTATTATCACCGAAAAAGCCTGGCACAACTTGTTCGTTCGGAATATGTTCATCCGGCTAGCGCCCGGTAGCAGGCACGAAACGGTGCCGGACTTCACGGTTATCGACCTGCCATCGTGCAAAGTAGATCCGGAGAAGATGGGCCTTCGCACCGATACCTTTATTGCACTCAGTTTCGAGAAGAAGCTGGTACTCATCGGCGGCACCGAATACGGCGGCGAGATGAAGAAATCAATCTTCTCGGTGATGCACTATGAACTGCCGTTGCAGAATGTTTTCTCGATGCACTGCTCAGCGAATATCGGCGAAGAGGGCGATACAGCACTCTTCTTCGGCCTCTCCGGTACCGGAAAAACGACGCTATCCACCGATCCGAAGCGCCAGCTTATTGGCGATGACGAACATGGCTGGAGCGACCGCGGCATCTTCAACTTCGAAGGTGGTTGCTACGCCAAGATGATCAATCTCTCGGAAGAGTCCGAGCCTGAGATCTACCAGACCACGCAGATGTTCGGGACGGTTCTCGAGAATGTCGTGGTCGATCCGGTATCCCGCGAGATCGATTTTGACGACAGTTCGCGGACCGAGAACACGCGCGGTGCCTATCCACTTGAGTCGTTGCCGAATGTGGCAGACGAGGGTATCGGTGATCATCCAACCGCGGTGATCTTCCTTACCGCTGATGCGTTCGGGGTTCTGCCTCCAATTTCGATTCTCTCGCCAGAACAGGCGATGTATCACTTTCTGTCCGGCTACACGGCCAAAGTCGCTGGAACCGAGATCGGTCTGACTGAGCCACAGGCAACCTTCAGTACCTGTTTCGGTGCGCCGTTCCTGACCCATCGACCAACGGTTTATGCCAATCTGTTGCGAGATCGCCTGAAGTCGCATGGATCCCGCGTCTACCTGGTCAATACCGGGTGGATTGGTGGACCGGCCGGTGAGAGCGATCGGGTGCCGATCAAGTTCACACGCTCGATGATCGACGCAGCGCTCAGCAAGGAGCTGCGCGAGGTTTCCACCACCACCGATCCCGTTTTCGGATTCGAGGTGCCGGACAATTGCCCGGGCGTTCCCGATGACGTGCTTAAACCTCGTGACGCCTGGGAAGATCCAGAGGCCTATGATCGTCAGGCCCGGAAGCTGGCAGAGATGTTCCGGGAGAACTTCAAGAAGTTCGCGAAACTGACGGACGAAGATCTCGAGCGTTACGGGCCGACAATCGACTGATCCGAGCGTGTATGATTCCTGACGGTCGCGAGGCCGTGACACTGAAAGGAATCGTTGGTGATCAACGCTCGGTCGAATTCTGGAATCGTTCTGTGGCTCGTCGTCTCACTCTCATTCATTGTGGTTCTTGCTGCATGTGGGGGTGACGACGAGGCCACAGATTCTGTTGTGTCTGACGACACGGATGTTGAACAGGTTGAGACTGCGGAGCCGCAGTCCGACGATGCTTCCGAGGGTGAATCCGAGCCCGTTGAGGAGCCAGCCGATACCGATATTGAATCCGAACCAGAAGAAGGAGAAGAGGAAGCTTTGCAGCAACCGTCAATGCAGTGGGACAATCCGCCGGAGATGCAGCTCGCTGAGGGAACCGACTATCAGGCGGTCCTGACCACGAATCGTGGCGAAATTGTCGTCAACCTGTTACAGGATGACGCTCCACTAGCGGTCAACAACTTCGTATTTCTGGCTGAGCAGGGGTTCTACACCGATGTTCCCTTTCATCGTGTGATCAACGGCTTCATGATTCAGACCGGTGATCCCACCGGGACTGGCGCCGGTGGTCCCGGATATCGGTTTGAGGACGAACCGGTAACCCGCGAGTACACGCAGGGAACCGTTGCTATGGCCAACGCAGGGCCGAACACGAATGGCTCGCAGTTCTTCATCGTTCACGGTGACCTTCGCGGCCAACTTCCGCCAAACTACACCATTTTTGGCGAGGTGACCGAAGGCATGGAAGTGGTAGATGAGATCGCCAACGTGCAGGTTCAGCCGAGCCGCACTGGCGAGATGTCCAGCCCGACCGAAGAAGTCAAGATCGAGTCCGTGGCTATTCGCAACGGATAGTTGATCGAGGTAGTCCGCGGATGCATCGACGCTTCCACCTGGTTCGGCATGGCGTAACAACATGGAATCGGGTTCGTCGTTTTCAGGGGCACACAGATGTGCCCCTGAGCGATGAAGGCGAGCATCAGGCAGCGTTGACTGCTGCCCGGATGTCTTCCATGCCGATCACCGTTTGTTTTGCCAGTGATCTCAGTCGAGCGTTCGAAACGGCTCGGCCGATTGCCGAGTGCCTGGGAATCGAGATTCGCGGGTCGTTTGATCTTCGCGAAGCGAATAAGGGCTCGCTGGAGGGCAAGTACCGGGACCCGGACACCGGTATGCTTGGCGATGAATCTCACTACCACGATGAAAATGACATCGATGCCCGCCCTCCCGGTGGCGAGAGCATGCTGGATCTCGGTGAGCGCAGCCAGCGCTTCTTCGACCGGTTGGAGTCGATAGAGTCAGAGCTTCCACCGGGAGACATTCTGCTGGTCTCGCACGGAGGCACGATGCGGACGTTGCTTGCGGTGCTGCTGGGATTGCCGATTTCGGCTGGACGATCGTTCCACTTCGAAAACTGCGGTATCACCACGGTCGACATTCGAGGTGATCTTCCCGCGCTGCTCATGCGATACAACGACACTAATCACCTGTAGTCGACCCTCACCACCCGTCTCACAACTCGATTATTCACTGGCCTGGCCTCTGATCTGATCGAGTGCGGTCAGGAACTGCGCGATATCCTGCTCATTCGTGTAATGGGCCACGGAGACTCGGACGCCGCTCGGTATCTGCACTCGCCGCTGGATAATCTTGTGCGTCTGCCAGAGTTCTTCTGCCAGCTGAACGCCGTCCCAGCCATCGACTGAGAACGTCACGATTCCGCAGCTGTCTGCCCACGAATCCGGGGTGTGAACCGTCACGCCAGATCGGGCCGCCAGTTCTTGCTTCAGCGATGTGCTAACACGATCGACATGTTGATAGATCAACTCCCAGCCGATCTCTTCCTGATAGCGCACTGCGTCGGCGATTGCGCTGTATAGATGCCAGTTGCGGGTGCCGAACTCGAACCGCCAGGCATCGCCCCTGAAGGCCCAGTGAGAATCGTCGATTCCATTCTCCCTGAACTGGGAGCGATCGAAGCGAGGTTCAACAGAGCCGTCGCCAACGTAGCACGGTGACAGCAGATCAGTTCGATCTGTCCGGACGTGGAGGAACCCGGTACCTTTCGGGCCGCACAGCCATTTATGACCATTCCCAGTGCTGAAATCGCATCCAAGTTGCTGCACATCGACCGGAAACTGCCCGAGCGATTGGGCAGCGTCGACTAGCGACAGAACCTCATACGCCCGGCATATGTTGCACATGTCGTTGACCGGGAGTCGCCGACCAGTTTCACAGGAGACGTGGCTGAAAATTGCAAGTTTGACATCGCCGCCAGAGACGGCGCTCCGGAAGGATTTCAGAAGTTCTTCATCGGAATCTTCCAGAGAGATCATCCGAATCTTCACCCCGGATTTGCGTGCAGCCAGAGCGAGTGGGTGGAGGACCGCCGGATGTTCTTCGGTGGTGGTAACGATCGTCGATCCAGCTGGTAGATCGAGACCAGCCACCACATAGTTGATTCCGTCTGAGGCGTTACGGGTCAGAGCGATTTCTTCTGGTCTGGCGTTCAGCAACCGAGCGAATGCCGACCGGCCTGTTTCGTATCCTTCCCGTGCTGCGGTTTCGCCAGCATGGCCGTAGCGTTCGTAATGGCTGATGGCTTCAAGGTGACGGGCCAACACGGTTTCGTTCATAACGCCGACGGTGCCAGTGTTGAGGTAGCAGAGTTCGTGCAGTACGGGAACGTCCTGGCGGATGCGGTCGATGGGGTAGGCATCGGTTGACGGGTTCACAGGTAGCTCCTGAAGTGACGGATCGATCATACCGGCGGAATGCCGGAAGCTACCATCGGGATTCAGAAGTTGTCAATTGCAAACGCCCTCAGCGATGCCCGGCGATTCGATCACACACCGATACGTACTCTGCCAGCAACGACTGCCAAGCTGATTCCCACCGTTCGACGTTGTGTCCGCTAGCCACCGCTTCTTCGATTTTGGAGAACCCAGTTTCAAGACGCATGGCCAGCATGTCTCGTTGCTGTTCGAGCGTCATCGGTGGGACGAACTGTTCACTGATTGTCTGTTCTACGGCGCTCATCGCTTCACTTCCTGTCCGAATCCAGAAATTAGAACGCGTGTTCTTATTGATGTTATCCGCATTGGCGTCCAGTGTCAAGTTGCTGTTGGGCTGTGTGATCGCTCAAGCGGGTGAGCACCGGTGTGCTATAATCCGCCGAGTAGCAAATATGTGCGTACGAACGAAGGGAATCCGGCAGTGAAACTATCCTGCAAACAAGAGGAGCTGCAGCGGGCTTTGAGTCATGTATCCCGTGCAGTCTCTCGAAAATCTACGCTGCCGGTTCTGGCCAACGTTCTGCTGAAGACCGATGATTCTTCATTGAAGCTGGCTGCCACCAATCTGGAAATCGCCATTTCGGCCACCATTCCAGCCGAGACGGATCAGCCCGGTGAGACGACGGTAAGGGCCGATCTCCTGACCGAGTTCGTGGCCAGCCTGCCGAACGACTCAGTCAAGTTCGAACTGGATACAGCCGGCCAGTCGCTGGCGCTCGAGTGCGCCCGTTCCAAGGCGCATATCAAGGGTCTGAACACGGATGATTTCCCGGAACTTCCTGCGATCGAGGATGGCCAGGTGACGGCGACGATCGATCCGCGAGTTCTTCGCGAGATGGTAGGGCAGGTTGCCTTTGCCGCGGCCACCGATGACAGTCGTCCGGTTCTGGCTGGCGTGCTCTGTGAATTTCAGGGTGGCAAGCTGACGCTGGCTGCTGCGGATGGATTTCGGCTTTCCGTGCGCAGTGCGGACCTGACCGAGCAGACCGGCGAGGACATGTCGATCGTTGTGCCGGCACGATCCCTCCAGGAACTGGCGCGGATCATCGCCGATCAGGAAGAAGCCGTGCAGCTCTGGGTGACGCCGAATCAGAGCCAGTTGCTGGCACGTTCGGGGTCGATCGAATTTCTGACTCGGTTGATCGACGGCCACTTCCCGGACTTCCGGCAGATCATTCCGCAAGAGTGGGAGACACGAGCGGTAATCGGCCGCGAAGATTTCCTGGCTGCCGCTCGAAGGGCCAAGCTCTTCGCCCAGTCCAACAACGATATCGTCAAGATCCAGGTGCAGCCCGGTGAAGACGAGCTCGATCCCGGGATAGCCAGGGTTTCAGCCCAGGCTGCCGAGACTGGTGACAACGAGGACGCAGTCGAAGCGAGCATCGAGGGAAATGAATCGCAGATCGCCTTCAACGGGCGCTATCTGACCGACATTCTCGGAGTCATCCGGACTGGCGATGTTGCACTCGAAATGACCAGCGCCAACGCGGCTGGTGTCATTCGCCCGGTCGGCGACACCGAGTTCACACATGTCATCATGCCGATGGTGATCGGCAGCAGCTGATCCAGTGTGATCGATCGATCGTCCTGGCCTTGCTGCGCATTTCACCCGAGTGAACTGACATCTTCATGCATCTGACCACACTCCTGCTCGAGCAATTCCGCTGCTACCAGCGGCAGTACCTGGAATTGCCCGAGCAGGGAATCCGCCTCGCCGGTTCGAACGCCTCCGGAAAAACATCAATCGTTGAGGGTATTCGGATGCTCTCGATGATGAAGTCTGCCCGCGCCAGTGCCGAACGTGAACTCATCAACTGGACAAGTAACCAGGAATACGGTCTGCCGCCTTATTCACGCCTTCAGGGGACCGTTCAACAGTCATCTGGGACCGAAACGCGGATCGACATTACCCTGAGCGTTGACCCGAATCGACCGAGCCATACGCGCAAGCAGATCAAGGTGGATGGTCAGCCACGGCGGGCAATCGATGCGGTTGGGTATCTCAAGACAGTCCTGTTCGAACCCGAAGATATGGAGCTGGTGCTCGGTTCACCGTCGGTGCGGCGACGGTACCTCGATGTGGCAATCTCAACGCTCGATTCCACCTACCTTCGCCTGCTCAGCCAGTATGGAAAAATCCTCGAACAGCGAAATGGCCTGCTCCGATCGCTTCGGGAGCTATCACGATCGGCGCGTCAATCGAGATCTGGCGAGCTGGACTACTGGGACAGTGAGTTGATCAACCGCGCCGCCTATATCGTGGCGGCCAGGCAGCGTTACATCGCCTCTATCGGTCCGCCACTGGATGATGCCTTCCGGGCGCTACTGGGGGAGGAGTACGAGCTCGGCGCGACGTATGCGCAGTCATTGAGTGATCCCGGCCGTTCAGCTAGCTCGGTGCTCGGGAAAGCTACGAATGACCCGCTGGATGATCAGCGAGTGGTCATGGAAACCTTGCGCCACGAGCTGGAACAGCGCCGGGAGGAAGAGTTTGCCCGGGGTGTGACCGCATTTGGTCCACATCGTGACGACGTACAGCTCCTGCTGGACGACCGTGCGCTGGAGTCGTTCGGTTCACGTGGTCAGCAGCGAATGGCCGTAGTAGCGCTGAAGCTCAGCGAGGTCGAAGCGGTTCGGGCAACGACGGGTAGTCCTGCCGTGCTGCTTCTGGATGACGTCCTTTCGGAGCTGGATGAATCACGCCAGCGGCGATTGTTGAAGCGGGTATCAGGGTTGGGCGCACAAGTTGTAGTCACGGCGACGGAGCGGGCGCTGATCGATGTCGAGCCATTGCAGGATCTTCCGATGTACACGGTCTCCGGGGGTGAAGCCAGGCTGTCCTGACCCGATAATCAGGTTGTGTCGATCGGTTCGCTCTGGTAGACTTTTTCGTGGTTCAGCAATGGACCGACAACCAATGGGGAGTCGTCTAATGGTAGGACAGCTGACTCTGAATCAGTAAGTTGGGGTTCGAATCCCTGCTCCCCAGCCAGAGGCCGCCGAAAGGCGGCTTTTTTCGTGCCCGGCCCCCGCAATTCGCGATCGAAGCCAACCATCTCGTCAATAATCTATGTACGTACAGCAAGCGCGTCAAGCGGACAGGAGCAAATTTCTGTACGTGCTGGGCGGGCCAAGACGGGACCGGACGGAAATGGACCCCGGGCACGAAAAACGCGAGCCAATTGCTGGCTCGCGTTTATTGGTATCTGGATCTTGCTTGCGGGCTAGCGGATACCGTAGCGCTGTTTCATTTCGTTCTTGTTGACTCTGCGTCGGAACATCAGCACACTGATTGCCGCAAGGATGTAGCTGATACCGAATATGAGATCTACATTTGGCTGCCCGAACATCAGTGCCAGGGTAAGGGCGAAAAGGATCGGAAGGATCAACAGTCCAATGATTGCGAAGATTGAAGCTTCGATCAATGCACCCCGCCAGTCTGATCCGGTCATCCTCGACACGATCAACGGCACAATCGTTCCCAGAGGCAACCAGACTCCCAGCGCCAACCAGATATCAGACATAGATATTCCTCCGACTCCGTTCCGGTAATGGCGAACATCCAATTCACGCGTTTGATGCGCGATTAGAAAAGTCCGGAGATACGTCCCGTATCGTCGGTCTCGATTGCCGTCCCTGATGGATCAGCTCCCAGGCCGGGCATAGTTCGGACTTCGCCGAGCAACGGGTAAACGAACCCGGCTCCAGCTGATAGACGCACATCCCGGACCGTGACTTCGAATCCGCTCGGAGCGCCCTTGAGCGACGGGTTGGCGCTGATCGAGAGATGCGTTTTGGCCATACAGACTGGCAAATCGCCATACCCCATGGACGTGAACCGGCGAATCTGGCGGTTTGCGGCCGGCAGGAACGAGACACTGCCCGCACCATAAATTTCCCGGGCGATCGTCTCGATCTTGTCCTTGATCGGCGCATCCAGTGAGTAGAGTGGCGCGTAGCTGGAGGGAACTTCCTCCATCGCGCGCTCGAGCGCCCGGGCCAGCTCTGCGCCACCAGCGCCACCCTCAGCGTGAACGTGCGATTCAACTGCGTCGAATGCACCGGATTCGCGAGCCACCTGCTTGATCAGTTCGACCTCCGCCGCCGAATCAGTTGGGAACCGGTTGATCGCGACGACGACCGGAACACCGAACTTCCGGACGTTTTCGATCTGCTTCACCATATTCGAGACACCATCGCGCAGTGCTTCGATGTTCTCGACCTGCAAATCCTCGCTGGTCGCTTTGCCACCAAATCGATCACTGTGAGACTTCAGTGCACGGACAGTTACAACCAGTGTTGCAGCATCGGGCTTCAGGCCGGAAGCACGACACTTGATGTTGAAGAACTTCTCTGCGCCGAGATCGGCGCCGAAGCCCGCTTCGGTGATCAGTACGTCGGCGAGTTTGAGCCCGATTCGATCAGCCAGGATCGAACTGTTGCCGTGGGCGATGTTTCCGAATGGTCCTGCATGAACCAGGGCAGGGGTGTGCTCCAGCGTCTGCACCAGATTCGGTTTCAGCGCATCGACAAGCAGGGCAGACATTGCACCGGCCGCCCCGATATCTTCGGCCGTGATCGGTTTGCGATCGGTGGTGTAGGCGATAACGATACGTCCCAGGCGCTCCCGGAGATCCTTCTGACTGGTGGCCAGTGCCAGAATCGCCATCACCTCGGATGCGGCCGTAATGTCGAACCCGGTCTCTCTCGGCGTTCCGTTGCCAGATCCGAGTCCGGAAACCATGTTCCGCAACGAGCGGTCGTTGACGTCGAGCACGCGTCGCCAGGCGATGTTGTTGACGTCGATGTTCAACTGGTTTCCATGATGCAGTGAATTGTCGAGAAAAGCCGCGCACAGGTTGTGGGCGGCGGTCACCGCATGCGCATCTCCGGTGAAGTGAAGGTTCAGATCTTCCATTGGGATGATCTGGGCGTGTCCGCCTCCTGCGGCACCACCTTTGGCTCCGAACACCGGCCCGAGCGATGGCTGGCGGATCGCCACGATCGAGTTCCGACCGATGTGCGAGAACGCCTGCCCCAGACCGACCGTTGTTGTGGTCTTGCCTTCGCCTGGTGGAGTAGGGGTGATGGCGGTGACGACGATGTACTTACCATTCGGCCGATCGGCCAGCCGGGATTCGACATCCAGCCGGATCTTTGCCTTATACGGTCCGTACTGCTCGATCTCCTCTTCGATCAGCCCGACTGATTTCGCGATCTCGACAACATGCCTGGGCTGCACACTCTGTGCGATTTCACTGTCAGAAGCCATCGTCGCTGCCCTTTCTTCCACCGATAACTAACGGTCGATACAGATCCGGATTCAGGCTCGTTGCGGCAATCGCCGCTGAATTCTGGCCGCCCGGACGGTATTAGCCGCCAGGACGCGCTGGGTTACGACGCCAGTTCCGCCCGGAACTGGTGTGATTGCTCCGGCCACGTCCATCACCGACGGGTCAGCGTCACCGGTCATACTGCCGTCGACGAAGTTGACCCCGAAATCGATAACGGTGGTGCCTGGCCGGATCATGTCCCCTGTCAGCACGCCAGGCTTCCCGGCGGCGAGCACGACGATGTCGGCTTCGCGGGTGATCGATGCAAGGTCTCTGGTGCGACTATGGCAGATGGTGACCGTCGCGTTTTCGGCGAGTAGCAATAGTGCCATCGGTTGCCCGACGATCGGACTCCGGCCGATGACGACCGCGTGCTGGCCCTCGATCGGCATCTGATAGTGGCGAAGAATCTCGATGCCGCCCATCGGGGTGCTCGGCACCAGATGGGGTACGGCGAGTGAAAGCCGCCCAGCGTTGGCATAGGTGATTCCGTCAATGTCTTTGTCAGCCGATAGGATGTTGGCCGGCAACTCCCGATCGAGGTGATCGGGGAGTGGTTGAAAGACGATGACGCCATCGATATCCGGGTCCTGGTTCAGTTCACCAAGGATTCGCTCCAGTTTGTCTTCGGATATCGTCGCCTCGATCTCACGGGGCACCACGTCGATGCCCACGCGTTTAAATGTGCGAAGGATAGATCGGAAATAGGCATGACTCGATTCGTCGTCTCCTACAAGCACTGCAGCAGCGGTGGCTGGAGGGCCCGGGGCGTGATCTACCTCGGCTAATTCGTCACGCAGGCGCTGCTCTATCTCAAGCGCCACCGGTTTTCCTTCAAGCATCAGGGGCATTAGCCATCCCGTCTCGTCTGGTTACTGCTACCGAATTACGCTTCTGGTCCGGGCAACGACGTTGTTGGCCTGTTCCTGACTCTGAGAATAAAGGTCTTCGATCTCCTGTGCAATGCGGGTTGCCTCTTCCTCCTGGTCGATCATCGCCAGGTTCACTTCAGCCATCAGGAGCAGTGAGGTGATCGCTCCGGCTGACGTTGCCGCCACGGCTCCCAGGTCGGATGCCGTAAACGGTCGGGCCAGGTGCTGGAGCTCATCGATGGTGCGGAGCAACCGCTTCCCGTCTCTGGCGACCCGGAGCGGGTTCTCGATCGCCGCATCGACGGCCTCTCTCGACCGCTCCACGATCGATGCCGGCACGTCTTCGGCGCTCTTCCGGGCTTTTCGCAACTGATTCTGGGAGTCCATCAGCTCGGTAAGGGCCGCGATGTCTTCATCGATTGCCTGCAGGAACATCTGTCGCAACCCCTGACACAACTGAACGGCGCTCTCGAGCTCGCTGCGCTCGTGCACTTCGAGCTTCTTCCGGCCGGCGCTTAGCTGGAAAACCAACTCGGCAGTGGCTGCGGCTCCGGCCAGGGACATTGCGGCGACAGCGCCGCCTCCGGCCAGTTGATCTGTGCTGGCGATGGTTTCTACCAGCTTGTCGATCGTCCAGGGTTTTTCGGAACTACTCATCGTGCGATCTCTTTCTGAAAGCCGAAACCCACCGCGGGACGGGATTCCGGCGGGATCAATTCTCAACCGGGGAGTATAACACTGACGAATTTCTGTGCGGATAATGTCGAGTTGCTGTCACGTTCGTTGTCTGGACAACCCAAATACCATCCAATGCGCATAAATGGTTGGTGGGCCACTGGCAACGATGTGGAAAACGTGGAAAACTGATTGACAGGGTGTCACGCAGCGAGTATTATGCAGTCAGCAAGTCAATGCGTACGTTCGCTGGTAGCGAACACAATCGAGAGGTCGTTCACATGGGCGCAATGGAAGCACCGAAGGAGACGACACCCTTTGCCCGTATGCTCAAGGAACTTCGCGAGGATCGCGGGATTTCCCAGAGTCGGCTGGCTGAAGCGTCGCACTTCGATCACAGTTACGTGAGTAGACTTGAGAGTGGTAATCGGGCACCGACCCGGGAAGCTGTCAGCAAGCTGGCGGATGCCCTCGGACTCGATGCACGCCAGCGAGACAGCCTTCTGGCTGCGGCCGGGTTCATGCCGCAGCGTGTCGAGAGCCTGTTCGCTGACGAACCCGTTCTCAGTGATGTTTTTCAGCTGCTGAGCAACGATGACATCCCTGAACCAGTTCGGATGAACGTTCGACAGATGCTCAAGGTGATGGTTCAGCAGGCCCGTCTGGCCTCGCATTCCGAAGAGTTTCCGTCGGATCCGGGCGGCCATCTGATGGCCGACTAGCAGTAGTTTCGTATGAGGTGGTGGGCGACCAGGGAGTGCTCCAAAACTGGAGTGAGTCGACCTGCTGATCAGTTTCGTACTGGTATCATTCGGAGACCGGGTTCAGACGAAATGTCGAACATTTGGGGATAAATCGCCCGGCGAGTTTCCCCGATGATTCGGGACGCAAGACCGCACGATCGACGCACGCAAGACGATAATCTGGGGGCAGTTGCCATGAGTTCGCGTGATTTCGCCCATTTGCATCTTCACACCGAGTATTCGTTGCTCGATGGGATGGGCCGTATCGACGAGTATATGAAGCTCGCCAGCGACTATGGCATGAAGCACGTCGGAATTTCTGACCATGGAGTGATGTATGGTGCCATCGACTGGTACCGTGCTGCCAAAGCGCATGATCTCCATCCAATTATCGGTGTCGAGGCCTATCTGGCTCAGGGATCGATGCACAAGCGAGAGCGCGGCTCTTATCATTTGCTGCTGCTGGCGGAGAATCAGACCGGCTATCAGAATCTCCTCAAACTCTCCAGCAAAGCGAGCCTCGAAGGGTTCTATTACCGGCCACGAATCGATCTTGAGCTCCTCGGTGAACTGAACGAGGGCATCATCGCCACCTCAGCCTGTCTCGGTGGCCCGGTTGCAAACAATTTTCTGGAGGGCAACGACCCGGAGGCGGTTCGCCAGGCTGAGGCGTTGCGCGATATCTTCGGACCTGACCGATTCTTTCTCGAGATTCAGGAACACGGGATTCCCGGCCAGACCGAGACCAACAAGAAGCTAGTGCAGCTGGCGAAGTCGCTGGAGCTTCCGCTGGTTGCCTCGAACGACGTCCACTACGTCCATCAGGAAGATGCCGGACCACAAGAGCTCCTCGTCTGCATTCAGACCAACACCTCGATCAACGATCCCAAGCGGATGAAGATGGATTCGGACCAGCTCTATTTCAAGAGTGCGTCCGAGATGTGGTCGTTGTTTGAGGAGTTGCCCGAGGCACTTGAGAACACCGTTCGAATCGCCGAGCGGTGCAACGTCGAGATGGAATTCGGGCGGCTGCATCTGCCGGATCCGGGTATTCCAGACGGGGTCAGCCCGCACGAGCACCTGATGAACGAGTGCTGGAAAGGTCTGCAGCAGCGCTATCCGGAGATTACCGAAGAGGTCCGTCAACGACTGACCTATGAGCTCGACGTGATCGAGCAGACCGGATTCTCCAGCTACATGCTGATCGTTCGGGACTTCTCTGATTTCGCCCGGGAACGCAAGATCCCGTTTGGAGTTCGTGGGAGTGCTGCGGCCAGCATCGTTCTCTATTCGCTGGGGATTACCGACATCGAACCACTGGCGAACCGGCTGGTCTTCGAGCGCTTCCTCAACCTGGAACGACGCGAGATGCCAGATATCGATATGGACTTTGCCGATAACCGCCGTGGCGAGGTGATCGACTACGTGGCGAAGAAGTACGGTCACGATCACGTCGCTCAGATCATCACCTTCGGGACAATGGGTGCGAAAGCGGTGGTTCGCGACGTCGGTCGCGCGATGGGGTGGGCTTATGGGGATGTCGACCGGATTGCCCGGACCATTCCTTCGCAGCTCAACATGTCACTGGATCGGGCACTTCAGGAAAGCTCTGATCTGCGTCAACAGTACGAATCGGATCAGGACGCACGGGAGCTGATCGATACGGCCAAGCGCCTCGAAGGTATCTCACGACATGCTGGAACCCACGCGGCCGGAGTCGTAATCTCGAACTCGCCATTGATCGAGCATCTGCCGCTGCAACGTGCTGCCCGGGATCAGGACGGTGCGCTGCCGACAACCCAGTTCACGATGGAGACCGTGGCCGATATTGGCTTGCTGAAGATGGACTTCCTCGGTCTGGCAAACCTGACGATTCTCGGTGAAGCGGTCGAGGTTATCCGGGAACGTCACGGGGTTGAGATCGATCCCAAGCACTTGCCGGAGGACGACAAGCCGACGTTCGACATGCTCTCGAATGGTGAGACGTTCGGTGTTTTCCAGTTGGAGAGCGCCGGGATGCGCCGCTACATTCGTGAGCTGCGTCCCGAGACGATCGCCGAGCTGGCCGCTATGGTGGCCCTGTATCGGCCCGGCCCGATGCAGCACATTCCGACCTATTGCCGGGCCAAGCATGGCGAAGAGCCGATCCGCTACCCGCACGAGGATCTGGCCGAAGTGCTGGACGAGACCTACGGCGTTATCGTCTACCAGGATCAGGTTCTGCTGATCGCTCAGAAGTTCGCCGGATACACGCTCGGTGAAGCCGATATCATGCGTAAGGCGATGGGCAAGAAAATCGCCGAGAAGATGGCCGCCGAGCGGCAGACGTTCATCTCGGGCGCGGTGGAGAAGGGCTACACCGCGGAGGACGCTGAGAACATCTTCCGATTGATCGAGCCGTTTGCCGGTTACGCCTTCAATAAGGCGCATGCCGTCTGCTATGGCACTATCTCCTATCAGACCGCTTACCTCAAGGCGAACTATCCGGCCGAGTACATGTCGGCCGTTCTTCGCATGGCGCCGAGCCATCCGTCCGGAGCAGCTCAGCGAGTCGCCGCGGCGGTCGCCGAGTGCAGCAAACTCGGGCTTCCGGTTCTTCAGCCGGATATCAACAAGAGTGGTGTCACCTTCAACGTTGAAGAGCTCGACGATGGAGCGACCGGTATCCGGTTTGGACTGTCGATCATCAAGAACTGCGGCACGGCGGCGGTTCAGGCGATCGTCGATGCACGCGAGACGCTGCCATCGAAGGAGTTCAGCTCGTTCCAGGAGTTCTGCGACACCGTTGACTGGTCGCTAGTGAACAAGCGGACCGTTGAATCGCTGATCAAGTCTGGCGCCTTCGACAATCTGGGAGAGCGGGCCGCGCTGCTTTCGGTCCTCGAACAGGCGATTCATGCCGCGCAATCACGACAGAAGGCAGCCCAGCGAGGCCAGACCGATCTGTTCGCGTCGCTCGGAGATGCCGCGCCGACGTTGGAGTTGACGATTCCGGACGTACCACCAGTTCCAGAGAGCACCATGCTCCAGTGGGAAAAAGAGCATCTCGGGCTGTATCTCTCGTCCCACCCGTTGCGTGGTTACGCTGATCGAATACGTGACGGTGGCTTCGTCCAGGTTGCCGAGTTGTCCGAGGACATCGAAGGCCAGCATATCGACATCATCGGGCTGGTGAGTTCGGTGCGAAAGATCACGACGAAGTCGAACAAGACGATGGCGATCATTGAGCTGGAAGATATGACCGGTTCGATCGAGGTCGTCTTTTTCCCCAATTCATACGAAGAGGCCCAGGAACATCTCGAGATCGATAACCCGATCCGGGTGAATGCCAAACTCGAAAAGCGGAACGATTCGCTTCAGCTGGTGTCACAGTCTGTCAGCGCGCTCGATCTCTCCGAGCCGGAGGAGCCAGAGCCGATCCGCTTCAATGAAGTTCTGGTGAATCTGCCGGTAAGCCATGATGTCGATGCCGATGTCGATTTGATGCGCCGCCTCCGCAATGTTCTGCAGGAGTTCCCGGGTGAGGATCGACTGATGCTGAAACTCCCGAACAATGGTCACGATGTGGTGCTTCGTTCCAGTCTGCGAATCGACTGGTGCCGGGATGTCGAACTGGCGCTCGCCGAACTACTCGGCGAGAACAGCGTCCGGGTCGAAGAGCGGGTTGAGCATCAGCAGGCGCCGCCTCGTATGGCGCTATCGGCCTAACCAGTCGAGTAGATCATCCAGCGTCCAGGTATTGACTACCGAATCTGTTTCCACCCAGCCACGCCTGGCGATTCCTACACCGTACTCCATGACATCCAGACCCTGAAGGTCGTGAGCATCTGAATCGATGGCGATCAGTACGCCAGCCTCGACTGCCTGACGGGCCAGATCTTCAGGAAGGTCGAGTCGGGCGGGATTTGCATTGATCTCCAGTGCAGTCTTCGTTCTGGCGGCGGCCTCGAAAACCGTATCCCAGTCATAAGATGCACCCGGGCGTTGCTCAACGATCCGACCAGTCGGGTGAGCGATGATATCGACGTGTGGATTCTCGATTGCTGAGAGAATCCGGGATGTCATCTCCCCGGTCGGCATGTTTCGACCGCTGTGCAGTGAGGCAACCACAAGGTCGAGCTGCTCCAGCACATCATCCGGGAAATCGAGCGACCCATCTCGTCGAACCTCAACCTCAGACGCGCAAAGAATGTGAAGATCCGGGAAACTCTCTCGGACGGTTTCGATCTCTCGTCGCTGCTGCTCCAGGCGGTCTGCGTTTAGCCCATTGGCGATTGCCAGCCCATGCGAGTGATCGGCAATCGAGAGGTAGGCGTAGCCGAGTTCGATAGCTCGTTCAGCGAGCTCCGGGATCGTGGCTCTGCCGTCGCTCCAGACCGAGTGAAGGTGCAGATCACCGCGAATCAGGCCCAGCTCCACGAGATCGGGAAGGGAATTCTGACGGGCCAACTCGATTTCGCCGCGGTTCTCGCGGAGCTCCGGGGGAATCCAGGAGCATTCAACCGATTGGTAGAGGCTGGATTCGTCGACGAACGATTTGCGCCCGTCTATGTTGAGTGACTCCACATGATCCTGGCTACCGGTCGACTGAACCAGTGTTCCACCGAACGACCCTGCGGGCGATGAAATCACGCGCACGTGACCGATGCGGCTCACCGTCACGTCAACAGTCTGCTCCCCATGTTCGATTGCTTCCACGCCGTCCCAGGCTGATTCGATCGTCGAAGCGATCCGGTCGTGGTCCTCGCCCTCCAACAGCAGATCGACGTTGCCGACAACTTCAGCACGTCGTCTGACACTGCCGACAATCTCGGCGCGGGTTTCCAGCGCAGCGGCGAGCAACTGTGAGAGCCGCCTGGCAGCCGGGAGTGCTGTGCCGATGGACATCTTGCCGCTCCGCTGTCGCAGGAATGAAATACCCTCTGTGATCCGCGACTCCTGTTTCTTTCCGATCCCTTTGAGTTCGATGAGCTGGCCTGACTCGATTGCTTGCTCGAGTTGCTCCAGATTGGTGATACCGAGCTCACGATAGAACAGGCCCACCGATTTCGGACCGATGCCAGGAATCGCCAGGATCGTCAGCAGCGTTTCCGGTACTTCATCCTGTACGATGGTCATTTCCTCGAGCTCGCCGGTCCGGACGATCTCGGTGATGTTGGCGGCAAGACCCTTTCCGATGCCCTTGAGATCGGTCAGTCGCTCTTCGTCGACCAGAGTAGCGACCGGCTCTTCAAGTCGCTTGATCGTGTCGGCACTGCGCCGATAGGCCGCCACACGGAATCCGCTCTCGCCCTTGATGTCGAGAAGGTCGGCGAACTGTTTCAGAACCTCTGAGACTTCTGCGTTGGTCATCACTAACCTTCTCTCCGCGAGAGGCAGCGCTGCAGGAGTTCAGCTGGCCAGGTTCTGAGGACGCTTTCGAGATTCGACTCCTCGATGCCGGCACCGAGTGCCACCGAACGCTGGAACTTGTCAGTCAACAGGTCGGACGGTGAGTGCGCATCGCTGTCCACGACCAGTTTGGCGCCAAGGGCCTGGCCGAGCCTGGCGACATGACCGTTGGTGAGGCAGTGGCCGCTTCGTGCGGAAATCTCCAGATAGACGTCATTGGCGATCGCGCGGCGAACTTCTTCTTCGGTAATGTGACCCGGATGCCCGATCAAGTCGACATAACCGCAGTCAATCGCAGCGCCATCCGAGCCGGGTTCGACGGGCTCTACCGGTGTCTCGCCATGCAGGACGACGATCTCGGCCCCAGCTTCCCTGGCTGCTTTGGCCGCCTCTGCGATTCCCTGGGCTGGCACGTGAGTGAGTTCGACACCGACGATGACCTTGATTGGCCAGTATCGCTCGACGATGTCTCGGTCGCGCTTCAATTCCTCGATGAGGTGATCGACATTGCCGACTCCGGTGTGATCGGTCATTCCGATCGCGGAGTAGCCGTTTACGAGGGCTCGACGGGCATGTTCGACGGGGGAGAGCACGCCGTCGCTCCAGTAGGTGTGGGAATGGAAATCGATAACCACGTGTTGCCTCATTTCATGCAGTCCGGGAGATTACTCCAGTTTCACGGTCTGCATGATAACGAAGGCAGCGAGGGCACGTCACCCTCCAGTTGGTTCGATCTCCGGGGGGCTAGTCTGGATCCCAACTCGTGACAATGCGCGAATCCGGGAAACGGATTCAGTGACGTTCTGTGTCAGAACAAGGCAGAGATCGTTTGGATGCAGCATATGCACTGCCCGCTCGATACCGTCGATCTCGCTCGGCATGGCGAAGACGAGCGGTGGAACATCGTTGTTGGCCAGGCCATGCTTGAACTGGTCCAGGCTGTGGTTGTCGGTTGCATGACGCTGTGTGACGACAACATCGGCTACTCGGCCGATCAACCTGCCGACTTCAGCTGTCTGCTCATCGTCGAGATGCGGGAAACAGTCTGTAACAACCACGGTCCGGTGGAACGCCGAATCACGGATACCCCGGATCAGCGATCTCACCGTCCAGACGTGACGGGCCGAATCGAGGAGGATTGTGGCCTCGCCGTGCTCGAGGATGTTGCAACTGCCAGGCATCAGCCCGACGTCCGGTTCAAACGATCTGATCCCCTCAGCGATCGCATCGCGATCGATCCCCATGTTCCAGGCAAGGCTCACGGCGCAGAGAAGGTTCTGCATCTGGAACGTGAGTGATCCATCGAGTGTGAATGCCGCGTCGGATGCATCGCAAATTACTTCCGGTGACCAGGAATTCCCGGCCACCACGCGTGTTCCATCGAGCCAGACAGCGGACCCACCTTCGTCGATGTGGTGACGGAGCGTCGGATTATCTGGATGAAGTCCGAACAAAGATACCGTGGCAGCCGTGTTGTCTGCTGCGACCATCACTGCATGATCGTCGGCGTTGAGCACGAGCACGCCATCCGGGCGAACTGCGCGCGCGACTATATGCTGTGCCTGCGCGCCCTGTTCGGCCACTGAACTGATCAGACACTCATCGTTGTTGCCGCACAGAGACGAGATCGCGGCAATGGGGTAGGTATGCTCTGGGAGCCCGACGCCGGTTACTACCGGGTCCTCAAGTTCCTGGATTGCAACATCCAGCTCACCTCTGGCAAGACTGCCCATCACATCGGACCACGGACCGAGTTCGCCGACCAGGTGGTCGCCGTTCTTATAGACACCGGTAGTGGTCCACAGACCGATTTTCAGGTGCTGAGCCAGCAAGATTTCGTTCAGGAGCCAGGCAACGGTTGATTTACCACGGCTGCCGGCAATTGCCACGATCGGAAGTGACGGCAAGTCTGGCGCGCGGCGACGAATTGGTTCGGCAGGTGATTCGGAATGCGTCTTCATAGTTTTCAACCAGTTCGTGATTGCGTCGTGCGTGGTTTGCTAGTCCTCGTTTATCTGTTCGATGTCATGTTGAGTGGCCATCCGGACAATAAGCGGGATGGCCAGCTGAAATGCTTTGCCCCGGTGGCTGATGGCGTTCTTTTCGTTATCGGTGAGTTCTGCCATTGTTCGTTCGTCACCGCTCGGGATGAACAATGGATCGTAGCCAAAACCGTTCGAGCCGCGCGGTGCATCGGTGATTCGACCTTCGACGGTCCCGCGGACGACCGATTCCTCACCTTCCGGATCAACGATCGCGATGGCTGATACGAAACGGGCTGTGCGAGCAGAATCGTCTGTATCTGAGAGCATCTCGATTGCCAACCGGTTATTCTCCTCGTCGGATACCGAGCGCCCATGATCCTCAGCGAACCTCGCTGATCGCACGCCTGGCTTGCCGTCGAGAGCGTCGATTTCCAGTCCGGAATCATCCGCGACACTGAGCATTCCGCTCTGAGCCGCTGCCGCTCTTGCCTTCAGCAACGCGTTCGCCTCGAATGTCTCGCCAGTCTCTTCAGGAAGCTGAATCTGTGCGTCGTCGGCAGTGACGACTTCAAACCCTTCCGGAAGTAACGATCGCATTTCTCGTGCCTTTTTCTGGTTGTGCGACGCCAGTACGACTCGTGTCACAGGTTTGCCTGTCCATTGTCGATCAGTCCTGGAAACAGCTGGCTTGCGTTGCATGTCGTGGTATCCGCAATCTCGAGGAGTGACGCGTCCCGCAGTTCAGCCAGACGCTCCGCAACACGGGCGACGTAGGCTGGTTCGTTTCGCTTTCCTCGATGCGGTACCGGTGCCATGAACGGTGAGTCCGTTTCGAGAACGACTCGTTCCAGCGGTATCTTCGCAGCTGCCTCATGGAGGTCGGTTCGAGACTTGAAGGTTATTGCCCCTCCGAGTCCGATATAGAGTCCAAGATCGAGAACTTCCTGCGCATAATGCCAGTCACCAGTGAAGCAATGCAATACCCCGCGATGGGTTCCGGAGAACTGGCGCAGGACGTCGAGCACTTCCTGCTCTGCATCGCGCTGGTGAATGATGAATGGCATGTCGAGTTGCCGAGCCAGATCGATCTGGGACGCGAAGGCCCGCTTCTGCAGGTCAAGCGGGGCATCGTCCCAGTAGCAGTCGACACCGGTTTCACCGATGGCGATGACTTCGGGCCGTTTTGCCACTGTCGCGATTTCATCCAGCATTTCATCGCTGAACTTGCTGGCGCTGTTCGGATGCAGGCCGGCGGCCACGGCGATGCCCGGGACACGGCCCTGTAGTTCCAGGGCCGCTTTCCATCGCTCGGGTTCGAATCCGATAACCAGCATGTGCTCGACACCCGCCTGACGGGCCCGATCGAGCGCAGCTTCCCGGTCGTCATCGAATGCATCCAGATCGATATGACAATGAGTATCGACGAGTTGCATTTACTTGACCGTAACGCTCTTCGCCAGATTGCGTGGCTTGTCAGGATCCAGGTCCCGCATCAATGCCAGCTGGTATCCGAGCAACTGCGCGGGAACGACATTGACGATCGGTGAGCCATCTCCAACGTCTGATACCGGTATGTGTAGATCGAACACTTCGTCGTGCTCCGGCGAGACGCCGATGATCAGAGCCCCGCGGCTCTTCATCTCCATCGCCCCGGAGAGAATGTCGTCGCGCGTTTCATCCAGCGGCGAAAAGACGATCGCTGGCGTGCCCTTGTCGATGAGCGCGATAACGCCATGCTTCAGTTCGCCGCCGGCAAAACCCTCGGCGTGAATGTAGCTGACTTCCTTGATCTTCAGTGCTGATTCGAGCGCGGTTGGGTAGGAAAGACCACGGCCGATAATGTAGCAGTGATCGTGATCGACGATACTCCTCGAGACGGTGAGGAGATTGTCATTTGCGATCGGGGACAGCAATTGTTCGATTCCGTCTACCGATTGCCAGATGATCTCCCGGCCAGCGTGTTCGCTACCGTTCAGAATGTGCGCCGCGAGCAGAAGTACTGCTACCTTGGCGACATACGCTTTGGTCGAAAGTACGCACTGTTCCGGGCCTGCATTGAGATGAACGGAGTAGTCGGCCATGCGATCCAGCGTCGATCCGGGCACATTCACCAGCGCGGCGATCGTCGCCCCGCGTTCTTTGGCAGCCATCACCGCTTCGATGACGTCCGCGGTTTCGCCACTCTGCGACAACGCCACAACCAGACTGCGCTCGGTCAGAAAATGTTCCTGATACTTGAACTCTGAGCCGACGGTGAAATTGACATGCCGCCGGGCGATTCGCGAGAAGAGATAGGAACCGGTCAGCGCGGCGTAACTCGAAGTACCGCTCCCGACCAGAAATGTTCCGTACGACTCTCGAATCAGCTCAGCCAGACCCCGCACCGGTTCGATACCGTCCGTGACCAGCCGGCGCAGTACGTCCGGCTGCTCACTGATTTCCTTGATCATGAAATGTGGGAAGCCGTTGAGGCCGGTATCCCCTGCAGTGAGTGTCATCTCTTGCCAGTCCAGCACTTGAGGTTCGCCAGTGGCCTGCTCGAAGAGCTGGATCTGATCCTGACCGATCACAGCCACCTGACCGTCATTGACGAAGTGAATTTCATCGGCATGATCGACAAGCGCCAGTGCGTCTGAGGCGATAAATGCCCCACGCTCTGACCGACCGAGCACCAGTGGAGAGACGTTCTTGACGGCAAAGAGGTGGCGGGTGTGATTGTCCAGAACGATAAAGGCGTTGAGGCCGCGGATCTCGTTGAACACCGCTCGCACGCCCTGGACAACAGCGTCGGGATCCTGAGATTCCCCGACGGCGTCCTCGATCAGATGTGCGATGACTTCAGAATCGGTTTCGCTGACAAAGGTGTGGCCAGCTTGCTGAAGTCGTTCACGAAGCTTTCGAAAGTTCTCGATGATCCCATTATGGATTACGGCGAATCGGCCGGTGCAGTCGACGTGAGGATGGGCGTTCTCGTCAGTAACGCCGCCGTGCGTTGCCCAGCGGGTGTGTCCAAATCCAATGGTAGCGTCCGGAAGCGATGGATTGGTTGCGATGATGCGTCCCGCCTGCTTGGCAACCTTGATGGTTCCGTTCTGGCCTACCGCAACGCCCCAGGAATCGTATCCACGATATTCGAGGCGTCGCAGGCCCTCCAGCAGCATTCCACCGAGGGCTTGTTCGCGACCGACGTAGCCTATGATTCCGCACATGAGGTTAAAAGACCCTTCTCTGGCCGTTTGGCGGCACTCTTACAACACCAGACTAATCCGCGGGTGACTACAGGAGTCACGCACAGTTAGTCCGCCGCGAAGAGCCGCGTACGACGGGCATGGTGAATTGAACGCTTCAAGACAGGGGAAAGGTATGGGAGCCAGATGCACGTCGATCAGTGTTTGTGCCGGCAGTCGCCCACCGGTTTTGCTCTGATCGTTTCGGCCGTGCCAGCCGGGAGACCATCCGCCGAACGGTTCGATCGGCCTCCACCTCGTCGACTCATCTCCTCCGTGTGATGAGTTCCGGCGCTACTTTGCGTGGACATCCATGCTTCTACTGATCGCTCTCCATCAGCCTCATCGATGGCCCTGTCGCTGCCATCATAACGCTGCGTCCGCGCATAATCAACCTCGTGATCTGATTCACGATTCTGGCGGCTGCCGCGATCGAAGGAAGGTCATGTATAATCTGGTTTGAAGAATCGGCGTAGGCCCGCGAAGGACAGTATGAGCGCACCGATTCGGCTCCATGAGCGTCAACAGGGACCACCCAGGCGGCCGCGGTTTGCGATCTGCTCGCTGGGCTGTAAGTTGAATCTAGCGGAGCAGAATACCTATCGGCGCGACCTCCGGGCTACTGACCTCAAGAAAGTTCCATTTTCAAACGAAATCGATAACTGTACTGTTGCACACCTGAGCGATCAAAGATCGCGTTGGCTGCTTCGTCGTGCCCGACGGCTTCCCGGCCACTCCAGCCCAGCAATCCTTCCCGAATTACCCTCGCTTCAGACCAATCTGGTAGTCCCCGAACGATTGAATGAGCCGCTTCGGGATGGCGCGTGCGCCACGTTTGACCGGGACGGCCAAATGAGAGAGAAGGTCAGACTGTGATCGACCGGTACACGAGACCGGAGATGGGCGCCATCTGGAGCGAGCGTACAAAGATCGACCACTGGGTTCAGGTTGAGATTGCGGTCTGCGAAGCCTGGGCCGAGCGGGGCGTCATCCCGGAAGACGATATGCAGGCGATCCGCGGGGCCAGCTGCGATCTCGATCGGATGAAGGAGATCGAGAAAGAGACCGACCATGACGTCATCGCCTTTCTTCGGGCGATGGGCGAGACAGTTGGAACAGCTTCCCGACACATCCATCTCGGTTTGACCAGTTCGGATGTCATCGATACCGCCCTCTCGCTGCAGACCATCGGTGCCATCGATCATCTCGTTTCGGAAGTCGATCTCCTGATTGATGCCATCGGCAAAGAAGCGATCCGACACCGCCACACTGTGATGATCGGTCGGACACACGGCGTTCACGCTGAACCGATTACCTTCGGATTCAAGCTGGCGGTCTGGTACGACGAACTTCGACGTCACCGAATCCGTTTGCTCGAAGCCCGCGAGATGATGCGGGTAGGCAAGATTTCCGGTGCTGTCGGAACCCATGCCAACGTTCCGCCCGACGTAGAGGAAGACGTCTGCAAGCATCTCGGGCTGGAAGCAGCACCGGTGTCGACGCAGATTCTGCAGCGTGATCGTCACGCTCAGGTGATCACCGCCATTGCGCTGCTCGGGACATCGCTGGACAAATTCGCGACCGAGGTCCGTCATCTTCAGCGCACCGAGGTCCGTGAGCTGGAAGAGCCGTTCGATGCCGGAAACATGGGCTCATCGGCTATGCCGCACAAGCGAAATCCGCACGAGACAGAGCGCATCAGTGGACTGTCCAGACTCCTGCGTGGCTACGTGACGCCGGCGATGGAGAACATCGTCCTCTGGCATGAGCGAGACATCAGCAACAGCTCGTCGGAGCGGATCATTTTTCCGGACGCTTTCATCCTGATCGACTACATGCTCGGCTTGATGACCGAAATTGTTTCTGACTGGGTGGTCTATCCGGATCGCATGCGGGCTAACCTCGATGCCACCTTCGGCGCGATTTTCTCGCAAAAGGTCATGCTCAGTCTTGTCGAGCATGGGCTCGATCGGCAGGTCGCTTACAAGATTGTCCAGCGGAACGCACAGAAAGCCTGGAACGAAGAGATTCATTTCTCGGAGTTGCTGAAACAGGACCCCGAGGCGACCGCTCACCTGGATGATGCGGCGATCGACGCGATGTTCGATATGAACTACCACGTACAGCATCTCGATCGAACGTTCGAGCGACTCGGTCTCGTCGAAACTGCGAAGCAGAATTCGTAACGGAGGTTTCGTGCAACATGCTGTAACTCAGCTGGAACTGCCCGGAGTGCCGCTTTTCTCGCGCGGCAAGGTTCGCGAGACCTTCGACCTCGGCGATCGACTGTTGATGGTGGCGACGGATCGGATCTCTGCCTACGACAGCGTGCTGCCGAACGGTGTTCCGGCGAAGGGGATCATCCTGACGCAGTTCGCGAAGTTCTGGTTCGAAGAGCTCAAAGATCTCGTGCCGAACCACCTGTTGACGACCGAACTGGACGATCTCCCAACACATATCGTGCGTTACCAGCACCTGCTTCGTGGACGGTCGATGATCGTGCGAAAAGCGGATCGTATCGACATCGAGTGCGTGGCTCGCGGATACATCTCCGGCAGTGCCTGGGCAGAGTATCAGAGTAACGGAACCGTTTGTGGACAACGATTGCCCGATGGCCTGCAAGAGAGCGACCGGCTTCCGGAGCCGATCTTCACTCCGGCTACCAAGGCGCAGGATGGTCATCATGACGAGAACATCAGTGTTGAACAGATGGTGGAGATCGTTGGGCAGGATCTGACCGATCAATTGCAGACGATCACGCTGGAGATCTACGCCCGTGCTGAGGAGTACGCCCGCGAGCGAGGAATTCTCATCGCTGACACCAAGTTCGAGTTCGGCATGATCGACGGTGAATTGACATTGATCGATGAGGCGCTGACGCCGGATAGCTCCCGCTTCTGGGATGCCGAACTCTACGAACCGGGGAAAACACAACCATCGTTCGACAAGCAGATCGTGCGGAACTGGCTGACCAGTGCAGGGTGGGATCGAGAGCCACCAGCTCCTCGCTTACCTGACGACGTGGCGCTGCGAACCGCACGCCGATACTACGAGGTCTTTGAACGCCTGACCGGGCGATCGCTCGAAATTGATCTGACGGATGAGGAGAGCTGACAGGTGAGTGCTACCGACCAGAAGACGGACCAGATCTGGCTCGTAGAAGTCTTTGTCTCGCTGAAGCCAGCGGTAAACGATCCCCAGGGCCTGGCGATCGCCGATGGACTGCACATGCTCGGCTACGATGAAGTTCAGGATGTCCGTGCCGGAAAGTACATGCAGCTGCATGTCGCCGGCGCTGACAAAGCCTCGGTTGAATCCCGGGTGTCGGAGATGTGCGAGAAGTTGCTGGCCAATACGGTCATCGAAAGCTATCGGTTCGATGTTCGCCAGGCCCAGAGCGAGTAGAGCAGGGAGACAGGTATATGAGTACCCGCTACGCGGTCATTACGTTTCCCGGAAGTAACGGTGAGCACGACGCGCTGAAAGCAGTCGAGCTCGGACTACAGCAACCGGTGGAGCCAGTCTGGTACAAGGAGACATCGCTGGATCGATTCGATGCACTTCTTCTGCCGGGCGGGTTCTCATACGGTGATTATCTGCGCCCTGGAGCGATCGCCCAGTTCGCGCCGATCATGTCCGCGGTTGAGGAATTCGCCAGCGCTGGTGGGCCAGTGCTCGGCATCTGCAACGGTTTTCAGGTTCTGACCGAAGCCCGGCTCCTTCCGGGTGCGTTGCTACGCAATCAGGCACTGGAGTTCCGTTGTCGATGGCTTCACGTTCGAACTGAGAACAACCAGACGGCGTGGACTAGCTCGCTGGATATGGGCGAGATTCTGTATCTCCCGATTGCCCACGGTGATGGTCGCTACTTTGCAGAGCCGGAACTCGTTCAGGAACTCGAGGATAACGACCAGATCGTCTTCCGCTATTGCTCGCCAACCGGAGAAACGGATGGCAGTGCCAACCCGAACGGTTCAGTAAACGAAATTGCCGGAATCTCAAACCGTGCAGGCAACGTTGTCGGATTGATGCCGCATCCTGAACGCGCCTACGACGCATTGATCGGTGGCGCTGACGGCCTCCGGATTCTTTCGGCAGTTCTCGCTGCAGGGGCTTCGAAACTGGGAACGAGCTAGCTAATTCTGTTCGACCTGACGAGTGTATTCGCTACTGGTGATCGAGGAGACTGATGCAGGTAACGCCTGAAGTGCTGGCCGAGGTCGCACTCACCCGCGATGAATATGACCTGATTGTCGAGAAGCTGGGACGTGAGCCGTCTCCTGTCGAACTCGGCATGTTCGGCGCAATGTGGAGTGAACACTGTGGGTACAAGAACTCCCGGCCGCTCCTGAAGCGATTTCCCACGACCGGTGAGCACGTTCTTCAGGGGCCTGGTGAGAACGCCGGCGCTGTCGATATCGGCGATGGCCTTGCTGCAGTGTTCAAGATCGAGTCGCACAATCACCCGAGTGCCGTTGAGCCGTATCAGGGAGCAGCCACCGGTGTCGGCGGGATCGTCCGAGACATCTTCACGATGGGTGCCCGCCCGACGGCTCTGCTGAACTCCCTGCGTTTTGGCCCGCTGACCGAGCCCCGCACGCAGTATCTCTTTTCCGGTGTCGTTGGTGGAATCGGAGGCTACGGTAACTGCCTGGGAATCCCCACAGTCTCTGGCGACATCTTTTTCCACAAGAGTTACGCAGGCAATCCGCTCGTCAACGCGATGTGCGTGGGGATCGCCCCGCAGGATCAGATCACAACCGCCGAAGCCTCCGGCGTTGGCAACCTGGTGGTTCTAGTTGGCGCCGATACCGGACGTGACGGGATTCAGGGAGCAACGTTCGCTTCGGTCGTCAATCCGGAAGAGTCTCACCGCGGCGTGATTCAGGTCGGCAACCCGTTTCTCGAGAAGCTGCTGATCGAAGCCTGTCTGGAGCTGCTGCAGACGCCTCATGTGGTGGCGATGCAGGATCTTGGCGCGGCCGGTCTGACATCGTCGGCCGTCGAGTGCGCCAGCCGTGGAACGGTCGGTATCGAAATCGATGTCGATCAGGTCTCTCGTCGAGAAACCGGCATGACTCCCTACGAGGTGATGCTCTCCGAGAGCCAGGAGCGAATGCTGGTCGTTGTCCGACCGGAAGGGCTGGAAGCGGTCCAGCGCATCTTCGACTACTACGATCTTCACTCGGATGTCATCGGCACGGTGACTGACGACGGTAATGTGCGGATCAAGTCTGGAGATGAAGTCGTCGCCGATGTTCCCGCTCGTATCTATACCGATGAGTGCCCGACCTACACTCGAGAGGGTATCGAGAAGCAGGCAGTCGTTACGTTGCGCGAGTTCGATCTGAACAGCGTCCCGGATCTCGAGCCGACTCAGGCCGGAGATGCGCTCAAGCGATTGCTCGGTGCCCCGAACATTGGTAGCCGCAAGCCTGTGACGCAGACCTACGATCACACAATTCTCAGTAACACCGTCGTTGCACCGATCAAGGCCGATGCAGCAGTCATCCGTGTAAAGGGAACCGACTCGGGACTGGCGGTAAAGACTGACTGCAACCCACGCTACTGCTACCTCGAGCCGTTTGCAGGTGGAGCTCATGCGGTGGCCGAGGCTGCCCGGAACGTCTCATGTGTCGGTGCTCAGCCGTTGGCAATCACCAACTGCCTTAACTTCGGTAACCCGGAAGACCCGGGTGTCTACTACCAGATGCAGCAGGCTGTAGACGGAATGTCGGCGGCGTGCAATGCGCTCGGAATCCCCGTCATCTCAGGAAACGTCAGCCTGTACAACGAGTCCGGAGACACGGCGATCTTCCCGACCCCGACTGTGGGAATCGTCGGACGGCTCGAGGATGTCAATCGGTACGCCCAGATGGGCTTCGAGGGTGGAGGAGCCGTCTACGTACTTGGCAACGCGGCCGGAACGCTGGGAGCGAGTGAGTACCTTGAGTTGCTGCACGGACGCACAGCAGGAGCGCCACCGGCAATCGATCTGGAGCAAGAGGTTCGCGTTCAGACGGTTGTCCGGAACCTGATCTCGTCAGGGATCATCAACGTCGCCCACGATACCTCGGAAGGTGGCCTCGGAGTTGCGCTGGCCGAGTCGTGCATTGTGAGTGGTGTCGGCTTGCAGGCCGATCTGGCGGATGTGCTCGCTGCATCGGGAGATCGCCTGGATCGGGCGCTCTTCGGTGAAGCGGCTTCCCGGATTTTCGTCGAAGTTTCGCCTGATAAAGAGGCCGAACTGACCGAGCAGCTCGAGGATGCGGGAGTGGCTTTCATCAGGGTAGGAGATACGGGGGGAGACCGGCTGACGATCAACGGGATGGTCGATGAGTTGGTAGCTGATCTCGAAGCTGCCTGGTCGGCAGCGCTGCTCTCGCACTCGATCGACCCTGATACTTCGAGCAGTGTACCGGGACGTTCATTTTAGGTCGTAGGGAGAGTCTGGATCATGTTTGCGCGATTGCGTATGTACGCAGCGAAATTCGCGCGACAGGTGCGCCGGAATAATGTTCCGAACATGTTACACTTGTCTTGATACATGCGGCGGACCAGAAGGGGGCCAACCCAGCATGCCACTTGACGAACTCCGTGAGGAATGCGGTGTTTTTGGCGTCTATGCACCCGGTGTAGATGTCGCCCGACTGAGTTACTTCGGACTGTACGCGTTGCAGCATCGCGGCCAGGAGAGTGCCGGGATTGCGGCTTCGGACGGAACAGACATTCGCGTCCATCGACGGATGGGCCTCGTCAACACAGCGTTCTCTGAAGATAACCTCAGGGATCTCACCGGTCACATCGCCATCGGTCATACCCGGTATTCGACAACCGGAAATAGTGGTCCAGAGAACGCGGGCCCAATGGTGGCTCGCTCTAATTTTGGCACGGTGGCAGTCGCCCACAACGGAAACCTCGTCAACAGCGATATTCTTCGACGCGAACTTCAGGAATCAGGGGTCAACTTCGAAACGACCACTGATAGCGAGGTGCTCACCTGGCGAATTGCCCTGAACTTTGGCCCTGACATTGTTACCCGGATCAAGCAGGCGATGTCTCGCTTTGTTGGTGCCTACAGTCTTGCCGTGATGATGCCCGATGCGCTTATCGGGGTTCGAGATCCACACGGGATTCGTCCGCTATGTCTCGGCCGGATCGATGGTGGCTATGTGCTCGCCTCAGAGACGTGTGCATTCCAGACGATCGGTGCCACTTACGAGCGGGAGCTCGAGCCAGGCGAGATCGTGATCATCGACAAAGACGGTGTTCGGAGTTACCCGCCCGAGGACAGTCGCAAGCGGGAAGCGATGTGCATCTTCGAGACGATCTACTTTGCCCGCCCAGACAGCTTCATGAAGGGCGATCGACTGCACCTGACCCGTCAGAGGATGGGTGCCGAACTCTATCGGGAGCACCCGGTTGATGCTGATATCGTCGTCCCCTTGCCGGATTCGGCGGTCCCGGCTGCGATTGGCTTCGCACGTGAGTCGGGCATCCAGTACGCCGAAGCACTGATCAAGAACCGTTACATCGGCCGGACGTTTATCCAGCCGGACCAGCGTCTGCGCGAGCAAGGTGTGCAACTCAAGTTTAACGCGCTCCCGGAAGTGCTCGAAGGTAAGCGTGTGGCCTTGATCGATGACACGATCGTTCGAGGGACCACCAGCAAGCCGATCGTGGACTTGCTCCGGAACAACGGCGCGAAAGAAGTGCATATGCGTGTGCACGCCCCGCCGATCAAGTGGCCGTGTTATCTTGGTGTCGATATGGCCAAGCGAAGCGAGTTGATCGCGGCGCAGTTGAGCATTGAAGAGATCGGTGAACGGATCGGGGCGGACTCGATCGGCTATCTGAGTCTCGACGGACTGCTCAATGCGATCAACACTGGCCGTAACGGATTCTGCACAGGTTGTCTGACCGGACAATATCCGGTTCCGGTTCAGATGGAGATGGACAAGTTATCGCTCGAGCGTGTCTGACGCCGAGTATTGACCGCGCCTGCGTTCCTCTTTACAATTCGGCAGTTTGGGCCGCGGGATGGGAAAGGAGCACGGGTTGGCGGATGCATCTGGTCTGACACGCACACCTATCGCAGACTGGCACGTAGAGGCTGGCGCGAAGATGGTGGATTTCTCTGGCTGGTACATGCCAGTCAGTTACAAAGGCATTATCGAAGAGCACCACGCGGTACGAAACAATGTCGGTGTTTTCGATCTGGGCCACATGGGGCAACTCAACGTAACCGGTCCTGACGCCGACGATTTTCTCCAGTACGTCACTACCAATGACGTTACGAAACTCGCCCCCGGCCAGGCGCAGTATGCAATGTTGCTGTATCCATCCGGTGGTGTTGTTGATGACATCATTGTCTATCGTCGCCCGGACGATAATGGCTTCTTCATCGTTCTCAACGCGGCCAATACGAAGAAGGACGTTGACTGGTTCAACGAGCAGAAGGCGAATCGGCCGGAGTTCGATGTCACCCTCGACCACTCTTCCGAGCGCACCGGCATGATCGCAATCCAGGGCCCGAACGCAGAATCGGTCCTCCAGAAGATCATCGACGTCAATCTTGCTCCAGTTCCAAACTTCTCCTCGGTCTTCGGAAACGTTGCCGGATCTGACTGTATGGTCGGCCGAACTGGCTACACCGGCGAAGACGGGTTCGAGGTCTACTCTCCGATCGAAGATATCCTGATGATCTGGAAAGCGCTGTTCGAGGCTGGCGAAGATGTCGGCATTCAGCCGATCGGTCTTGGCGCTCGGGACACACTCCGTCTCGAGGCAAAAATGGCGCTCTACGGTCAGGAACTCTCCTCCGAGATCACTCCGCTCGAGGCACGCCTCGGCTGGGCGGTTAAATTCGACAAGGGCGAGTTCATTGGGCGAGAAGCATTGCTCAAGCAGAAGGATGAAGGACTCAAGCGCCGTCTCGTTGGATTCAAGCTCGTAGAGCGTGGCGGAACACCGCGCACACACTATGAGATTCAGGTCGACGGAAAGACGGTCGGTGAGGTTACCAGCGGTACCCGATCTCCAACGCTCGGCGAGAACATCGGGCTTGGTCTGGTAGACGTCGAGTATGCCGGCGTTGGTAAGCCGCTGGACATCATTGTCCGCAACAAGCCAGTTCGCGCAGAACAGGTACGAACACCGTTCTATAAACGGGGATAAACTGGAGATTCGCCGAATCAGGCGGGAGAAAGGACACGTTACGATGGCCGAGATCAAGTCTGGGTTGCACTACACCAAGTCGCACGAGTGGGTAAAAGTCGATGGAGACACGGTGACGATGGGCGTAACCGACTTCGCTCAATCCGAGCTTGGAGACATCACCTATCTGGAGCTGCCAGAAGCGGGTGACTCAGTCTCGAAGTCCGAGCCGCTGGGTGTTATTGAGTCAGTCAAGGCCGCATCGGACATTTATTCACCGGTGTCGGGTGAGATCGTCGAAGCCAACGATCAGGCGATCGATGCACCAGAGTCAGTCAACAGCTCACCATACGACGATGCGTGGCTGGTGAAGATCAAGCTCAGTGACTCGTCAGAGCTCGATGAGCTGATGGATAGTGCCACTTACGAGAAGTTCGTCGAAGAAGAAGGCGGACACTAGAATATCTTGCCGCGCGAAATCGTTATACTTGTAGTGCTGCGTGTGCAGCCAGGCCGGTATGGCCTAACAGCGCGGTAAGATGAGGAGATGATTGTCCATGTCGTTCGTACCGCATACGAAGGAAGACCGGAAAGAGATGCTCGAAGCCATCGGGGCGAACTCGGTGGAGGAGTTGTTCTCGGTTATTCCTGAGTCGGTTCGGTTTCCAGATCTCGATCTCCCGCCGTCGCTCTCCGAATTGGAAGCGAATCGGAAGCTGAATCAGCTGGCAGCAAAGAACGTCAACACGGCGGCAACGCCATCGTTCCTTGGTGCAGGAATCTACAACCACTATTCGCCAGCCACGGTCTATCAGATTCTCTGGCGTGGTGAATATCACACCGCGTACACCCCATATCAGCCAGAAGTCGCTCAGGGTACGCTACAGGTGATCTACGAGTTCCAGTCGATGATCAGCGCCTTGACGAACATGGAAATCGCCAATGCGTCGCTCTACGACGGTGCCACGGCGATGGCCGAAGGCGCGCTGCTCGCGGTCAACCCGCGAAAGAAGCGCACCAAGATCGTGGTTGCTGGAACTGTTCACCCGCACTACCGGGGTGTCTTGCGGACCTACACGACGGGTCTCGACATCGAAGTAGTCGAATTGCCAATTCCGACCGATACGATGTACGCCGATCCATCTGCGTTCGATGAACACCTCGACGATTCGACGGCGTGTGTCATCGTGCAGTACCCGAACTTCTTCGGACGGATCGAGGATCTGCAAACGGTTTCTCAGAAGGCGAAAGATGCCGGAGCCAAGTTCGTGGTCTCCACGTATCCGCTGGCGCTCGGAATGCTTCCGCCTCCAGGAGACTTTGATGCCGACATCGTCACTGGCGAAGGTCAGTCGCTCGGTGTGCCGCAGAGTCTCGGTGGACCGGTGGTTGGTATTCTGGCAGCGAAGAAGGAACTGGTTCGCCAGTTGCCGGGCCGGTTGGTCGGAATGTCGACCGATGAAGAAGGAAAGCGCGGATATGTGCTGGCGCTCCAGACGCGCGAGCAGCACATCCGGCGTGAGAAGGCGACCAGCAACATCTGCACCAACCAGGGTCTTCTGGCACTGGCTGCAACGGTCTATCTCGCGTCAGTCGGTCCCACGGGTCTGCGCAAGATCGCGGAGATGTGCTATCAGAACGCACACTTTCTCGCTGAGCAGATCGATGCGATCGATGGTTTCGAGGTTGTCGGCGAAGGTCAGTTCTTCAATGAGTTCGCCGTGAAGACCCCGATGCCGGTGCGTGATCTGAATCGCAAGCTTCAGGCGGCAGGAATCGTTGGCGGGTATGATCTCGGCAAACTCGATTCGTCGCTGGAGAACACGATGCTGATCTGCACCACTGAAATGAACAACAAAGAGCAGATCACTGATCTGATCGCGGCGCTGAAGGCCGCCGCCTGATATAATCCGACACCTTTAGAATCGCGCGAGTGGCGTCGCTATGACTCCGCTCGCGCATTTTCTGTTTACGCTGTATGACGATGCGGTATCGACACAGCATTCGCGTGAACGCATCGAAATGAGGATCCGAAACATGCCCAGACCGATCGTCGCCATCGTTGGCCGCCCGAACGTCGGAAAATCTGCGTTGTTCAACCGATTGATCGGTGAACGGCGCGCAATCGTCGAAGACCTTCCTGGAACCACTCGCGACCGGATCTACGGTGAAGTCGAGTGGCTCAATTCCTGGTTCACGCTCATCGATACCGGTGGTTTGCAATCCGAAGAAGAGCTGGAGCGCTCGACCTCGGCGCAGATCTCTCGTTCTACCCAGCAACAGGCAGTTCTGGCCCTCGAGGAAGCCGATGTGATCCTCTTCGTCACTGATGGGATCTACGGTCTTACAGCCGGAGACTGGGAAGTTGCTGATCTCCTGCGACGCACCAACAAGCCGGTGATCGTGGTCGTCAACAAGACGGAGTCGCTCGAACGCCAGGATAACGCGGTCGAGTTCTACTCCCTCGGTCTGGATGATCCGGTCGCGGTCTCGGCGATTCACGGAGACGGCATGAGCGAGTTGCTGAATCGAGTTATTGCCAGTCTGCCGGATCTCAGTGGCGAAGAAGAGTCTGAGTTTCCGCGGATTGCGCTCGTCGGTCGGCCGAACGTGGGCAAGTCAGCTCTGCTGAACTCCCTGACCGGTCAGGGTCGCCAGATCGTGTCCGAGATTCCGGGGACGACACGCGATGCCATCGACACCACGGTGATGTACAAATCTCAGCCGATTACATTGATCGATACTGCTGGTGTACGGCGCCGTGGCCGAATCGAGCCGGGTGTTGAGAAGCACAGCGTGCTGCGCTCGATGCGGGCGATTGATCGAGCTGACGTCGCGGTACTGGTGCTGGATGCAACCGAGCCGTTTACGGCGCAGGATACGCACGTTGCCGGATACATCGAAGAGCGGAAAAAGGGGATCGTCCTCGCCATCAACAAATGGGACCTGGTGGAGAAGGACGAGCGGAGCGTTGGTCGATTCATCGAACGTGCCCGGGAAGCCTTCGATTTCGTTCCCTATGCGCCGATTGTCTTCACATCAGCGGAGACCGGCCAGCGTGTATCGCAGATCATGGACGTGGCGTTGACGGTCATGGCCGAGCGAACCCGGCGCATATCGACTGGTGAGCTGAACCGCCTGATCAAGGAACTTGTCAACCGGCATCCACCGGCATCCAGGCCCGGGAAATGGGTCAAGTTCTACTATGCCACTCAGGCCGCGGTGGAGCCTCCGACCTTCATCGTCTTCACTAACGATCCAGAGAACGTGCATTTCTCGTATCGACGGTACATTGAAAACCATATTCGCGAAGAATACGGTTATCTGGGTACCCCGATCGTTCTCCGATTCAGGCACCGAAAAGGACGCACGTAGCAGGGCTTGCGCGGGCGTGGCCTTCTGAGTTGCTGGTAGCGCCTGTGCTAGACTCAATTGATGTGTCGATTAGTCGTAGCCCAACGAATCAGGAGGGATGATTCATGAGTCAGCTACGAAATGCAGACCCGGCGATTGCCGATATGATTGCCCGTGAGGGTGACAGGCAACGCGAGACGATCGAACTGATCGCCTCAGAGAACTTTACGAGTGGCCCGGTTATCGAGGCCATGGGGTCAGTTCTCACAAACAAGTATGCCGAGGGGTACCCCGGCAAACGCTACTACGGTGGCTGTGAGGTCGTCGACGAAGTCGAGAACCTCGCGATCGAGCGCGCCCGGAAGCTGTTCGGTGCAGAACATGTCAACGTACAGCCTCACTCAGGCGCTCAGGCCAACATGTCCGCCATGATGACGATCCTGGAACCCGGTGATCGCACACTCGGGATGAGCCTCCAGGAGGGTGGACATCTTACGCACGGACTTCATGTTAATTTTTCAGGCCGCCTTTTTGACGCATCCTTTTATGGTGTGGATCCAGAGACTGAACTTCTCGACTATGACAAAGTGCGATCGATCGCACATGAAGTGAAGCCCAAACTACTGATTACCGGTGCCAGCGCATACTCCCGCGTTATCGACTTCGCGAAGCTGCGAGAGATCGCTGACGAAGTGGGTGCCTGGATGATGGCTGATATCGCGCACATCGCCGGTATCGTCGCTGCTGGACGGCATCCAACGTCGGTTGGCCACGCACACTTCACCACCACCACCACGCACAAGACGCTGCGTGGACCACGTGGTGGCATCATCATGACTGATCCGGAGCTCGGGAAGCAGATCGACAAGCTGGTCTTCCCCGGCGTTCAGGGTGGGCCATTGATGCACGTTATCGCCGCGAAGGCAGTTGCGTTCAACGAAGCGCTTCAGCCAGAGTTCCGCGATTACATCGACCAGGTCCTCGTGAACGCGAAGGTTCTGGCCGAAACACTGATGAAGAACGGACTCCGCATCGTTTCTGGTGGAACAGACAACCACCTGATGCTTGTCGATCTGACTTCGCTTGACATCAGTGGACGCAAGGCCGAACGCGTTCTGGAAGAAGCTGGCATTACGCTGAACAAGAATGCGATTCCGAACGATCCGCGACCGCCGATGCAGGCAAGCGGCATCCGTATTGGAACGCCCGCGATGACCAGTCGCGGCATGGGAACCGACGAGATGATCGCCATCGGTGAACTGATCGCCGAGACCCTGAAGAACGCCGATGATGAAGCGATCATTGCGCGAAGCCGTGCCCGTGCGCAGGAACTGTCGAAGCAGTTCGTGTTGCCCGGTGATCCGGTTGCTGCGCTGAGCTAGTTAGTCTGGCCACTGGTGGCCGCGATGGGGTGCTGAAGAATGGGCAATGCCCTCATTGCATTGATCGTCGCAGCCGGCACGATTGCGCTAGTGCGCATTATCGTGCCGGCGCTTTTGCGTCTCGCCCACGATCGTGATCTGCTCCTGTATCCCACCGATCCAAGACAGGTTCATACTTCGCCGATACCGAAGTTCGGCGGGATTGCCATGTTCATGGCGTTCTGTGGCGGGATCGCGATTACCTTCATGCTTCCAGTCGAGCGATTTCCCGAAGAGATCGAGCGCATCGTGCTGCTGGTTACCGGGGCAGCAATCGTCGCTGGAGTGATGCTCTACGACGATTTGATTGGAATCGCTCCGCTCCCGAAGCTCGCCTGGCAGATCCTGGCCGCTGGCGTAATGATCGTTCCGCGCTTCCGTGGGGAGGAGCATGGGCTGGTGATCGAGCAGTTCACCAACCCGTTCGGTGGCATGATCGAGCTTCCGTTGCTGCTGGCGATTCCGATCACGCTCCTGTGGATCGTCGGGATGATGAATACGTTGAACTGGGTTGATGGCCTGGACGGGCTGGCCTGCACGATAACGCTCGTGGCGACCAGTGTGCTGTTCCTGCACACGTTCTTCCGGCCGCCTGGTGACCCACAGTTCACGATTTCCCTGCTGGCAGTTGCCCTCGGAGCAGCGGTGATCGGGTTCATCTCCTATAACTGGCATCCGTCCCGGATATTGATGGGCGATACCGGCGCGATGTTTCTCGGGTTCTCACTAGCGGTCATTTCGATTATTGGTGGGGCCAAGATTGCCACTGCTCTATTGGCACTGTGGGTGCCGATTCTGGACGTGGCGTGGGTAATCATCTACCGGATTCTGCACGGCCGCTCACCGCTCAAGGCTGATCGCGGGCACCTGCATCACCGGCTTCTCGACATGGGGTGGACCCAGCCGCAGATCGTACTGTTATTTGGTGGGCTGTCCGGGACGCTGGGGATTGCGTCGCTGCTGATCCCGACACCTCAGATGAAGTTGTTTCTGTTGATTCTGGCGGGGGCCGCAGGCGTGGGGATCCTCGCTCTGTTAGCCCGGCGCGCCGGCCCACTTTTCGAGCGGCAATCGACCGACGCCTGACACCGAGAGTTCGGTGGCAACGTGACAGGGATTCTTCAAGTCCTACTGAAGCAGGAGATCCAGGCGTGGGCCTTCGCCACGTTCCGAACCTGTTGCTTTTTCGACAGCGCGTTGCGTCAGTCCGATGATGTGACGACCAACCAGAACGCCAACCAGCGTGCCACTGATGATGCCGATCGTCGTCCCCAGCAGAAACGGAACTGTGAATCCGGTTTTCTGGCTAACCTGTATCATTGTGTCCCCTGCTCCTGTACGGCTGCGGATCGTGCAGGCTTCAAAACTATTGAATTACGAGCAACCGATGAGCATCGGCCCAGAGATTTTCCAGGCGGTAAAACTCGCGCTGTTCTTCGGTCATCAGATGAACCAGAACACCGGGATAGTCCATGACTACCCAGCCACTGTCCGGTGGTCCTTCGCGACGCACTGGTCTCAGACTGATGTGCTCTTTTAGCTCCTGATCAATTGCGTCTGCCGTGGCGCGCAACTGTCTGACGTTGTCGACTGAGGCGATAACGAAGCAATCGGCAATCGGAGACAGGTGCTGAATATCGAGCACCAGTATGTCGGTGGCGAGCTCCTGAGAGGCAATGTCTGCGACTCTTCGGGCGAGTTCTGCGGCGTCTATGTCTTCTATGTCGTCCTCCTCTGCTCACTTGGAGCGTTCATGCCTCGGGTAAGGTGCATGGTTCGAATGAAGTCATCGGTGGGCCTGGCAGGATTCGAACCTGCGACCTTGAGGTTATGAGCCCCTTGCTCTGCCCCTGAGCTACAGGCCCGAATGCGCCAACGTTCTGGAATTCTAGTCTATACTCCCTGACTGGACAACCGCACGAGCATTGAGCTGGCGGGACAATGGACAGATAAGGCCGTTTGCGCGGCCATTGTTTCAAAATGGATGAGAGGTGCTTTGTGGCACAGATACGCGGACTGGCCGAAATCGTTCTCCACGTGAGAGACCGTCAACGATCTCTCGCGTTCTACCGGGATCTGCTGGGACTCTCCGTCATTTCGCCGCCGGACTTCCCCGGGCCGCTGTTTCTCAAAGCAGGGGATGGTCAGGAAGGCATCCCGCAGATGGTGGTTCTGGTGTCGCTCCCTGATGATGCTCCACCGTTTCAGCCGCCATCACACCTTCACCATCTGGCACTCGAAGTGAGCCCGGCGGACTTCGATACATTCAAAGCTCATTTCGAAGCCGAAGGACTGGAGGTCCGAGACGGCAAGCATCCCGTGATTCCATCTCGAACCCTTTATATCGATGATCCTGACGGCAACGAAGTCGAATTGATCTGCCGGGATCAAGTCTAGTTTCGGTTCTTCCAGTCGGCATATTCGGCGAGGGTCTTTTCGTCCGGTGGATACACTCCGAGAATCGAGTGACCCTCGCGAATCTTGCCGATTATGAATTCCTCTCGACGCTCCTGCTCGGCGGCTTCCTGGGCCACCTGGTCAGCCATGCCAGAGGGGATCACGATCACGCCTTCGCCGTCTCCGACGATCACGTCCCCCGGAATTACCGTGACACCAGCGCAGACAATCGTCCCATTGATCTCGATCGGGTGATGCACTGCGGACGACAGGTTGGGGTTCTGCGCCTTGCTGTAGGTTGGCAAGTCGATCTCGCTGAATCCGGGCGTATCCCGGAACGCCCCATCACTGACGATGCCGGCGGCTCCGCGTTTCCAGATCCGGGTGGCCAGAATATCACCGAGCGTCCCGGCTCTGGTGTTGCCTCTGGCCTCGATAACCAGGACTTCACCCGGGCCGACGCTCTCCACGGCGATCCGTTGTTTGTTCGTTGTATTGTCAAACTCTCCGGTTGGGTCGAGATCCGGCCGCGTTGGCACGAATCTCAGCGTAAATGCACGACCGACCATCCGCTTTTCGGGGTGAAGCGGGAGAAGTCCCTCCAGATACATGCCGTTGTATCCATGTTTTCGCAGCACTGAGCTGATCGTCGCGGTGCTTGCCTGGTTCAATAGTTTTCTGGTTGCGTCTGAGATCGTGGCGTTCTGATCATTCTCGGACACGGTGAAACTCCAATGCGGGTGGAAGTCGGATAGTCGATGTTCTCTGGTAGCATGGTGCGGATCGCTCTGTCAACGCGAATCACCTGAATTGAACGGTTATCTCCATGTCTGGGCATGCTAGCCAGGCGTGCGGGGGCTGGTCTGGGCTTGAATCGACTGAGGAAGGCAACATCATGAAACAGTTCCGGATTGCGGTAATCGCCGGTGATGGGATCGGCAAAGAAGTGATCCCGATCGGCAAGCACGTGGTAGACGTGGCCTGTGAGCATGAGTGTGAGATCGAATGGGTCGATCTGCCCTGGAGCTCGGACTTCTATCGTGAGCACGGACGGATGATGCCTGAGGACGGCCTGGTCCAACTTCGATCGTTCGATTCGATCTATTTGGGCGCGGTTGGCGATCCGCCTGATGTTCCTGATTACATCACCCTGTGGGGCCTGCTCTTGCCGATCCGGAAGCAGTTCGATCTTCATGTCAACGTCCGACCAGTCAGATTGATGCCTGGCATCCAGGGACCATTGCGAAATCGCGGCCCGGAAGACATCGACATGCTGTTCGTTCGTGAGAACACCGAAGGAGAGTATGCCGGAGCTGGCGGGCGGGTTCATCAGGGAACGGAACACGAGGTTGCGTTGCAGACGTCAGTGTTCTCCCGGTTCAACGTCGAACGAGTTGTCCGCTACGCATTCGACATAGCCCAGCGCCGTCGGAAACATCTCACGAGCATCACCAAATCGAACGCGATGCAGTACGGAATGCCATTCTGGGATGACGTGGTCAATGATGTGGCGCGAGAGTTTCCGGACGTCGAGGTTTCGCACGTCCTGGTTGATGCTGCCGCTGCGGCGATGATTACCAAGCCACAGACCTTCGATGTCGTCGTTGGTAGTAACCTGTTCGCCGATATTCTGACCGATCTCGGCGGTGCGCTCATGGGGAGCCTGGGCTTGCCACCGAGCGCTAACATCGCGGCAGATCCGACGGTTCCTTCGTTGTTCGAGCCAGTCCATGGCAGCGCTCCGGACATCGCCGGCCAGGGTATCGCGAACCCGATTGGAACCGTTTGGGCAGGTGCCATGATGCTTGATCAACTTGGTGAATCCGACTCGGCGAGTCGGATCGTGCAGGCAATTGAAGCGGTCTGTGCAGATGGTTCGGTTCTCACCGGAGATCTTGGTGGGAGCGCAACAACGGTCGAGGTCGGCGAAGCGATCGTTTCTGCGCTGAGAGATCAAAATTAGTCTCGACATAGCTCAACATCCCCTCGTGGCCCTGGACAGGCCACGAGGAGTGTTGGCGGTGGACTAGTCGAGAGGCGGTTGCTCTCTCGATTTCGACTTGATCTGTATCCGTCGCTTCGAGGCAGGTTCAATGATCGGGAAGATGATGGTCAGTACGCCTTTGTCCAGCGTCGCTTCCGCCTCATCGATATCTGCGGCACGGGGGATCGGCACCGTCCGCTCGTTGACGTCGGTTCTTCGTTCGCGCATGTGCCAGGTGCCATCCGTGCGTTCGGGAGGTTCTTCGGCCAATGCCCGAATCGTCAACATTCCATCGGTGAATTGAATGTCGAGCTGGTCCGCATCGATTCCCGGAACCGAGGCAGTAATTTGAACGTGTGAGCTGGACTCGAACACGTCAATCGGCATACTTCGTTCCAGAAGTTCCCATGTTCTATCACCAACATCGCCCAATAGGCGATCGAGCCGATTTCGCATGGACTCGATGTCCTGTCGTCCGAACCTTGGTGGAATGTTCATGAAATCCCTCACGTTCTTCCGTATCGACGGCGACGAGGTTCTCCAGTTTTCCCTGCAATCCAGATGCCCTGAACGTCAGGAACCCCATGTCTCGCGCAGGACACGAACCCAGTTTCCATGAGCAATCTTCGTCAGGGCCTGAGCATCGTAGCCGCGATCCTGGAGAGCGGACATCAGGTTCGGGAGCCCCGTCGCATCTTTCAGTTCATCCGGCATGTTTGCGCCATCGAAGTCCGAGCCGAGCGCAACGCAATCGATCCCCATCTTGTCGACCATGTGATCAACATGATCGGCCATGATCGAAAGTGGCGTGTCCGACGCCATTTCACCGTCTGGACGCAGGAAGCCAACGTGGAAGTTCAAGCCCGCCACTCCGTTGCTCTCTTTGATGGCCGCGAGTTGCTTGTCGGTCAGATTCCGTGGAGCGTTCGCCACCTCCCACGCATTGGAGTGAGTGGCAACGATCGGAGCGTCGGTGATGTTCGCGACATCCCAGAATCCCGCCTCAGTGATGTGAGACACGTCGACGAGGATGTTGCGCGCGTTGCACTGTCGGACCAGCTCTTTGCCTTCTTCAGTCAGGCCGGGGCCGGTATCCGGGGAACTGGGGAATGTCATCGGAACACCTTCGGCGTAGCGATTCTTTCTGAAGTGGGTCAGCCCGATCGACTGCACGCCCGCTTGATGAAAGACGTCGAGCGCGAAGCCGTCCGGATCGAGTTGATCAGTTCCCTCGAAATGCAACAAGATGGCGAATATTCCGTTGTCCAGACATTCCTGAAGTTCCGCGGCCGAGCGAACGATCTTGCAGGCCCCGGCTGACTCTCGCTCGATCTGGAACAGGCGACCGAGTAACTCGAGAGCCTTCGACTGTGCGAAGTCCATCGCCATCGGCTCGGGCCAGCCACCGGCTGGATTGAATTGCGCTTTGACACGTTGCTCGACATCATCAGCGTTCTTGGCTTCAGCGTTTTCTTTCTCTGCCTCGGGCGGTCGAATGAAGACCGCGAAGAATCCACCGCCGAGTCCGCCATCTCTGGCACGCGGCAGATCGACATGACCATTGGTTGATCGCTCGAAGAACGAGCGCCCGTTGGGAAGTGGATTGAAGCCAGTTCCGGTGAGGCTCAGAATTGTGTCGTTGTGTCCGTCGAAGATTACGGGAAACCCGTTGCTTGCCATTTCGAGCGTATCCTTTCAGGAATTACTGCGCGAACTCTTCCAGTGCGATCATCGGTGAACGCAGATTGTGCGTCAACCAGGTGTGAACACGAAGACGAGCGACCCGGAATGGATCGCCCGTTTTCGTCTCGTGCGTGCGTTTTGCAGTTAGACTGCGCGGCGTGTTCGCGGATTGGCAAGCTCATCGAGTCCCACTGAGGTAGCAAAGAGACCAACGAAGAGCATGATAATGACGATGATCGGCGGCAGGAACCACCACCACATGCCAT